>JAQZCZ010000036.1 GCA_028751095.1 Euryarchaeota archaeon Ods01 | reverse complement strand
CGGCGAGTACCAGCTTTACGTCCGCGAGATGGACCGTGCGGGACAGGGCGAACTCTACGAGGAGTATCTACGTCTCAAGTCCGAACTCGCCGACGAGGGGCTTTTCGCCGACAGCCGCAAGAAGCCGCTTCCCGAGTACCCGACGACCGTCGGCGTCGTCACGAGCGACTCGGGCGCGGCGTTACACGATATACAGGATGTCGTCTCGCGGCGTTTCTCTGCCCGTCTCCTTCTCGCGCCGACACGCGTTCAGGGGGACGGCGCGGCGGAGGAGATAGCCGACGCCGTCGAACGTCTCGATGCCGACGGACGCCCCGACGTTCTAATCGTGGGACGTGGCGGGGGGTCGCTCGAAGACCTCTGGGCGTTCAACGAGGAACCCGTGCCGCGTGCTGTCGCCGCGTGCGAAACACCCGTCGTGAGCGCCGTGGGGCATGAGGTTGACGTTACGCTCGCCGACCTTGCCGCCGACGAACGCGCTGCGACCCCGAGCGAGGCGGCGGAGCTCGTTGTCCCCGACAGCGGCGAGATACGTGAACGTCTTGACGCGCTCGAACGCCGCGCACGCGATACGGTCGAACGTGCCGTCGAGGAACGCCGTCGGACACTCGAAAGCCACGAACGTTTCCTGAGGCGCGCGCCCGTCATCGAGGAGTACGCCCAACGCGTCGATGAACTCGCCGAACGCCTCGACCGTCTCGCCCGCGACGCCGTCGGTGACGCACGTACCGATATCGAGGAGCAGGCACGCCTCCTCGAATCCGTCAGTCCGTTACGCGTCCTGTCGCGCGGCTACTCGGTCGTCGAGGGCGAGGAAGGCGTCGTCGAGTCCGTCGAGGACGTTTCGGTGGGTGACGAACTCGCCGTCCGTCTGGGGGACGGCGACGTTGAGACGCTCGTCGAGGAGGTACGACCCGACGGGCGACGCGACGGTTGAATTAAGTCGGAGGCGCGCGACGTACGACCATGACCGAAAGCTTCGAGGACGACTACGACCGCCTTGAGGAGATTGTCGAACGTCTCGACGAAGGGCGCGTCGGCGAGGACCTAACGCTTGACGAGGCGCTTGAACTGTACGAGGAGGGCGTCGAACTCGTCAGTCGGTGCCGCGAGCATCTTGACGACGCCGAAGCGACCCTCGAAACGCTCGAAGAAGCGGGGGCGGACGTATGAAGGTCGCCCTTCTCGCTTCGACAGACTCACCCGACGAACTCGCGTGTCGCGCGGCACGTAACGACTACACGACTGAGTTCGTCGCCGACAGAGGCTTCGCCGACGTGATGGAGCCGGTCGACGGCGACACCGTCGAGGAGAAGAAGGCGAACCTGATTTCCCAGCTGATGGAACGCGGGCATTACGGACCTTTCGAGCATCCGAACGCCACCTTCGCCGCGCGTGGAATCTCACGCGTCTGTATGGCGCAGATTACGCGCCACCGGCACGCGAGCTTCGATGTTCAGTCCCTGCGTTATACGGTGCCGGAACGCGGCTCCGATATACGCGATGCCGTCGTCGTGCCGCCGAGCGTCGAGGAGGCGGGACTGACCGACGAGTTCATCGAGGGATGTGAGCGGCAGTTCGAACTCTACCATAACCTGATAGACGAGGACGCGCCGAAGAAGTACCGCGGCGACGAGGTTACGCCGCCCGAGGACGCCCGTTTCCTGCTTCCGATGGCGACCAAGGTAAACATGGTCTTCACCCTCAACGCCCGCGCCCTGATGCACGTCGCCGATATGCGCGCCGCCTCGGACGCCCAGTGGGAGGTCCGCGAACTCACCGACCGTATGCTCGACCTTGCCGAGGACTGGATGCCCACGACCTTCGAAACCTACCGCGAGGAGATGCTCGGACGCAAGAACAGACTCGCTCCTTAGTCCTGCGCCTCGACGCCGGTTTCCGTCGAGTGTTCGTCACCCAGAGCTGACTCGCCACGTATTGCCGCGACGTGTTCTTCGTGTCCGTCGACGCTTTCCGCGAGACGAGCGGCGCGTTCGGCTTTACCCGACACGTCAACTTCGAAAGCCGCCGCCTCTAGACAGTCGGCAACCGCGAGGCTCTCGGCGAGCGAGACGAGTTCTTCGGGCGGTTCGCCGCCACATCCTATCTCGACCGCCGTCGTGTACGTCTCCTCGAAATGCGCTGACTCGTGACTGAAACGGTCGTCGACCCCGACAGCCTCAGACTCGCGTGCTTTCTCGGTACCGAACGTGTTTACGACCCGTGTCGCCGCCTCGTAGTGGTCGAGGAGGTGGTCGAACCCGACGGTAACCAGAACGTCTGCTGCGAGCAGAACCATATCCTCCTCGACCGGCTCGACACCTACGCCTTCCCAGCTTCCCTCGTCCAGAACACGCCGCGTTGCGTCAAGTCCGGCGTGAACGAACTGTATCCCCGCCGCCTCGGAGGCGTCCGGCTTACCTCCCGTCGCACGCGCCGACAGCATACAGAGAAGCGCGGGTGTCCGGCTCGCTGTCGAAAGCTCGCGTCCGACGTAGCTCCTGAGTTCGTCGGGATAGACGGATTCGAGGACCTTCTCGAACTCGTCGTCGAGCCTCTTGCGGTCCTTCTCGAAGCCTTTCATCTACCTGAATATTACGTTCTGAGAACCCAAAGACCTTTGCATATGCTCTCTCAGAGAGACATGTCGACGCCGTATACCTCCTCCGGTAACGTGACGCAGGCACGGTCGACGGCGTCGTCGTAGCCCTCGTCAAGAAGTGCATCGACGCGTTTAGGCACCGTCCGTGTCCCGAGGACCGCCCCTGGACGTTCGGCGTCGTCGAGATAGTCCGTTTCGAGGAAGAAGTCGCGTCCGTCCTCAGCCGCCTCGAAGACGTTCTCCTCGTACGCAATGACGGAACGCCGGACCGCCGAGACATTCGGCGACGAGAAATGTTTCACGACGCGGTCCGGCGACATACCGACATCTTCCGCCATCTCGCGTATGTCTGTGAAGTCGTCGCCGCTTTCGGTGTGCAACTGCACGGCGCAGTCGTGGTCAGCCCCGAGGCGGAAGGCGTGTTCCATGACGTTGTTCGACAGCTCCCATGTCGGCTCCTGCACGTCGTAGTGCGGACGCCCCGACTTGAGGGCGATAGCGCGTCCTTCTTCGACGTACTCCGCGGCGACCTCTAAGCCGGTCTTCATGACCTCCTCGGCGCGTTCCACACCCTCGTCGTTCTGCGGACCTCCCAAACGTCCGAGAAGCTTAGAGACGAGCGCCGGATGTACGCCGAGGACCGCGAACGCCTTTCCTTCGAGCACCTCGTCCGCCTCCTCAACCGTCCGTAACGTCTCGTCGAAGACCTCGCGGAAGTCGTCGGCGTCCGACGCCTCGACATCGAGGCTCCACGACGGCTTGTTGACGATACAGAGATGCGTCCCGCCGCTACGCGCGAAACGCCTGACTGCGTCAATACCGTCGCCGTTACGCGGGTCTATGTGGCAGTGGTTGTCGAGTACCGCTGTCACGGCTACAACGAACCCTTGAGCGAGGCGACCGAGTCGGTGAGTTCGGTCGCTGTCTCCGCCGCGTCCTCGATAGCACCGAGCGCCTCCTCTATCTCCTCTATCTCCTCCTCGGTTTCCTCCACGAACTCCTCGTCGAAGACATCCGCGCGTTCACCGATACCGAACCATTTCTTCGCCTCGCGGAACGCCTTGGCGGCTTCCTCGCCGTCTAACTCGGACTTGAGGCTGTTGAGAACGCCGATGATATTGTCGCCTTCTACATCAAGGACATCATCCGCTTCGGGGAGGGCGTCGCGGGCGCGTTCAAGCGCCTCCTCAACGTCGTCGCGCATCTCGTCCGAGGCTTCGTCGAAAAGTTCGTCGTCTTCGAGTGTTGACTGTGCCATGGTAAGACGACAACCCTCTACAACTTAAATCTAAACGTCGCGCACGCCGTCTATACGCATCATCGGATAGCCGTCTTCCTCGTCCATGCTCGCCTCTACGGCGACCCCGTCCTTTTCGACGACGACCTCAACGTTGAGCATCGTGCCTTCGAGTTCGTCGTACCCGAACCGGTTGTGTTCGACATCGTCTATAGAGACCGACGCCTCGACGACGTATCTCTGGCTCTCGACCGCCTCCTCGACGGCGGTTTCGAGCGAACCAACCGACTCCTCCGAAACGGGCGTCCCGATGAACTGGTGGTAGAGCGCACCGAGCTTGATTCCTGCCTCGAAGCACGCTTCCTCTCCCGACATTAGTGGTACATGCCCGTCGTCGTCGCCGTCGTCGCCTCTTCCTCGGGGTCCTGAAGCCTCTCAGCGAGCTGTTTCTTGGCTTCCATTATCTCCTCCGACTTCTCGACGAGCGCATCCGTGCCTATCTCGACGCCTGTAACCGGCGTTATGCCTTTCTCGACCACGACACGCGCCGCCGCGGGGTCGGGGAACTGAGGGTCTGTCTCGACGATGAGACCCACCGAGTCGATACCTCGGTCGTTTGCCGCCTTGAGGAGCGCACCCGTCGGTCCGCTGACGACCCCGCCCTGCTCCGGCGGCTCTATGTCGCCGAGTAGTGAACCGCCGTCCCCCGTAGAGACGCCGAAGAGCGACGGCACGCCTTCGGGACGTGACGGTAGACCGCTGACGAAGACCGGTGTAACGTCTTCCTGTTCGAGCCATCCGACCAGACAGTCGACGAAGCCCTCGGCTTTCGGAGAGACGGGAACGTCGCTCTGGAGTACCAGAAGGTCGTTTTCCTCGTCGGCATGGATACGTACCGGCGACCTCACATCGTGGGTACCTTCCTGAAAGACGGCGACCTGAGGTAGCCCTTCACAGTCGACCGCTGCGTGTTCGGACATACCGAAGCTGTCTTCGATATGGTCGACGATTATCTGACCTACGAGACCTATCCCGGGAAGACCTTCGACGATATACGGCGAGTCGAGGTCGAGTTCCTCTATCGTACGTATCTGAGCCATGGGTTCGTTTCCGGCTTCGTACCGGATAAAGATGTCCTTTCTTTGGATTTAAGTGGGTGGGAAACCAACGCATTCCACCGGTATTGAAACATGAACGACGAAGAGATAGAGAAGGTCGCCAACGAACTCGAACGCGTCGTCGAGGACGACTCGGTGCCACAGAACGTCCGCGACTCGCTTGACGAGGCTCTCGAACACCTCCGCGACGGCGACCGCGATGCCACCGAACGTGCCGCGAGCGCGATGAACGTTCTCAACGACGCCTCGAACGACCCTAATCTTCCCACACACATACGGACGCTCATCTGGAACGTCTCGGGTGAACTTGAGACAGCAACCACCGAATGAAGGTTCTTCACACCGGAGACACGCATATAGGCTACAGACAGTACGGCTCCGATGAGCGGCGACGTGACTTCCTCCGCGCCTTCGAACGTGTCGTCAATGACGCCGTCGAAGGCGACTACGACGTTCTCGTACACGCGGGCGACCTCTTCCATTCGCGCAACCCACGTCTCGAAGACCTTCGCCAAACGCTCGACCTCTTCTCTCGTCTCGACGGTGCTGGCGTCGAAGTTCTCGCTATCGTCGGAAACCATGAGTCAAAACGCGACGCCGAATGGGCGGACCTTCTACAGGACCTAGGCTTCGTCCGCCGTCTCGGACGTGAACCCGTCGTAATCGACGGCGTCGCATTCTACGGCGTCGACCATACGCCGCCGTCGCGCGCCGGCTCTTTCGACTACTCCTTCGAACCCTCAGATTCGGAACACAACGTCCTCGTCCTGCATGGACTGTTTGAGCCGTTCCCCTTCGGCGACTGGTCGCTTGACGACTTCGCAGAAAACTCTCCCGTCGACTGGGACGTATTCATGCTCGGCGACTACCACCATCCTGAACGAGCAGAGGTCGGCGGGGCGGTCGCCGCCTACTGTGGTTCTACCGAGCGTGCCAGCGCCTCCGAGGAAGAGGCACGCGGCTACAACGTCTTCGAGTTCGGCGACGACGTTTTCATGGAACGCCGCGCCATCGAGACGCGCGACTTCGTGAACGTCGAGGCGGAACTCGTTGAGGGCGGCACCGAGGAGGTTATCGAACGAACTCGTGAGCGCGACGTTGAGGACGCCGTCGCGCTCGTCAACGTAACCGGCGACTCCGACGCCCCCGTCGTACAGAGCGAGGTCGAGGAGGCGTTGCTCGAACGCGGCGCGCTCGTAGCACGCGTCAACGACAGACGTGAGGCAGAGGACGACGAAACGCCCGAGGTCGAGTTTGCCGACCCCGACGACGCCGTCCGCGAACGTATCGACGAGATGGAGCTTAGCGACGCGGGACGTGAGATAGACAGCCTCGTCCGCGGCGACGCCGTAGCGCGCACGCGTCTCGCCGAGGAGGTCGAGGAACGCGTTGACGAACTCCTCGACGGTACCGACCGACCGGATGGGGGCGGAGACGACGAAACGGCGGAAGAGGCAGAGGCGCAGAGTACGGTGGAGGACTGGTCGTGAGGCTCGAACGTCTCGAACTCGATAACTTCCGTTGCTACGACTCCGCGACGGTCAAGTTCGACGAGGGCGTTACGGTCGTGCAGGGCGGGAACGGCGCGGGAAAGACATCTCTCCTCAAGGCGTGCTTCGTCGCGCTCTACGGCTCTAAGGCGCTCGACCCCGACGAGAACCTCGCCGATGTCGTGACCACCGGAAAGGAAGAGACGACGGTCCGCCTAGAGTTCACCCACGCCGGTGACTCCTACGCCGTAGAACAGGAGATAACCATGACGGGAAGCGGCGACGACCGGCGTGCGACGACGCGCAGAAGCATCCTGTCGCGGAACGGCGAACAGGTCGGCGACGACGGCGTCCGTTCGACGCGCGAGGAGGTGACGCGTCTCCTACGTATGGACGCCGACGCCTTCGTCAACTGCGCATACGTCCGTCAGGGCGAGGTAAACAAGCTTATCGAAGCGTCGCCCGACGAACGCCGCCGCGTCGTGGACGAACTCCTTCAGCTTGGAAAGCTCGAAACATACCGTGAGCGTGCTGACGAAGCGCGCCTCGGCGTCAAACGCGTCCGTCAACGCGTCGAGGACAGGCTCGATGACCGACGCGCGACCGCCGAGGAGATAGAGGACAGCGCGCCACACGAACGTCTATCGTCTCTCCGTGAACGCGTTTCGGAAAAGGAGGAGGAGATAGAACATTTCGAGAAGCAGGTTGAGGAGGCGCGCGAAGAGCTACGTTCCGTCGAGGACAGGCTTGAGAGACACGAGGAGACGAAGGAGAGCCTCGAAGAAGCCGAGGAACGAGTCTCGTCGCTTGAGGAGGAGGTCGACGAAAAGAAAGAACGCCTCGACGAACTTCTCTCGGAAGCCGAGGAGAGACGGGACGAGGCGGACGGTATAGACGCCCCTCCGGTCGAAGAAGCGCGCGAATCCGAAGCCGATGCCGAGGAACGCGTCTCGTCCCTCGAAGAGCGTGCGGCACGTCTCGAAACACGTGTCGAGTCGAAACGCGATGCACTCGAAGAAGCGCGCGAATCCGTCAAGAAAGCCAACTCGCGTGCCGAGAAGGCACGTAAAGCCGTCGAGAAGGGGCGCGAGACACTCGAAGGGAAACGCGAAGCGCTCGAAGAAGCGCGTCAGGAGCTAGAATCTGTCGATGTGTCACCCGACGAACTCGAAAGCCTCCGCGACCGACTTGCCGAGAGGCGTGACGAACGCGCCGCAACCGAGGCACGTCTCGAAAGCCTCCGCGAAGACATCAAGGAAGCCGAAGACCTACTCGACGACGGCGTCTGCCCGACCTGCGGGCAGGAGGTACACGGAGAACCCGACGCCCTGCAGGAGGACCGCGAGGAAGCTGAGGAACTTGCCGACCGTCTCGAAGAACTCGACGAGGAAGTCGAGGATACCGAGGAGCAGGTCGAAGCCGCCGAAACTGCCGCGGAGCTATCCGACCGTGTCGAACGTCTCGAAGGCTCCGTCGAAGAGGCGGAGGAACGTCTCGAAGACCGCGAAGAAAGCCTTGACGACGCCATGGGTGATGTCGAGGAAGCGGCGGAACGCGTCTCGTCGCTTGAGGACGAGGTTTCGGAGGCGCGCGAGGAATACGACGAAGTCTCTAAGAAACTTACTGAGGCGCGCGAGGAACACGACGAGGCGAGCGAGAACCGCGAGGAGGCAGAGCGGCGCGACGAACTGCGCGAAGAAGCCGAACGTCTCGAAGAACGTGCCGACTCCGTGGAGGAGGTACTTGACGACAGGCGCGACCGTCTCCGTGAGGTACGCCAGCGCCGCGACGAGCTACGTGACGAACTCGGTGACGCTGACGTAGACTCCCTCCGAGACAGACGCGAAGACGCACGCGACTACATCGATGACGCGACCGAGAAGCTCGACGGTCTGCGCGACAAACGTGACGAGATACAGACCGCAGTAGGTGCCGTCGAGAACGAAATCGAACGTCTCGAATCGCTCCGAGGCGAGATAGACGAACTCGAAGCCCGTCTCGACGAGGTCGATGAGATACACGACGAGGCGGTCGCGCTCAAGGATACCTACGCCTCGCTCCGCCACGAACTCCGTTCGCAGAACCTCCGGCGTCTCGACCAGCTTCTGAACGAGGTCTTCGAGATGGTCTACGCTAACGACTCGTACGCCCGCGTCGAACTCGACGAGGACTACGAGATTACGGTCCACGAGAAAGACGGGACGACGCTCGAACCCGAACGTCTCTCGGGCGGAGAACGCGCCGTCTTCAACCTCTCGCTCCGCTGCGCCGTCTACCGTCTTCTCGTTGAAGGGACCGGCGCGGAAGCCGCCCTGCCGCCGTTAATCTTCGACGAGCCTACGACCTTCCTTGACGACGAGCACGTCTCGCGCCTCATCCGTCTCGTACGTGCGATGAACGACGAGTACGGGGTCGAACAGGTCGTCGTAGTGAGCCACGACGAGGAGTTACTCGACGCCGCCGACAGCCGTATTGTGGTCGAAAAGGACCCAACGACGAACAGGTCGCGCGTCGTCGAATCGCCCGACGCCCTCGCGGACTGACCTCAGCCGAGGACTTCGACCTCGATACCGAACTTATCAAAGACTTCGTGTGTAGGCTCGTCTCTTTCATTATTCGGATAGTACGACTTCCGGCTGTTCGTAGGGATAACCGTCTTGTTAACTTCGTATGGGTTCCATCTATTCTTTACAATTCCTGCTTTCCCTACTACCTGACCAAACGCGTGGAAACTCCACTCATGCACTTCAATCAGTTCGACTTCGTGTCTTTGGATAATCTGTCTTATTATGTCGTAGTTTCCCTTTGAGCAGTACGCCTCCTCTTTCACCGGTGGATTGGGGAATCTGATTGCGTCCACTCTTCTGCTCCTGCCGTCCATTCCCTTTGTCACAGAAAACTCTGTGAACAGTAGCCCGCCTTCTCTCTTCCAGTACTTCTCTAACAGACGGTCTTCGGTATCGCTTGGACCGTCTCCAGCCTCCCATCTGTTACTTATGCTGAACGTCATATAGTCATCGCCGCTCCTACCACTCGCCGTCGAAGTCGCGGTGCGTGAACTCGCGTGCGTTCTCGCCGCGGTAGTCGCCCGCTACGTGTCCGTCGCCCTCGATGTACCATTTGTACGTCGTCAGTCCTTCGACGCCGACGGGTCCGCGTGCATGCGTCTTGCCGGTGCTGATACCTACCTCCGCGCCCAAGCCATAACGGAATCCGTCGCTGAAACGGGTCGAGGCGTTATGGAAGACGCTCGCTGAGTCGATGCTCTCCATGAAGCGCCGCGCCTTTATGTCGTCTTCCGTGACGACCGAGTCTGTATGCTTCGAACCGTACGTGTTGACGTGGTCAACCGCGGCGTCGAGCGAATCCACGACACGGACCGCGACGGTTAGGTCGCCGTACTCGGTCGTCCAGTCGTCGTCGGTCGCCTCCTTCACCGAAACCGTCTCGCGCGTCCGTTCGTCGCCGCGTACCTCGACGCCCGCCTCGTCGTACCGTTCGACGATACGCGCCAGGAAGTCGTCGGCTACGTCCTCGTTTACGAGCAAGGTCTCGACAGCGTTACACGCCGCGGGATAGTCAACCTTGGCGTCGAATGCGACGCGTTCCGCCTTGTCGAGGTCGGCGTCGTCATCGACGTAGACGTGGCAGACGCCTTCTGTATGTCCCAGAACAGGAATCTTGGTGTTGTCCTGTACGTGCCTGACGAAGGCGGTGCTTCCGCGCGGCATGAGCAGGTCAACGTGTTCGTCCATTCCGAGCAACGTCTCGACATCCTCACGCGATTCGACCAACTGTACCCAGCCGTTGGGTATATCGCTTTCCGCCGTCGCCTCGCGTATAGCCTCGAAAAGCACGCGGTTCGACTCCTCCGCCTCGCTTCCGCCTTTCAGAATCGCGGCGTTGCCCGACTTGAGACATAGCGAGGCTATCTGAGGCAGAGCGTCGGGGCGTGACTCGAAGACGGAGCCGACTACGCCTATCGGTACAGATACCTTGTACAGCGTCAGACCTTCGTCGAGTTCGCGCGCCGCGAGCGTTTCGCCCACGGGGTCGTCCTGCTCGGCGACGCCGCGGACCATATCGGCGATACCTGACACCTTAGCGCTATCGAGCTTGAGACGGTCAACGAGCGCCTGTGTATACTCGCCGCGTTCAAGCATCTCCTCCGCCTCCTCAACGTCGCGGGGGTTCGGCTCAAGCAGTTCGTCCTCGCGTGCCTCTTTCTCGTCGGCGATACTCTCCAGCGCCTCGCTCTTGTCTCCATCGGATACGTTCGACAGTTCGAGCGCGGCGCTTTCTGCTTCCTTAGCTTTCCTTTCTGCGTCTGTCATTCGTCCACCTCCGGTGCGAAGAATGTCCCGACGTTTTCCCCTTCAGCCACCTTCTCCAGCACGTTCTGTACCTGTGAACCCGCGATTATCGCGGGGATTCCCTCCTCGTTGACGCGTTCCGCGCCTTCGACCTTCGTCGTAATTCCTCCGAAGTCGGGCGTATCTTCACCGACATAGTCCCAGATTTCGTCTATCTCGTCCTCGCGTACCTCGTCGATGAGTTCGGCGTCGGGGTTCTCCTTCGGGTTGTCGGTGTAGACGCCGTCTACGTCGGTCAGCGTCACGAGGAGGTCGGCGTCTACCCCGACGGCGATGGATGACGAGATAATGTCGTTGTCACCGACCTGTATCTCCTCGATAGCGACGGCGTCGTTCTCGTTCACGACGGGTACGACGCCCCAGTCGAGGAGCGTCTCGACCGTGTTCCTGAAGTTGTTGAACCGGCGCGAGTCTTCGAGGTCGTGGTGGGTCACGAGAATCTGCGCAACGTCCTTTCCGTACCTCTCGAAGCTCTCGTCGTAGTTACGCATCAGGTCGCTCTGTCCGACCGTCGCCGCCGCCTGAAGGTCCTCGACCGAACTGTTCGCTGTCGGCGCGCGTCCCGTCCCCGCGCCTATCGCGCCCGACGAGACGAGGATTACCTCCTTGCCACGCTCCACGAGGTCCATTATGTCGTTGACGAGCTTGTCGAGCTTGAGACGGTCGAGCTTCGAGTCGTCGTCGGTCAGCGAGTTCGTGCCTGCCTTGACGACGACGCGCTCCGCCTCCGCGGCGTCTTCGCGCGTCAGATACCGTCCGTCGGCTTCGGCGCTCATAGGTCAACTTCCTCCGTTATCTCCTCCGAACGCCGTTCCGCCGCACGCACCGCTTCGACAAACGGTGCGGCGGCGTCGGCTTCGCGTAGCACCTCCATACCCTCTATCGTCGTCCCACCGGGCGAACAGACCGCGTCGATGAGTTCGTCGAGCGAACGGTCGTCGTTCTGGACTATCGCCGCCGCGCCGCGGAATGTCTGTGCGGTCAGCGTCTCGGCGTCCTCCTCCGACAGACCGCCCTCGACACCCGCTTCCTTCACCGCCTTCATCGCGTAGAAGACGAACGCGGGTCCGCTTCCGTTGACCGCGGTCGCTATATCCATATCCTCCTCGTCTACCTCGACGAAGCTACCGAGGTCGCCGAGTACGCGCCGCACCTCGTCGGGCACCTCGTCGCGGGGACAGACCGCCGCCGCCATCTCGTTGTACTCGGCGGCTAAGTTAGGCATGACACGGACGACACGGACGCCGTCGCCCGTCCGCTCACGGAGGAAGTCGAGCGGAACCGCCGCGGCGAAGGACGCGAGTACCGCGCCGTCGTCGAGTTCGAACGAGCCGAGGACGGGACCCGCTACCTGCGGCTTGACCGCGAGGATTACGACATCCGAATCCGTCGCCTCCGAGGCGTCCGACACCTTCTCGATGCCCTCGTCGGGAAGCGCCGCCAGCGCGTCCGCGTCCTTGTCGCACGCTACCACGTCGTAGCCCTCGGCTACGAGACCTTTCACGACCGCGCTACCGAGGTTGCCGCATCCGATTACGCTGACCTTCATGTAGTTTCCGTAGGACGAATTAGCGTCTGCAAATTATAAATACGTCGAAACCAGAGCTTAGCGAAGCTCTGCGACGACCTTCTCCATCACGTCGAGCGCTTCGCGCAGGTTCTCGCGCGAGTTTGCGTACGAGATACGCGCGTGTCCTTCGCCCGCATCGCCGAAGGCGTCTCCCGGAACCACGATTACGTCGCGGTCTATACATTCCTCGACGAATCCGTCGGGGACGCGCGGGAAGGCATAGAAAGCTCCCCGAGGCGTCGGGCAGTCAACGCCCATCTCGTCGAGGCGTTCAAGCACGAGGTCGCGCCGCGCCTCGAACTCGTCGCTCATCCGCTTCACCTCTTCGTCGGTCCTTTCGTCGTTCAGCGTCTCGGCGACGCCGTGTTGCGCCGAGGCGTTCGCGCACGCCTGAGCGTACTGGTGGACCTTGACCATCTCATCGACCGCCTCGGTCGGGGCGACGACGTAGCCGAGACGCCATCCCGTCGCGGCGAGCGTCTTGGACGCGGCGTTGACCGTCACGACGTTCTCGCCGAAGTTCGCCGGCGAGACGTGTTCGCCGTCGTAGACGAAACGGTCGTATACCTCGTCGCTGATTAGTGTCGCGCCGTAGTCGTCGGCGATTTCGGCGAATGCGCGGGCGTCGTCCTCCGTCTGCACAGCACCGGTCGGGTTGGCGGGCGAGTTGACGAAGAACGCCGCCGTGTCGTCCGTAACCGCTTCCTTGACCGCCTCGGGTTCGAGCCTCAGGTCGTCGGCGAGTTCAACGGGAACGGGTTCGGCGTCGGCGACCTTCGTGAGCGCGTCGTACGATACGAAGCCGGGGTCAGGGACGAGGACCTCGTCACCCGGGTCCACGAACGCCTGCACGGCGACATGTAGCCCTTCGCTCGCGCCCGAGGTAACGAGGACGTTCTCGGGCGAGGCGTCGAAGCCGACGTACTCCGCCACCTCCTCGCGTAAGGCGTCGATACCGACGTTGCTCGTGTAGCCCGCCGCTCTTCCGTCCTCGATTGCGTCCACCGCCGCCTCCTTGACGTGTTCAGGCGTGTCGAAGTCGGGCTGTCCAAGTCCGAGGTTTATCGCGTCCTCGCCCGCCGCCTCGAAGACGCGGCGTATTCCGCTGATACGTATCCGTTGCGTGCGCCGAGAGAACTCCATGTCGGTAGAAGCGCGGTACGACGAATATATCTGTCGGCAGACGACGCCGGTAACGTAACCGTCTTGACCCACCTCCACAAACGACGGATATGGAACTCGGAATCGTAATCGAAACCGCCGACGCCGAGAAGGCTTGGAACGCATTCCGTCTCGGAAAGCGCGCGACTGAGAAGGGTGACGACGTCTCTGTCTTCCTCCTCGGCGAGGGCGTAGAAGCCGTCGAGGTCAACGAACCGTTCGATGTTGAGGAGAAGGCGCGCGAGTTCGACGAGGCGGGCGGCGAACTACTCGCGTGCGGCACATGTCTTGAAATACGTGAGCAGGAAGGCGACGAACTCTGTCCCGTCTCGACGCTCGATGACCTGTACGAGGTGGTCGAAACCTCCGACAAGCTCCTGACTATCGGCTGACTACCTTCCGCTTCCGTACCAGCTCCTGTCCTTCTCCGCCGCCTCGTAGCTTAGGAACGACGAAGCCACGATAACCAGCGCACCGAATAGAGCGACGTAAAGCCCTATCTGGAACTCCGAAAGGAGGACTTCCAGCGGCTCCGCGCCCGTCAGCTCGACGACGACGTAGCCGTATCCTGCGGCTCCGAAAAGGACGACGTATCCGCCGACATGGTGGAGTATAGACGCGAACGCTCCTGCGATTACGACCGCCATGAATATAAGAAGTGTCAGACCGCCTTCTACCTCCACTCCTGCCTGTATCGCCTCGATGAGACCGATGAGGGAGTACGCCGTCCTTTCGGCTTCGGGGTTGAGCGGCACGCGTATGTACGGAAGTGCGAGAGAGGCGAGGGCGACTAAGACGCCGACGAGACGGACGCGTGTCGGCGTGTCGTTCTCGGTCGGACGCCCTCCCGCTTCGAGTCTTTCTTTCCCGCCGGTGAAGACCATGATTATACCCGCCGTCGCGGCGATAAATCCGCCTGCGACGGATATTACCTGCATCTCCGAACCCGTCTGCCTGCTGATGCCGAAAATCATCACGGCTATCCCCGCTACCGCCAGTCCCGTTCCTAATGTCCTCCCCATGGTTCAACGAAGTGGGACCACTGAATAAAAGCTTTCTCTAGTCTCCGCTACTCGTTGTTCTCGGTCTCGACATCGTGCCCTCCGAACTCGTGTCGCAGGACTGCGAGGACCTTGTCGGCGAAGGTACCCTCATCGCCGACGCGTGAACGGTAACGCGCGAAGAGCGAATGCGCGATTCCGGTCGCCGGAACGTCGTTCTCTATCGCCGTCTCGACCGTCCACCGTCCTTCGCCCGAGTCGGGGACGTGTCCCTTGACGCCTTCGAGACGCGGGTTGCGTCCGAAGGCGCGGCGCGTGAGACGTATCAGACGTGACTCGACGACGCTACCGTTCGACCAGACGCGTGCCACGTCCTCAAGGTCGATACCGTCGTACTCGCCCTCGGCGAGGAGTTCGAAGCCTTCGCCTATCGCCTGCATCATCGCATACTCGACGCCGTTGTGGACCATCTTGACGTAATGTCCCGCGCCCGTCGGTCCGAAATGCTCGTATCCGCCCTCAACGCTCAGGTCGTCGAACAGGGGTTCGACACGTTCGAAGGCTTCGCGGTCGCCGCCCACCATGATGGACAGACCTTCGAGAGCGCCCGACGGACCACCGCTACATCCCGCGTCGAGGAGGACGACGCCTTCCTCGTCGAGACTCTCGGCGCGTTCGCGCGTCTTACGGAAGTCGGAGTTTCCTGCGTCCACGACGACATCACCCTCGTCAAGAGCATCGGCGAGCGCATCGAGCGTCTCGTCAACGGGGTCGCCGTGAGGTACCGACATCCAGACGAGACGCGGCGGTTCGAGCGCTTCGGCGAGCGCATCGATGCTCTCTGCGCCTTCGCCCGCCGCCTCATCGACCGCCTCGGCGTCAACGTCGTATCCGACGACATCGTAGCCCTGACCCACGAGGTTCTGCGCGATGTTTCCGCCCATCTTTCCGAGTCCGATTACGCCGACCTCCTTCTTCATGCTACCACCTCCGTCGCCGCAACGGCGTCACGTTCGAAACGTTCGACGGCGTCGGCGTCCTTGACGGGTTCGGTAATATCGACCGCCTCGTTGTACTCCCAGACGGGTTCGTAGACGCGGCGGAGGCGGTCCTCGTCTATCCATGTACCGCCACCATCGACCGCATCACCGAGTTCGTCGATGAGTATCTCGTAAGGAATCGGTCCCGTCGGCTTGCCGGATTCGACGACGCGTCCGTCACGTCGCCAGACCCATTCGCCACGGTAGTCGGACTCGAACTCCTCCTCCGACGAGGCGTAGACGAAGTCGACGTGTCCGCCGTCGGTGAGTTCGAACCTCATCCGCTTATGCGTCTCGTCAAAGCCCTTGCCGACGTTTATCGACGCCGTCGCACCGTCTGCGAAAAGCGCGCCCGATGCGTCGAACTCCGCCTGCGCCGCCGTCGCGCAGTCGGTGTAGTCGGGTTCGGAGAGGTACGCCGCGCCGTCACGGAGCGAAAGCGACGCCTCGCACGCGACGGCGAGAACCTCGACGGGATGCACCCAGTCGAGCATAACGCCGCCGTTGTCGGGTTCGAACAGCCACGCGCGCCCCGCGTCCTCGGCGCTACGTTCCTCTATGAAGGTCGCCTCGACGTGTTCGACCGCTCCGTCCTCCTCCGTCGCGCGTTCGAGGACGTGAGGCATCACCTTCGTCGGCACCTTGTTGAGGTAATGGAGATGGAGGAAGGAGTCATCCCACCGTCCTTCGAGTGTCCCGAGCGCCTCCTCGAACTCGTCGCGGTCGGCGGCGTACGACTTCTCCGTCACGACGAACTTACCCGCGTCGAGAGCCTCACGCGTCTGTTCGAGATGGTACTCGACCGGGCTTGCTATCTGCACCACATCGACGCCGTCGAGGAAGTCGTCGGGGAGCGGGTCGCCCGCCTCTATCTCGTAATGGCGCTCCCGCGGCACGTCTATCGCCGTCAGAAGCTCCTCCTTCTCGTCGTAAGAGAGAACGTCAACCGTCTTGTGTACCTTGAACGGGTCGTCTTCGATACCCTTCACGAGCCTCTTCGACCAGTGACCCGCGCCCACTATGCCGATTCTGTGTACCATCTCACTCCTCTACGGCGTCAGCGATACGTTCGAGCGCCTGACGCGTCTTGACGACCTCAACACGTAGCTCCTCTATCTCCTTGGCGAGACGTTCGTCTCCGTCTTCGCCGCGTCCTCCAGGACCTCCTGGACCCATGCCGCCCATTCCGGGTGGCATTCCGCCGCCCATCATTCCGCCCATCATACCTCCCATACCGCCCATTCCGGGAGGTCCTTCGCCTTCTTCGCCGCCTTCCATCATCTTCTTCATCCGTTCACGTGGAGAAAGCTCTTCTTCGTCGCCGTTTTCGTCTTCTTCAGACATATGCGTCCGTTCGTCTTCCGACGGGTTAAATCTTCATAAGAACGTCAACCGCACTCGCCCGTCCGTCCGAGACCATTACGGGGTTTAGGTCGAACTCCTCGACGGCGTTCTCCGCCGCAAACTCGCCGACACGGACGAGGTAGTCGACCAGCGCCTCACGGTCCTCGTCGTCTAAGCCGCCGAGCGCCGTCTGCTTGAGAGCGACGCGTGCGTCCTGACGGGCTACCGGCGTCAGCAACGAAGCCGTGTCGTCGACAGTCTCGGCGAGACGCCCTCCGACGCCCACCGTAACCACGTTCCCGAAGCCGTCTTCGGGCGCTAATCCGACGAACGCCTCGACGCCGTCGGTCTGCGGCTGTACCAGAACGCCGTTTCCGACTTCCTCCACCTCCCTATACGCGTCGCACACCTCGTCGGCACGGATGTTAGTCACGACCCCTCCGAGGTCCGAGCGGTGCGCGATGCCGTCCGCCTTTACGACGACCCTTTCGCCGAGCGCGCGCGCCGCGGCTTGCGCTTCGTCGGCGTCGTCTACGGTACGTGTTTCGACGGTTTCGACCCCGTATCTGTCGAGGAGTCTGGTCGCCTCCTTCCACCGTAACAGACCGTCGCCAATATCGGGCTTCTCCGGACTGCACCGACCGAGACGTGGCGTTTCCGCGACGCGTCCCCGCCTTTCTCCTGCGCCGACGAGCGACGCGACCGCACCGACCGCGTCCTCGGCGTCGTAGTAGACCGGCACCTCGCGCCGAAGCCGTTCGTAAGGGGGCGTCCCGTCGTGGTCTCCCTTTCTACCGGTCCAGACGACGAAGACGGGGGCGTCAAAACGTTCGGCGACCTCGCGCAGGTCGTCGGCGATACCTTCGGCGCGGTCGCCGACAGCCGATAGACCTACGCAGAACAGATAGGCGTCGTATCCGTCGTCACGGACGGCATCGGCTATCTCGGGGAGGTGGTCGGCTCCGTAGCCACGTACGTCGACCGGATTCCCGAAGCCGCCGTAGCTCAGTAATCCCTCTACTGACCGTAGCGCTTCGTCGGCGTCGTCGGAAAGCGGCGGGAGACGTAGACCTTCCTCGGCGGCGAGGTCGGCGACGAGCGAACCCAAGCCGCCGCTCGTCGTGACGACACAGAGACGGTCGCCGAACGTTTCGTACTCGTCGTGTGTCCTCGCACGTACGAGGAGGTCAGGTATGTCGTCGACCCTTTCGACGCCGGCGCGCCTGAAAGCCGCGTCCCACGCGTCGTCGTCGCCCGTCAACACTCCCGTGTGAGAGACGACTGCCTTGTCCGCTGTCTCCGACCGTCCGACCTTGACGGCGACGACCGGCGTTCCCGAAGCCGTCGCCTCGGCTGCGGCACGGACGAAGTCGCGCGGCGCGGTGCCTTCGACGTAACAGCAGACGACGTTAACGTCCCCGTCATGGGCGGCGTCCCGTACGAAGTCGGCGAGCGTCAGGTCCGTCTCGTTACCGGTCGAGACGACACGCGCGAAACGCACGTCTTCGTCCACGCCGCGTTCATAGAACGTCGTGAAGCCGAGCGCGCCCGAACCGCTGAACAGCGCGACGCCGCCCTTTTCGGGAGTTCTCGAACACGTCGGCGTCAGTACCACACCGCGTGAGTCAAGGATGCCGAGCGAGTTCGGACCGCAGACACGTATCCCCGTTGACGCGACCGCGTCAGCGACTTCGTCTTCGAGCGCACGTCCGTTGTCGTCCGCCTCCGCGAAGCCCGCCGACATCACGAGAGCCGCATTAACGCCCTCTTTGCCCGCCTCGCGCAGTACCGACGGAACAACACTGCGCGGAACGCTCACTACGACGAGTTCGGGCGTCGCGGGTAGGTCGCCGACGCCGTCGTAGCACCTCCGACCCCACACCTCGTCACGCGACGGATTGACGAGGTACAGGTCGCCTTCGTATCCGTGTTCGAGTAGGTTGTCCACGAGGCGCGACGAGTACCACGACTCCGGACTCGCACCGATGACCGCGACCGACGACGGCGCGAAGAGAGCTTCCATACCGACGAATGCGGTTGCTCCGGCATACCTTTAGCGGAAAGAGTTATTACGGAGGCGTAACTCCGAAGGAACGATGAGCGTAGAACCTAAGAGTACACTAAAAAGCTGTTTCAAAGACGCTGTCTCCAAGAACGGCGGACTCTTCTTCGCCCTCTTTTCGGTATCGTCGCTGGTGTTCTTCATCGCCGTCGAGAGCCGGACGGCGGCAACCGAAGGTGCAGGTCCTCTCGAAGGCGTCCTTCCCGAACCGTTCGTCGAGGCGGGCGCGCTCGTAGTCGATATGCCACGCGCCGCCGCAGTCCTTCTCGCGTTCCTCGGCATCTTCATCGGCTCCTACTTCGCCGTGGTCGCCCTCCGCGTCTTCGTCGCAGGGCACGATACCGTGCCGCGTGAGACGTACGCCGAGAACATCGGAAAGACGACGGTAAACCTGTTCTTGGGCGTCCTCGCCTTCTTCCCACTCCTCGTACTTGGTCTCCTTCTTCCGGTTCTCGTCTACGTCTCCGTCTACGGCTTCTTCTTCAGCGCCCTCCTGCCTGTCGCCGTTCTCCTCGGCATCTTCCCGGGCGCTTTCGTCGCAGTCTCGTTCGGTTTTTTCGCTCCGTATGCCGCCGTTGAGGACGCCGGATTCATAGAGGCGTTCGAAAAGAGTTGGGGGATGACGAAAGGAAACCGTTGGTCGCTCTTCCTCCTGTTCCTCGCACTCGTCGCCGTCTTCGTCGTTATCTCAACCGTCTTCCTCGCCGCTTACGTATTCCTATGGGGCGTCACGACCTTGCTCGCCCAGCTTATGCTCGCCTTCGGCGGCGCGGCGGCGCTCGTCTTCACCCTGTCCCTCGTTGCCGTCGTCTTCCGTAACCACCACGGCGACGACGCAACCCCCTAAGTTTTAGTGACGACGGATTGCAGTAATCCTATGTCGCTCGACATAGAAGCCGCGTTACGGGAAGCCTACGACAGAACCGTTGCTCGAAGCGGGCTGATACTAGTCGCCGTCTACTTCGTCGTTAGCTTGCTGTCGACGGTAGCCTCGGAGACACAGGCGGCGCACTCCGCCGACCGGCTCGAAGAGATACCGTTCTTTGCCGAAGCCGGTATATTTGAACCCGGACCCCTTGCCGTGCCGGCGCTCCCTCCTGCGCTCGTCTCACTCCTCTCGATTGCGACGTTCGTCGCCACGGTCGTCGTAGCGATAACCATCTACCGCGTCTTCGCATCCGACGAGCGTGAGACGGTTCCTGAGGAAGCTTACAAACGCAGTATCGGCGTCGCCACCCTCAACGGCGTCGTCGCTACCATCCTGTTCGGGATTCTCGTCGCAGTCGGCCTCGTCCTCCTCATCATTCCCGGAGTCTTCCTCGCTGTCTCCCTCCTCTTCTTTCTCGTCTTCGTCGCTCTTGAGGACGATAGCTTCCTCGACGCGTTCCAGTCTAGCTGGGGACTTACTCAGGGACGCCGTCTGTCGGTCTTCCTGCTCCTCGTCGCTCTTCTGATTATCTCTGTCGTTGTCACCATCGTCGG
>JAQZCZ010000102.1 GCA_028751095.1 Euryarchaeota archaeon Ods01 | reverse complement strand
GTGACACCCCCCGAGTTCAAGGTCGATATAACCGGAACAAACGAGCCCGAGATAGGCGGCGTCGAGACGCTTGAGGTGGAGGCTGAGATAGAGAACGAGGGCCTCACGCCCGACGAGCAGGATATAGAGCTTGAGATATTCAACGGAGAGGACTTCGGTGTCGTTGACACAGAGACGGTCCAGTTAGACGCGCGCGACTCCGAAACGCTGACCCTCGAATGGGAACCCGGCGAGGACGACGACGGAGATTACACGGCTGAGGTATCGAGCAACAACGACACGGATACCGAAGCCGTCACCGTCCAAGAGCCGCAGCCGCCGACCTTCGAGGTCGATATAACCGGAACGAACAGTCCGATAGCCGAGACGCAGGAACTCATAGTTCAGGCGGAGGTGGAAAACGTCGGTGACCTCGAAGGTACACAGAACATCGTGCTGAATATACTCGACGAGGACGGGGATGACGTTATCGAGGAGGAAACAGACACGGAGGAGGTCAGTCTTGAGAGAGGCGAATCCACGGACTTGGAACTAAGGTGGGATACGGAGGAAGGAGACGCGGGTAACTACACCGCGGAGATAGCTTCGGAAGACGATACGGATACCGAAGACGTGCTCGTCGAGGACACCGACCCGCCCGACTATCAGGTCAC
Organism: Euryarchaeota archaeon Ods01; assembly: GCA_028751095.1. Taxonomy (GTDB): domain Archaea; phylum Halobacteriota; class Halobacteria; order Halobacteriales; family Halorutilaceae; genus Halorutilus. The sequence continues at coordinate 2,573 of JAQZCZ010000102.1, read as the reverse complement.
GGTGACCGACGTAGATGAGGATGAGGAGGGCTTCCCGATTGACGTAACCGCCGAAATAACGAACGAAGGTGAGGTCGAAGGCTTCCAAGACATAATCCTCGATATCTTCGAGTCCGACGGTGAAACCGTCGTCGAAGAAGAGGCGGATGTGGAGGAGAACGTCATCCTAGACCCGGGCGAATCAGCCACGGTTACGCTGACGTGGGAGACGGAGGAAGGCGATGCCGGGGATTACGTCGCCAACGTGTCAAGCAATGACGACTCCGACACCGAGCCGTTCGGCTTACAGGACGGTGACTTCCGTTCGATGAACCTCGTCGACAGGGTCGATGACTGGAACGAAGGTGAGCATACGCGCGCGTCGGCGGACAGGGACAGACACTCCGGCGAACTTGGTATCGGATACGTCGATGGCACCACCGAAAGCGAAACACAGCCCGGTGCCGCGGGCGACGACTCGCTCGTCTGGTACGGACGTGCCGACGACGACGGTGACCCGACGATAGATTACTCGGGTAACAACAGGGACGGGGTCATATACGGAGACGCGTCACCGTTCGCCGACGGCGTCTTCAGTACGCCCGCCTACGATATCCCCGGAACGTTCGAAGGCGACTTCTTCACCGACGGCGTCTGGACCGACGAGGCGGAGACGACCGACCTAGGAATCACGGGGGGCGGCTCGAGAAGCATCTCCGTCTGGGTACATCCACGCGCGGCGCACGAGGCAGGAGGTGTCTTCCATTACGGCGACTCGCGTGACGACGGGGAGGCTTTCACCTTCCGCCAGACCTGTGCCGGCGAACGCGACGAATCCGGTGGTGCCGACTGGGTTCTCGACGGCGGAGACGACGAGTCGTTTGACGCGTGTAGTAACCCCGGCGCCTTCGTCGGAGAAGACCACCATTTCTTCGTGGAGTACGAGGGCGGGGCTGTGGGTGAATGGACGCATTTCGTCGTCACTTTCGACGAAAGCTCGACCACGATATACGCCGACGGCCAGGAGATAGATAGTAAGGATATGCCTCTCGACACCGACACGACCGACGACGACGGGGACTCCCAAGCGGTAAGGTTCGGATACTGGGGCGAACGTAGGGGTACTTTCGAATCCGACGACGGATACAGCATAGACGGACGTCTCGACGAGATGATGATATTCGACAGCGCTCTTTCGACGAGCGAGGTCGAAGACCTGTATCTGGAGCAGTCGGGTAGCTTCAAAGCCGAACACGACTCCAAGAATCTGGACGCGCTCGACGACGACGATGTAGACGACCCAGACAGGGTCGACTGGCGTGAGGTGACGATAGACGCCACGGTTCCGTCCGCGGACACGGAGGCGACGGTCGAACTCGTGAACAATATCGGCGAGGAACTCGTCGTGGAGCTTGAGGATGGCGTCAATACCTACGACCTTGAGGACGAATGGTCGCGCGAGGATACCCACGCCGCCGTGGCGGATATAGAAGGTACCTCAACAGATGCGGAGGAGACATGGTCGATAGACGAAATCGATATAGAGTACCGGGTGTTTGACTGAGAAGACGTATAAACGACTAACGCATATTATCGGTGGTAAAGGACGGCTATGGATACGAAGATAATCGCCGTGTCGTTGGCTATACTACTAACCGTTCTCGCCGGTCTATATCTCTATGGCACCCCACCTGAGAACGCGACGGTTAACCCGGGAAATACTGTCGAGGATACGGACGAGAAGAAAATCTGGTTTGAGGATACCGCGCAGGAGTTAGGTTTCGAGTACCTCAATGAAGAAACGAGTCCCCGAGAAGGGGTGGACGCAGCAGGAGTATACGTCGTGGACTACGGTAACAACCATCAGGAAGATATACTGGCGATAGGAAGCGAAGGGCCACGTCTGTTCAGAAACGAGGAGGGGGAGTTCGTGAAGTCGGACGCGCTTCCGGGGTTCGACTTGGAGGATAGAGGGAGAACGAAGTCGGACCCGAGGGACACACAGGCGGATGTCTCGGAGATTGAGAGAGGTTTCCATACCGCTCTGTTCTTCGACCACGATAACAGCGGCTACGAGGACCTGTATCTGTTATCGAACAACGAATCGGTGTTTCTCGAAAATGACGGTGGAGAGTTTAGAGAGAGGGATGTAGGCTTAGATATCTCTTACGAGGGCGTTCGGGCAGCCTCTGCGGCTGACTACACCGGAAACGGATGTTTAGACGTATTCGTCGTGCAAGCGGGCGACTGGACGAGAGAACGTCCCGAAGGCTACAACGATATCGGCCTGTCGATAGAGGACGACAACGGGAACGAGAATATGTTGTTCAGAAACGACTGCGGCTCTTTCGAGGAAGTAACGGAAGACGCGGGTATACAGGGTGAAGCGTGGTCGTTGGCGACATCCTTCGTTGACCTGACGAACGACGGCTATCCGGATATACACGTCGCGAACGACTTCAACAACGACGTCATCTACCTAAACAACCAAGACGGAACCTTCGAGCGTCGCGTACTCCCCGACTTCACCAACCGTAACGGTATGTCGTCCGAGGTCGCCGACGTCACCGGTAACGGCTACCTCGATATCTTCG
>JAQZCZ010000126.1 GCA_028751095.1 Euryarchaeota archaeon Ods01 | reverse complement strand
GCGCTCCTCGTCGGAAAGGTCAGGTTCGTTTTCGTCTTCCATACTTTCGTTGTTGGTTTCGTTTTCGTGTTCCTGTACGCCGTCGGGCTGTCGGGCTTCGCCCATGTCCTCGGAGGCTTGTGCCGCCTCGTCATCGGTGGCGTCGTTAGTCACATCGGCGGCGGCGGGGAACACGTGCGACAGCGCCTCGCGCGATAGTGCCGCCGTCGTGCCCATCGTTATCTCGTTTGACGGTGCGGCTCCTTTCATCACGATGCCGATTTCGCGCACATCGCGGATGCTTTCGGCGGGTACGACCTGCTCTCCGTCAACCTCCACCTCGCCGTCGCCGAGTTCGCGCGCCATGACCGGCGACACGTCGAGCAGTCCTTCGTCTACCTTCTGTGCGATGTCGGCGTCGAGTATCTCGCCCTTGAAGACGACGCCGACGCCTTCTTTGTATCGCGCCTCGGTGACTTCTCCGATGACGTTGTCGGCGCTGGGTTGTTCGTCCGGCGAGTGGTCGTTCTTGACGATGTTGACGCCCTCGAAGAGCGACGCCGCCGGTCGTAGTACTTCGGCGTCCCACACCGTCGGCACGCCGGACTGTCCTCTTGTGATGTCACCTTCGCCGAGCGCGACGCCGGAGACGGTGAACGGTGCGTCGTCCTCCGTATAGCCTTCGGCGAGGATGGCGACGCCACTCTCGGTCGATACTGTATCTTTCTCTGTCATGTTTATCACTCAGTTAGTTACAGGCAACCAGGCGCATCTACACCGTGGGTGGGCGGGCAACTTACCGCGCGCCTCGTCTATCGAGAACGTCGAACCCTCAAGCTCCGCGCATTTTGGGCAGACACGCTCATCGCCCGCCGTCTGCCACTCAACCTTAGCGCCAACCTCGCCGACGCCCATCCGTTCGTACCGCGTCAACGCCGACTCGGCGTGGGCGTTGATAACCTCGGTCCGCGCCAACGTCGTCGCCCGCGTCTTGCCGATTTTGTCGACGCGGTCCGTCATCCGCCGCGCCATCTCGCGGGGATTGACGCCCTCGGCGAGTCCCTGCGTCAAGACGCGCGAAACCTCCCTGTCGACGGCGTCGGTGATACCTTCAAGCGCTTGAAAGTTCCGCGTATAGAGGAGTTGGAGCTTGTCCTGATGGACGCCCCGCCGGAATATCTCGTCTAAGTCCTCGCGCGGTACTTCGACGCCTGCCTCGCGCAGCCTCGCGTCGGCGTGTTTGATGCCGCGTCCGTAGGCGCTTCGGACGAACTCGTTGCTGTCCCGCGAGATGACTTCGAGGACTTCGCCCGACTGTGCCCCTTTCAGCCACGCCCGGAACTGCTCGACCTTCGAGTCGTCGGTTTTGAATCGGAACTTGCGACCGTCGAGT
>JAQZCZ010000003.1 GCA_028751095.1 Euryarchaeota archaeon Ods01 | reverse complement strand
GTCTCCTCCCGCGCCTCGTACTCGATATAGTCCGAGTGTATCAGCAGTAGCTTCATGTGCCGAACTCTCCGCCCAGAACTAAGTAGCTTCCGTCTCAAGGTACGGCGTGGAGAGACACGACCACACGACCTGCGACCTCTGCGGTGGACGCGTCGTCCACGTCCACTGTGAGTACGTCTGTAAGCGGTGCGGATACGTCCGCGACTGTTCCGACCCCTGACTCCGTGAGACTTTTGTCGCGCCCGTCCGACGTATCCCTAATGAGCCTCAGATGTTCTCTGACGGGGCACGACTGGGGAGAGAAACAGGTCGAGACCCACCGCGAGGAGAAGAACGGACAGGTCGCCGTCACCGAACGCGAGTTCCAGACCTGCGAACGTTGCGGCGAGCGCCGTCTCGTCTCCGAGAACACTGAGGTGCGCGCGGTTGACGACGGCGACGACGACGAAAACACCTCCACGTTCGCCCCGTCGGAGGAGTTCGAGACGACGGAGACGGAGGACGCCGCGATACTCGACGACGACGGTACGGAGACACAGGAAGCCGGTTGGTCGGGTGACGACGCCGAAACCGACGACGAGGTACGGGACGCCGTCCGTGAGGCGACCGGCACAGAGGTCACGACGACTGCGACATCCGGCGAATCTGCCGACTACACCTGCCCCGACTGCGGCTTCGCATCGTCTGACGAGTCACTACGCGGCGGCGACATCTGCCCAGAATGCGGCGGCTATCTCGAAGAGACGTAGCGCAACGCATTTGTCGCACCCGCCCTTTTCGCGTACATGCGCTACTACAAGATGCGACGCGGCGAGTATATCGACGAACGCGTCCCCGACATGGAGGCGAAGGTAGAGGAGTACTTCGGCGGAATAACCGGCACGGACGAACGCGACGGCGTCGAGATGTACGTCATCGAGGACACGATGGTTTTCGACCGCGTCGAGGTCGGCGTCGAGGAACGTTCGAACGCCAAGGACCGTCTCGCCGTCCATTTCGAGGAGAAGGATGTGCCGACCCTTCAGGAAGAGGGTCTACTCGACGAGGCGGGCGCGGCGCGCGAGGCGAAGAACGACTTTCTCGAAGACGTGACCGGACGTGACGCCAAGGCGCGGCGCGAGTCGATGAAACGCGAGGTCGAACCTGACGAAGACGTTGATGTCTAGCGTTCGTCGCTGGCTTTATACACGAGGAGAGTTTACCTCCAGTCAAGGAAACACCGATGGACTCGTCCGAGCTACTTGACATACTCGGGAACGAAAACAGGAGGAGTATACTCCGTCTCCTGTCTCAGAAACCGTGTTACGTCACCGAAATAAGCGAGTACATCGGAGTCTCGCCCAAGGCTGTTATAGACCATCTGGAGATGCTTGAGGACGCAGGGCTGGTCGAGAGCCGCGTCGACGACAGGCGACGCAAGTACTTCAGCATCACGCGTAGCCTACGTCTCGAAGTCAACGTCTCGCCCTACGGATACGGCGCTAAGAGCGCTTACCCGCGGCGGACGACGGTGAACTACGAGTACGTCGAGATAGACGCGCCCGACGACTCAGTTGACGACCTAGTCACGAGACTCGAACAGCTTGAGGAGATACGGAACGAGCTTTCTATCGCACAGAGACACGTACAGGCACGTATCGAGGAACTGCTGGAACGTGTTGAGGACGAACTGGATGAGCCGTCCCCTGCCGAAACCGACCGTTAGCCGTCAGTCGAGTTCGCTCTCTATCTCGTCGGTCAGGCGTTGGTAGTTGTCGCCCGTGAACGACGTGTCGTTTACGACGAATCCGGGCGTGCCTGTCACACCGGCGTCGCGCGCTTCGTTGGCGCTTCTTTGCACGTCAGCGACGTGGTCGCCCTGTTCGACGCTCTGCTCGACGGCGTCACCGTCTATGCCAACCTGATTTGCGTACTCTCCGACGTTGCTAGCGCTTGCCCAGTTGGCTCCGTCACCGAAGTTGGCGAACATCACGCGGTGCCACGTCCAGTATGCGGAACGGTTCTGCTCCCATACCGCCCTCGCGCCGAGCGCGCCCGTGCGTGAGTTGTCGTCCTGTGCCGCGAGGAAATCCACGGGCTTGACCGTGAGCTTCACGTCTCCCGTCGCCACGTAGTCGTCCTTCAGGTCGGGGAAGCTGTTAGCTTCGAAAGAGGCGCACGCAGGACACGCGAAGTCGGCGTAGTAGGTGACTTCGACCATCTCTTCTACGTCGTCCTCGGTAGCGTCAGCCGCTACCATAGTGGGGTCCTGACTGTCCCATGCCTGTACGTCGTCCCATGGCTCCACTTCCGCCGCCGCGCCGCCGGAGAAGAACAGGAAGTAGGAGACCAAGACTATGATACCGAGTATGCCTACTACAGCTACGTAAGACCAGAACTCCGACTCTTCCCTGTCGTCCCCTCCTTTCTTCTTCTCTTTCTTCTTCCGTTCTATCCTGCTTTCCTCTGACATGTGCTTTCCGTATGTGGTTCACCAACAAAACTCTTGTTGCCTCGTGTCGTAGTGTGACACGATGAACGTTCCGGATAACCCTGTCGACCACCGACACGCCGCCCTCCTCGTTGCGTCCGTGGCTACTGTCGGGAGCCTCTATCTGAGCGTCGGCATGGGTCTCGTTCCCTGTGACCTCTGCTGGTACCAGCGTATTCTGATGTATCCGCTCGTACTGGTACTCGGTATCGGTATCGTCCGTGGCGACACCGTCCGGTCGTACGTCCTGCCGTTCAGCGTCGGCGGCTTGGCAACGGCGGCGTACCACGTCTATCTCCAGCGTACCCCTGCGACGACGGGCGCTTGTACGGGGGAGACGCCGTGTGAGGTCGTCCTCTACGAGTTCTACGGCTTCAGCATCCCCGAGATGAGCCTGACTGCGTTCGGAATAATCACGGTGCTTTTCCTTCTTCCCACCGTACTCCGGAACCGATGAAGACACGTGAACTGATGCGGAAGGCGGGCGTCCGTCCCGACGGAACCGCCGACCAGCATTTCCTCGTTGACGAACGCGTCCTCGACCGTATCGTCGGCTACGCTCCCGACGCCGAAGACGCGCACGTCCTTGAACTGGGCGGAGGCGTCGGCAACCTTACCCAACGTCTCGTCGAGAAGTACGACCGCGTCACCGTCGTCGAACTCGACCGCGAACTCGCGCGTTTCCTTGACGGGAGGTTCAGTAACGCCGAGGTCGTCCAAGGCGACGCCACCGAAGTCCCGCTTCCGGAGTTCGACCTCTCCGTCTCGAACCTGCCTTACTCCGCCTCGTCGCCTCTACTCTTCCGTCTCCTTCCCCACGGAAAGCCGCTCGTCGTCACCGTCCAGAAGGAGTTTGCGGACCGCGCCGTCGCCCAACCCGGAACCGATGACTACGGACGCCTCTCGGTCACGGCGGGACGTTACGCCGAAGCCGAGATACTCGAAACCGTGCCGCCCTCCGCTTTCGAACCCCAACCCGAGGTTGAGAGCGCCGTCGTCCGTTTCGAACCCCGCGACGAGGTACGCGGCGACGGTTTCTTCGACGACGTTGTCCGAGCGGCGTTCACACAGCGCCGGAAGACCCTCAGAAACGCCCTCAGGAACACGACGCATATGACCGGTATCGACGAGGACCGTGTCTACGACGTTCCCGAAGAACTCCTTTCGAAACGTCCCGGAAAGATGACGCCCGACGAGTTCGAACGCGCCGCCGACGCCCTTCGCCGATGACACGCGACGTATATCCGCCGTCGGAGGACAGCTTCCTGTTACGCGACGCCGCACTCGACGAGGCGCGCCCCGACGACCGCGCGCTCGAAGTCGGTACGGGAAGCGGCGTCGTCGCCGAGGCGCTCGCAGACGAGACGCGCCGCGTCGTCGCAACCGACGTTAACCTCGCTGCCGTCCGCGCCGCACGCGACCGTGGCGTTCCGGCTGTCCGGACCGACCTCGTCGCGGCTCTCGACGCCTCCTTCGACCTCGTCGTATTCAACCCGCCCTACCTGCCCTCGTCCGACGAAACCCCTGACGACGGCATAGCGCGCGCAGTCGGCGGCGGCGAGACGGGACGCGAAGTAGCCGAACGTTTCCTTGACGAAGTCCCGCGCGTACTCGCTCCCGAGGGGCGCGTCCTTCTCGTAGCGTCGTCGCTGTCGGGTATCGAGGAGTTCGAGGAGAACGAGGGGTTCGACGCCGAACGCGTCGCCTCCGACCGTTACTTCTTTGAGGAACTCGTCGTTCTACGTCTCACGCAATAACGTCTTCGAAGGCGTCGCGGAACTCTGCGGCGTCTTCCTGTATCTCGTCGGTCGCTTCCTCAAGAGCGTCGAGAGGGTCACCCTCCTCGGTCTTGATGTACAGAACCGGCTCCGTCTGACCGCCGCTCTGTTCGGGGTTCATCTCGTACGTTGCCGCCTCCACCTCGTCGAGACGCAGGAGGGCGTCCTTGAGGACGTTCATCAGCGTGTGGTCCTCGCCCTCAATCTCGACCTCCGTCTCGTCATCCGTCTTCGACAGTATCTTAACGTTCATCGTCGGGTTTACGCGGAAGACGAGTTTCAAGCTTGCGGTCGCGTCCCTCGACTCGTTGGTTATATGGAGTACCGAGACTAACTCCGTACTGTGATAGAGATAGCGTCGTACGTCGCTCTCGCGGTTTCGTTCGTCTTCCTCGCGCTCGTCGCCTACTACGCGCGCCCGTCTGTCCTCCACGAGGCGCACCGTCTTGCGCGCCGCCGTCTCGTCGCGGGTCTGCCTCTCTCGACCTGCGTCATTGTCGGCGTCAACCTCGTCTTCTTCACGTTCGCACAGCGCGCCTACACGGGAGACCTGCTTACAATCCCCTACTTCTCGTGGTCGTATGGCTACCCGACCGGCTATCTCACCGCTCCTATCGGACACGGTAACGTCTCCCACATAACCGGAAACCTCGTCGCGGCGGTCGTCTTCGCTCCCGTTGCCGAGTATATTATCGGTCACAAGCCGTCTCGTCGACCTCTCGTCCGCGCACTTGTCGGCATCCCCGTCGCGTGGTACGGTATCGGCGTCTTCATCTCCGTATTATCGTGGGGACCGTCGATAGGCTTCTCGGGCGTAGTCTTCTTCTTCTTCGGCTTTGTCGTCGTCTTTTACCCCGTCGTATCTGTCGGCTTGCTCGTAGTCACGAGCGCCCTACGCACCGTCGTCAGCGCTATCCGTGACCCCGTGACGCGCCGGACTGCCGGCGAGACGTTTACGACGCCCGGATGGGCAAACGTCGCTGTCGACGCCCACGCGCTCGGCTTTCTTCTCGGTATCGCTCTCGCCGTCCTTCTCGCCCGCCGCCGACGTTTCGTCGTTGACGGCTACCGCGTCGGAGCAGCGGTTCTAATTCTCGGACTCGCCCAAGGACTTTCGTCCGTATGGACGATGGACGGTTCAGTATACGTCTTGTTCCGTGCCGCGGGCGTTGCTCTCGTCGCTGCCCTCGCCGTCCTCGTAGGGTACGCCGTCTACGTCGAGTCCAATGCCGAGCCGTTCGTCAGAATAGAGGAGTTCGCTCCTCAGCGCGTCGTCTCGGTCAGTGCACTCGCCGTCCCTGTCGCCGTTATCTGCGTAATAGGCTTAGTGACGGGTCTCGGTGGCGTCTCGACCGTCGACGATGTTCAGAAGGTCGAGGTGGGCGACTACTCGGTCTGGTACGGCGAAAACGTCGAAAACGAGCGCGTTGTCTCTATACCGCTCATCGACGTTGCGCCGGTCAACTTCACCGCGAGCGGCGCTTTCGTGACGAGCGAAGACCGCGGCGTCTGGCACCGCGCCGCCTCACAGCAGGAGCTACGGTCCGACCCGAGCCGTTCGTTCCTTGTCGGGGGACTGACTTGGGACGAAACCGTCGAGGTCGAACGCGTCGGCTTGACGACGGCGTCGGGCGACCGCTCATACTCGGTTCTCGTCACCGCTGAGAACGAGACTCGGTCGGTCTACGACTCGCCGCCTGCCTCTGCCGGCACCACCGTAGACGGCTGGAACCTCAACCTGTCCGTCACCGACGGCGACCGAGCGGTTACGATGAGACGTGACGGGGAGGAACGCCGTGTCTATATCGGCAACAGGATGACGACCGTTGAGAACGTAACCTTCGAGCTTGAGGACAGGGAGGTGGTCGCCTCAACCGACCGGACCCGCGCCGTCGTGGGACGCCTCGACGGAGCGCGTCAGAACTCTATACGGTAGACTTCGACAGTAATCTCGCGTTCGTCTTCCTCGTGAAACTCGAACTGACGCGGGAGCCTCATCGTCGTCTCGAAGGCGTCGGTCACCTCGCCGTTGACGAAGCCCTCGACGAAGCCGAGGCTTCCGGCGTTGTGGACCGTGTACGCGACATCGGCGACCTCCTCGGCGGCGCGTAGAAAGGGACGGTCGGCACCCTCGTTCTGCGCCCCGAACGGAGGGTTCATCACGACAGTATCGACGCGTGAGACGGGGACCGCCGACGCGTCTCCGCGTATCCAGTCCGTCCCCGTCTCAACCCCTGCGCGCGCCGCGTTCGACTGAGCGATACGTAAGGCGTCTACGTCTACGTCGACCCCGACGACACGCGCGCCGTATACTGCCGCACCGACGCCCAAGACGCCGGTTCCGCATCCGAGGTCGAGGACCGTTCCGTCGAGGTCGTCGTTGCTCCACGCGAAATGCAGGAGGGTGCCGGCAACCGAAGGGGGCGTCATGTACTGCTCTAGGCGAGCCTCCGGCTCCTCGAACCCTTTGAGTTCCTGAAGCAGTATCTCGACGTCCTTGCGCACAGCACCCGTTACGCGCGCAAAGCTAAAAAGGAAGGTCGTTCTACACGGTGTATGTACGACGAGATACTGTTCCCCGTGAGCTTCTACCTGTTAGACCACAACGAACTTATCGACCACGTCGTCGAGACGGCGTCGCGGTTCGACGCTTCGGTACATATGCTCTCGCTGACGCTGTCCGAGGAAGGTCGTCAGGATATCGAGGACCACAAGAACGCCTTCGCCAACTTCGAGACCCGTCTCGCGGAAGAAGGCATCGACGTAACGTCGAAGCTACGTGAGGAACCCGTCGAGTACGAAGGGGTTGCTGACGCAATCGCCGATGAGGCAGAGGGATACGACGTTGTCCTCGTCGGTCATACGAAGGTCCGTGACGGAAGCTCCCGCACTACCGCTGAGGCTCTCATCAACCGTCTGTCTGTCCCCGTCTTCGTCGTTCCGATGGGGACGCCGAGGTTCCGCGACGTCTGAAACGACGAAAGCCGTATATGCTCCCGCGCCGTATTCGGCTGTATGAAACGCTTCTTCGTCCTAGCGGCTGTCGCCGGTCTCGTAGCCGTTGGACTCGTTGCCTCGCCCGCGTCTGCTGACTCCGTCTCAGTCGAGGTCGTCGTAGAGGGCGAACAGGTCGAAGACGGCGAGACGTTCGAGGTTGAGGAACAGGAGGTTGCGGTCGGAATCACCGTCGAGTCCGAGAACGAGCTTAACACGCTCGAAACCAACTTGCACAACACGACGGTTTACGCAGGGATAAACGAGACGAGACATACGACCTCGCAGGTACTCGAAACCCGCGCCGGAAGTAACGTCTACACCGTCGTCGCCACCGACCTCGAAGGCAACGAGGCACGGTTAGCGGTCGACCTGTACAGGGAGCCGGTTACCCCTGCGGAGATACGTGACGCCGTGGAAAGCCTTGAAGACCGCCGGAACACCCTCGAAAGCGAGATAGACGAACTCGAAGAACGTAGGGACCAGCTTAACCAGACGCGTCAGGAACTCCTAGAGCAGGTCGATGAAGATGACGACGGCGAACCCGAGGATGAGGGACTACCCGGCTTCGGTGTCCTCGCCGCCCTTGTCGCTCTGTCTCTCGTCGCCTTCCGCGTCGACCGACGCAAGTAATATTACGTCTCGATACGACCGAGAAACGTGGAGCTAAGAGACCATGTTATCGTCCTCGGATACGGCTACCTTACGCGTCCCGTCCTTGACAAGCTCGGCAAGAAGACGCGGTACGTCGTTGTGGCTACCGACCCCGAACTTGCCGAACGTCTCCAACTGAAGGGCTACGAGGTCGTTGAGTCTGAGAGCGTCAACGAAGAGGCTCTTGAAGCCGCGGGTATAGGTCGCGCCAGCGCCGTCGTCGTCGCCAGCGAGAACGACGCCGAGGACGCTCTCTCAATACTCACTGTGCGCGAACACAATCCCGAAATACAGATAATCTCGGTCGCATCGAACGTCGAAAACGCAAGGAAGCTACGCCGTGCCGGCGCGAATACCGTAATCAGTCCTGCCAACATAGTGGGGAAGCTCCTCGCCGAGTCGGCGCTGACGGGCGAAGACACGGAGAAGATGCTCGACGAGATGCGGTACCGGCTTAGAGAGGCTTAATCTTCCGCTTCTTCTCCGTCTATCTTCTCGTCTATCAGTTCGTCGGCGACCTTTCCGGCGTCCTCTCCCGTTACGGCTGACTCTACCAGAAGGTCTCCTACGATACTCGCCGGACTGATGACGGTGTCAGCACCCGCCCGCCGGAGGCGCTCCACGTTCTCCTCCTCTGCCGCCGAAACCACGATACGTACGTCGGGGTTCATCTGCCGCGCCGTCAGGACGCCGAATGCGTCGCGTGCGTCCTCGTTCGTCGCCGCCACGACCGCTAAGGCTTCCGATATGCGCGCTTTCTCCAACGCCTTCTCATCGCTCGGCTCGGCGTTGATTACCATCATATTCCTGTCACGTAGCTTCGACGCGGTCGCCGCATCGGGCGTTAGGATGACGAACTCGGTACGGTCCTTGAACTCCTCCAGTATCGGGTTAGTGTCTTCGCTCCAGCCAAGCACTATGATATGGTCCTGAAGCGCCTCCAGCTGGAGGGTTGTCATCCTACCGAGAGCCTTCGACATCCGTGCCTCCAACGCCGGAGTGACGAGCGTACCGAGGGCGAAGGCGAACGACGCCGTCCCGACGACTATGAACGAGATAGCGAAGACACGTGCCAGCTGTGTCGTCGGAACCGCGTCGCCGTAGCCTACCGTCGAGACGGTGATGACGGTGTAGTACATTGCATCGAGAGGAGTCTGTATGTTCTCGTAGCCGTCGCGGAGTGCATAGCTACCGACGGTCCCGTAGAGAAGCGCCGAGCCGAGAGCGCCCGTAGCCGCCCACTGTCCTTGGTTGAGCGTGAGCGGACGCGAGAAACGCGACCTGTTGGCAAAGACGTTCGGCATAGCGAGAAGCGAGAGTACGATAAGCGGAACCGAGACGACGTTTGACTGAGCCAGACCTTGGAACGCCGTTAGGGGCAGGAGGGCGAGCGAACTGTACCACGCGAGACGGAGACGGCGCTTCAGACCCCACGCGCTCAGGAGCATAGCGAACCCCGTGAAAGCGCCGGTCAGCGAAACCGTAGCCCGTATTGCCCCCGGTATGTACTCCGCGAGCGGCGTCACGTACGGCTGGTAAGAAAGCGACAGCACGCCCGTCACTACGGAGAGAACTCCTACGACCGCGGTGAGGGCGACTGCGACGCTTTCCCTCTTGGGCACCATATCCCTTACTGCGCCGCCCGCTACATATAGCTACGCCCTTATCTCGTCCGCCGTGTACGGACCCATCACCATCACGAAGAACTCGATTCCGGTCCAGACCGCGAAGAACAGCAGTATGAAAGACTCGAAGAAGACGGCGAGACTCCCGAGGAACAAGGTTACCAGACCTGTTGAGATATACGGATGTCTGCCGCCCGAGCCGATACCGAGTGACGCGCCTACGACGTTCAGAAGGCTGACCGTGACGTAGAACGGGAGGAGCGCCGCGCCGACGGCTACACGTGACGCGACGCCGGAACCGTCTTCTCTCTCGTCGTGGACGTACTCCTCGTGCATCCTCTCCGCCGCGTCGCGCGAACTAAACCAGTAGGGGCGGTCCTGTAGACGACCGTCGAAGCCCACGTAACCGTCCTCCCCTTCGACGGCGTATCTTCCGGCGTTACGGACAAGGTCCCAGCCGTCACCGAGCGACGAGCGCCGTTCGTCGGTCTCGCGTCTCTCGACGTGTCTCTCGTACGCCTTCTCGGCTCCGTCGCGGGAGCCGAACAGCGTCCGGTCGCGCGCCGCCCGCCCGTCGTCGCCGAGGTAGACCCGTCCCCTCCCGCCGCGTTTGGAGACGTAGAAACCGCCGCCCGAGGCGACGAACAGGCTCCATCCGTAGCCGAGCGACTCGACCCGTTCGCCGTCCGCCGTGTCGTTCCTGTCCGTGCCACCGGCTTCTTCCTCCGTGCTTTCCCGACCTTTTCCCTTGCCGTCTTCCCCCTCGAAGTTTTCCCATTCGTCCTCCCACGCCTTCCGTCGTTGTCTCTGCCGTCGCCGCCTTTCGTCGCGTTGTCTCTTCCATCGCCGCGTATCCTCTTCGTCACGGTTTCCGTCCGGCGTTTGTTCGGAACCTGTCGGCTTCGGCTCGCTCTCCTGCATCGTCTCGTACGCGTTCCGTATACGTACGAACCGCTCCTCGGCGTCGTCGTCGTCGCTTACGTCGGGATGGTGTTTCTTCACCATCTCTCGATAAGCGGCGCGTACCTCGTCGTCAGAGGCATCGCGCGCGACACCGAGTACCTCATGCGGTTCGCGGTCCGCCATTAGTCCTGGTACCGTCGTGATAGACAATAATCTTCGGGACCACTCCGCCCCCTGTTCCCACGCCTCGGGAGTCTCTTCCGAGGTGTCTTAACCACCGCGCCCGTATAGACCGTATGGACGACGAACTGCCCTCAACCGACGACGAATGGCGCGACTGTCTGACCGAGGAGGAGTACCGTATCCTACGTGAGGCGGGAACGGAGCCGCGTTTCTCGGGAGAGTACGTCGACAAGAAGGACGACGGAACCTACGTCTGCGCCGGATGTGGAGCGCCGTTGTTCGACTCCGAGGCGAAGTTCGGCTCCGGAACCGGCTGGCCCAGTTTCTACGATGCGGAGGACGACGCGGTCGGGTTCCGCGAGGACAGGAGTCACGGAATGGTACGTACCGAGGTCGTCTGCGCTACCTGCGACGGACATCTCGGACACGTCTTCGACGACGGACCCGAGCCGACGGGCAAGAGGTACTGCATAAACAGCGCCGCCCTTGACTTCGACGAAGACGAGGAATGACCGACGAACTCGACGACGAGACGACGCGCCGCCGTATCGCCGACTACCTACGCAACCGTGACGCAACACCGTCTCAACTCGCCGATGCTCTCGACGTACACGTCCGCTCGGTCTACGCACATCTGCCGCATGTGTCGCGGTCGGTTGAGTCGGGAGAAGAGGACTTCCTCGTCGCTCCTCCCGAGTGCGCCGACTGCGGCTTCTCGGACTTCGACGACCTCCTCACGCGTCCGTCGCGGTGTCCGTCGTGTAAGAGCGAACGTATCGAAGAGCCTGTCTTACGCGTCGACTAAACGGGCGTCTTGACGACCGTCACGGGAACGCTCGACGTCCGGAGAACACGGTCCGTGACGCTACCGAGTAACTGACGGTACTCGCCGGCGCGCTCCTTCGTTCCCATCACGATGAGGTCGGCGTCTATCTCGTCGGCGTGTTCGACGACCTCGTCGTGCGGTGTTCCGTGCATGACCGTCGTCACCACATCAACACCCGCACCGCGCGCGTCTTCAGCTACATCCCCGACAGCCTCTTTGCCTTCCTGTTCGAGAGCCGATTCGAGTCCCTCGCGGTCGTGTACGTACTCGTCGCCGCTGTACGCCTTGTACACGTCCTCGTCAACTACGTGGAGGACGTGGAGGGTCGCGTCGTGTGCCGCCGCCGTCTCTATAGCGCTCTCTGCGGCTCTTTCGCTACCTTTGCTACCGTCCGTCGGGAACAGTACGGTGTCGTACATGAGGCTATCCTTGTTGGCGGAGGATAGTATATCTACCGGACGTTCACACGTCCGCGCAGAGAGGCGGTTAACTTTCTTAACGGAAAACCGGTTAAACCACCGCTCCGTACACAAGCTATGAGAAGACGTGACTTCATGGGGGCGGTGGGTCTCTCGGCGTCGGCGGCTATAGCCGGATGTCTGAGTTCAGGGGACGACAGCGCACCGACAGCCCTTCCTTCTGCTTCCGTAGCCACGATACATATGACGCCCACCTGTGCGTGCTGTGAAGCGTATGCTGAGTATCTCTCGGAAAAGACCGATATCCAAGTGAACGAGTCTCTACACGGAGACCTGACCGAGGTAAAGCAGAGATTCGGAATACCCGACGAACTCACGAGCTGTCATACTGTCGAACTCGAAACCGAGGACGGGACTAGGGTAGTCGAGGGACACGTGCCGGTCGAGGCGGTCGAGACGATGCTAGAGGGCGAACGCTCGAAGATAGCCCTTCCCGAGATGCCCTCAGGCTCCCCCGGAATGGGAGGTGTCAAAAGCGGTCCATTCACCGTCTACGCCGTCGATGACGACGGCGGCTACGAGGTATTCGGCGAGTTCTGACCGTTTACGTACTTCTCAGGCGACTTCTTGAACTCGGCGCGTGACTCCTCGGTTTCGAAGTAGTAGACTGTTTCGTCGTATACGGTACAGTAGTCGGCGTTCTTGACGGTTATCTCGCCACCTGTCACAGGGTCCTTGACGGTTCTGTCGCCCGGAGCTTCTTTCATGCCTCTCACGAGGAGTACCGCGAAGACTACGCCTATGAAGATGAAGATGATGTTCAGCACTGTCGTAGGCGTCACTCCGTAAAGCGTGAATGCTTCGCGTTCAGCCGTAGCCGCGGCGTCGGGGACTAGCCCTAGGAACGCGAACAGGTAGTATACGATGACTCCGGTGGTAGCCATAGAGACGAACAGTATAACTGCCAGACGTGTCCCTATCTTGTTTCCGAATACCTTGCGGTATATCAGAATAAGCTGAGGCACGATGAGGTCGGCGTATATGAATGCGATAACTCCCGCGAAGGCGAATCCGGAGCCCCATAGAACCGCGGCAAGCGGCACGTTTCCGATGGAGCCGACGAAGGTGGCTAACGAAATTAGCGGTCCTAGGATGCTGTTGTAAACGACCTGTACTGTCCCTGTTCCTCCTCCCTCGAACAGGACCGTCCAGACGCTCTGAGGAACGGCGGCGGCGATGATTCCGGCGAGAATGAATCCGACTGCGAGTTCCTTCCAGAGCATCTGGAGGTCTTTCTTTGTCTGGTTAGCCGCTTCAACCCAGCCGTTCCATGAACTGACCTTCTCTTTCCACGAGACCCTATGTACGTCAGGGTTCTGTCTGAACAGACGTCTACATCCTTCGGAGCAGAAGTAGACAGTTTCGTTCTTGTGGCTATGCTCTATTCCGTTCTCGCGGTTTATCCGCATCTTGCAGACAGGGTCCGTGACGACGGGCTGTTCTTCCTTCACCAGACGTTCACGTACCTCGTCCGTCTCGTCGTACGGTACGGTTAGATGAACGAACACGATGGCGATGAGTATGAATATCGGGGCACCTACCGCTTGTGCAACCGCGAACTCCCATCCGAGGAGCGCCCATATCACGAAGGTGAGACCTATCACGAAGTTCGTCGACGCTATTAGAAACGTTACCGACGGTATGATATGTGCCCCTTTCTTGAACAGCGTCTTCGTCGCGGCTACGTCCCCGAACGAACACGACGTTGAAGCAACCCCGAAGCCTGTAGCGTACAGAACCGACCTCGGGCTGGGGTCTCCCATGTAGCTCACCATACCTTCCTTGGACACGAAAGCCTGTATCGCCCCCGACAGCATGAATCCGAGAAGGAGCGCCCAGAGGGCTTGCCAGAAGAAGTCGGCGGACAGCCAGAGTCCTTCGGCTAAGGTACGAACCGCTTCTAAAGCCGGCATCTATTCCCTCCCGAGCATCTCCCTTCTTCTTTCGAACTCTTCTTCGGAGAGGTCTCCCCGTGCATACGCCTTGCGTAGCTCTTCGACCGCGTCGTCCGAGGACTTCTCTTCCGAGAGCCAGCCGTACAGACCGTATCCGACGGCTACCAGCGCAACTACCAAGATAAGCCACATCAGTACGGCACCTGCCGCATGGAAAGTACCTCCGTGCTAAGCCAGAGCGGCGGCTATACCCAGCGGCATGAAGACCACCATCATAACGAGCGGAACGAGTAGCAGAGCGGCGACGACTACGACGACGGAACGTAGTATGTCGCTCATCCTTCCCCCTCTCCGGACCGGTACTCTCCGACGCCTGAGCCGTTCTCTTTGAGATGTCTCCGACGGCTTCTGAACTCCTCTTCGTCTATCTCCCCTCTCGCGTACCTCTCACGTAGCGTTTTCATGGCTTCGTCTTTCTCGGTTGCGTCACGCATACCTTTCCGTAGCCAGTATACGAGCGCGACTATCAGGGCGGCGAGAAGCACCGTCCAGAGTAGCATTATTGCGAAGCCGAACCAGCCCCCTCCACCCATCCATCCGTGGTCGTGGTCAAAGTGGTAGTGGGCTGAGGCTGTCGGCGTCAGGAGGTACGTGAACAGTACAGCGACGACGGACGCCGAAATCTTACTTCTCATGTACTGTAATCGTCCCCCGTTACTGAAGACTCTTCCGGACAATAGAATAAGGCTCTGCAGTCTTGTGGTTCTGGCTAAAACTGCCGTTGTACGGACGGTTCCGTCTAATAATTCTACGAAGTATGTACCGAGAGTTGGCTACTTTGAAACCCTCAGCGGTCCGCCGCCGCTACCCCTCGACACGTACTCGCGGTTGACGCGTCCGACGTGGTCTGCGACGGTTGCGGCGAGAACGCGGAGGTCCTCGCCAATCTCCGAGTCGTAGTCGCGGGCGAGCGGGTCTTCGGCTTCCTGCATCTCCTGTGTCAGCGGAAGAGATTCGAGAACGGGTATGTCGTACTCTTCCGACAGGTCGTCGCCACCTCCCGCACCGAACATCTCGTACTCGCTTCCGCAGGTACATTCGAACCGGCTCATGTTCTCGACCACTCCGAAGACCGGCACGTCGTGCTCCTTGAACATACGGACGCCGCGGCGTGAGTCATCGACGGCGACCTGCTGAGGCGTCGTGACGACGACCGCACCTGTAACGTCGAGCGACTGGACGAGCCAGAGCGGAACGTCGCCGGTCCCAGGCGGCATGTCGATTATCAGGTAGTCGAGTCCGCCCCAGTCGACCTGTTCGGTGAACTTGTCGAGTATCTTATGGACCTTGGGTCCGCGCAGAACCGCCGCCTCGCCGTCGGGGAGCATGTTTTCGAGGCTCATGACAGAGATACCGTCGGAGTCGGCGGGGGTGAGCGTCTCCTCGTCGCGCGCGCCTATCTCGCCGTCGATATTCATCTTGTGCGGCACGTCGGGACCGTGTATGTCGCCGTCGAGTATACCGACCTTTCCCCCCATCTCGTGCAGACCTGCGGCGAGGTTCGCCGCCACCGTCGTCTTTCCGACGCCTCCCTTGCCCGACGTGACCGCGATAATGTTCTTCACGTCCCTGAGCTTCGACGGAATACGCGGCACGTCGGTCGTCAGCTTCGGCTCCAGACCCTCGTTCGAGAGGAGACGCCCGACCTGCTCCGCCATCATCGTCTCCGCGGGCGAGTAAGGCGCGTCGAAAGCAAGAGAGACCTCGACCTCTCCCTCGGAGACCTCGATTCTCTTGACGAGACCGAGCGAGACTATGTCGTCCCCGAGGACGGGGTCTTCAACTTCGGTCAGTATCTGGCGAACCTGTTCTTCGTCCATGTGCTATCCACGTGCTACCAGAATATGAGTCCCAGGATTATGGACAGGACGAAAAGTCCTCCCCAGAGGGCACCGACGAACGTAGCGATGTATCCGAGACCGAGCATCGCCACGCTCGCGTCTCTGGGCTCTCCCGCGAACCAGCCCGCGACCATCGCGTAGACCGGCACGAGGACTATGCCGAACATCAGTACCGTTCCGTGTTGTATCGCTGAGTACATCTCAGTCACCTCCTTCGGATTCGTGTTCGTCGTGGTGTTCTATCGCCTGTAGCTCGACTATGGGTATTATCTTCGATATGCTGAGCCAGAACAGGACTATGAGTCCGGTCGTTCCCAGCACCGACGACATCTCTATCCACGTCGGTATGTAGTTACCTGGCGTGTTCTCGTACAGCATCGTCGCCGGATACATCAGACCTTCGATGGTGAAGAACGTCTTCTCGACGAGGACGCCGAGTATGACCGCGATGGCGGCGACGACCATTCCCGGGGTGCTGAAGCTGATTACGCCGAAGTGCTGGAATGCGACGTAGGCGAGCGGTATTATGAGCATGAGCATCGCGGTCCAGTATATGGGGCTGGTGAGCATCGTCATCGTCGGCTCCATGACCTCGTTCGGGGCGAGGTACGAGCCGGTGAGTCCTCTCTGGAGCTGTAGCCAGACGAAGATGAGCGAGAAGATTCCCATCCACCATCCGAGTCCCCAGATGACCTCGTCGGGGATGACGTTCTCCCAGTTCTCGTACGCCTTACGGAAGGCGTATGCGATGACTATGACGCCGCCCATCGCGGAGGTAAGCGCCGCCGAAAGGAACTGTGGCGCTGTAAGACCCCCGAACCATCCAGGAGTCGACGCCGTGAGGGCGAACAGCCACGGAATCACGCCGCCGTGTAGGAGAAGCGGCGCGAGGATTATGATTGCGAGAGCAAGCCACCATGCCATACGTTCGACCACAGGGTCTTCGTCAGGGTCGTAACGGAACAGTATGAGCGAGTATAGCGGGTCGAGTATGTCGGGTAGCTGGTCACGCATCTTGTAGACGTCGCTCCTGAGCGTGAGCGACAGGTAGGTTGCCGTCAGAACGAAGTACAGCGTGATAACGGTCAGGTCCCACGCAAGCGGTGACGTGTGTACTGTCGTCGGGTACGCTAGGACGACGCTCCAGACGACGCGGTCGGGTCGTCCGAGATGGACGATAATCATCAGACCAGCCATCGAGAGCGCGCCTATCGTCAGAAGTTCGGCGATACGTGCGACGGGTTCGTACTTCTCTATCTTGAGAAGCCGGACCGCGGCGGATATGATAATACCGCCGTGTGCGATACCGACCCACCAGATGAACGTACCGATGTAGAGACCCCACGTAACTCCGCCTCCGCTACCCCAGTCCGAGAGGTTGGTAACCTCCATTCCGTGGTAAAGCTGGAGTATGTAGCCGACGGCGAAGATAGCTACCGCGACCGTCGACAACGCACCGAGGATAAAGTACTCCTTCGACGGCTTCTTGAGCGGACGTACGAGGTCTTCGCGCTCGGCGTCGGGTGCCGACATCAGTCGCCACCTCCCCGTTGGCTAGGGGCTAAGTCGAAGCCGTCGCGCACCTTCTCGGTGTCGCCCGGATACTCGGCGTAGGAACCGGGTTCGTCAACCCATTCCGCGTTCTCGGAGGGCTGATGTCCTATGTAGATGACGTTCGGCTTCGTGCCGCGGTCCTCTTGGAACCTCCACCGCGAAAGATGGCGTTCCTCGTTGGAGGCTTCTCCGCCTGCTTCGGCTTCCTTGATTTTCTCCTCGGCTTCTTCGAGGTACTGTCGCGGGTCGCTCTCGGGG
The DNA here is from genome assembly GCA_028751095.1 of Euryarchaeota archaeon Ods01. GTDB lineage: Archaea > Halobacteriota > Halobacteria > Halobacteriales > Halorutilaceae > Halorutilus. Next base: position 41,056 of record JAQZCZ010000003.1, on the reverse strand, counting down.
TCGTTGAGGTCGCCGAAATGTATCGAGTCTGTCGGACAGGCTTCCTCGCACGCAGTCGTGCCTTCGAGTTCGGGGTCGCCCGAGTCCTGTCTGTGGACACAGAAGACGCACTTGCCCATGATACCCTTCTCGTGCTGAGGTCCGGCGACGTGCTTACCGCGTTTGTCTTCCCTGCTGTCGACCGAGTCGTGGTTGGCGAGGAACTGGTCGCGCCACATATCTTCGTCGGGTTCTCCCCACTGGAAGTAGTTGACACCGTACGGACACGCGACCTGACAGTAACGGCATCCGATACAGATGTCGTAGTCGGTCAGGACGATACCGTCCGACTCGCGTTTGTGTCGCGCCCGAACCGGACAGACGCTGACACACGGCGGGTCGGAACAGTGCTGGCACGGACGTACGAGGAACTCCTCGGTGTCGCTCTCAGGCTCTTGGAACTGGAAGACGAACTGCCAGAGAGCGCCCGCAGGCGTCTGGTTCTCGTGGCTACACGCCGCGACGCAATGCGCGCCGCCTATGCACGAGTCGTTGTCTATAACCATGCCCATCTGGGGTTCGTCGCCGCCCGTGTTGGGACCTGCCGCCTCTATCTGGCGGTCTTCGTCCCAGATTCCGCCCGGGTTGCGTCGGTCCCACGTACCCGCGGCGATACCCGCGGCGGCGACACCTACCGACTTGAGAACGGTGCGGCGCGTGAATCCGTCGTCTTCGTCGTCTCCGCTCCCGCCGCCGTCACCGTCTCCTCCGCCGCCGTCTCCTCCTATCGCTCCGCCGTTTTCGTGAGGCGTAGGAACGGGTTCGGCGACAACGTCGTCGTCGAGCGCCGCATTTACGGTCTCTTCGTCGAGGGGTTCGCTACTACGCGGGTCGGTTGGTCGGGCGTCGACCCCGAACTCCTCGCGTACCGTCTCGTTGTGACGCGAGAAGAACTCGTCCTCGGAAATCTTACCCTGCGACAGTCTCTGTGCGTCGCGCGCCAACTCGACACCGAGTTCGGTGTCGAAGTCGACCTCCGACAGAACCTCGCGGGCGTCGTCCTCCCACTCGGGTCCAAATGAATGTCTTGCTGTGTCTTCTGTACTCAAATTTGTCTCCTCCGTTTGGTCACGTTTGACGGGAATCCCACTTAACCGTTGTTTTACGACCGCGTCAGCCTGAGCAAGTTTCGACTGGAGATTCCTCTGTCTCATTCCCATATCTCGGAGGAAGTAAAAGAACAGACGAGGTGATTCTAAGAATCTGAGAACGGGACGCCTCCCGTACCGGCGGCAGACGGCGAAGATGTTGAGAAGACGAGGGGAGTATGTTCGACCTGAGCAACCGATGTGATGAGATGTTATTATAAAGACCTGTATAGTTAAGACGTTTTATTTATACAGGGTTTGGGCTAAACGCAAGACAGCTGTTCGATTCTCATCTGGTTTTTGGGACAGATTTAAGTGGGGTTAGACTGAAAAGTGACAACAGTATGCTGAGAAAAGCTATGGTTCTCGCCTTAGGCGTCTGCCTTCTGTCGATGCTGGCGGTCGGCGCGGCATCGGCGCAGGACGACGCCGAGGACGAGGAGATAGACTATCCGGTTGAGCCGCCGACGGACCAGCCGCTCCCCGAGTACGAGGAGGTACGTCAGGAAGGCGACACGGAGGAGAAGGTAGCCCTCGGTGAGATGCTCTACTTTGAGCCTCGTATCTCCGAGACAGGTACTGTATCGTGTAACACGTGCCACAACGTCATGGAGGGTGGTGACGACAGCCGACCCACCGCGAGCGGTGTCCACGGGCAGGTCGGTCCCATAGCGTCACCCACCGTCTGGAACTCGGCGTTCCACAGCACTCAGTTCTGGGACGGACGCGCCGATACCCTCGCAGAACAGGCTGAGGGTCCCATCGTCGCCGACGTTGAGATGGGAATGCCTGACCACGAAGCCGCCCTTGACCGGGTGAGCAACAACGAAGGATACAGGGAGCTGTTTGAGGAGGTCTACGGCGACGACGAGGTCACCCTCGACCGCGTGACCGACGCTATCGCGGCTTACGAGCGCACCCTCATTACGCCTAACAGCTCGTACGACAGGTACGTTCAGGGTGAAACCGATGCCCTGACCGAGCAACAGCTCGACGGAATGGAGACCTTCCAAGAGGTCGGCTGTGACACCTGCCACGCCGGTCCCGCGTTCAGCGGACAGGGTCCTGGGACTGCTTTCGAAGCCGAGTCAGGTGACTTCTACGGACATCCCAATCCCACCTACGAGGACAACGAGCAGTGTCAGGAGTACGTTGACCGGTTCGGTCTTATGGAGAACCCCGGACGGATGGGTGTGACTGACGACGAAGCCGATGAGTTCGTCTACAAGGTCCCCACGCTCCGTAACGTCGAACACACTGCGCCGTACCTGCACACCGGTCAGGTCACCAACCTCGAAGACGCTATCCGCGTCATGGGAGCGTGTCAGAATGATGAGGAACTCGACGACGAGCAGGTTGAGGATATACGTGCCTTCCTCACCAGCCTGACGGGCGAGTACCCTGAGATGACGATGCCCCGTCTCCCTACCCCGAGCGGCGAGTCGATGATGCCGTTCGACGAGGACGCCCAGCTAGAGGACGTGGCTGACGAGGACGACCCGTTCGAGGAAGAGGTTGACGATGAGGTCAATGACGAAGTTGACGATGAACCCGAAGAAGGTCTTCCCGGATTCGGTGCCATCGTAGGACTCGCGGCTCTTATCTCTGCCGCCGGACTCGTCGCGCTCCGTCGCATCCGCGCCGAGGAGTAAGCCGCGAAACAGTACCGTTTTCAGCTTCCGTTACGAATGAACCATACTTCATAGATGACTCCACGAAAGATACTCACCGTCTTCTTCTTTGCCCTCGTCCTGCTCCTCGGATACTACTCGATGAACGCCGCGCCCGTCATAAGCGACCACAGCTACACATACCAAGGTGGCGTCGAATGGCACGAGGACCCCGACGAGGCATACGAGATAGCCCAAGAGGAAGACAAGCCCGTTCTCGTTTACTACTGGACGACGTGGTGTACCTACTGCGACGACTACGACTCCGACCACTACCGCGATGACGAGATACGGGACGCTCTCGACGAGTACGTCCTGCTCGCGGTCAACCTTGACGAACCAGGTCCGGCTTCGGGACTCGTCCAAGAACACGAAGCCAACTACCCGCCACAGCACGTAGTGACTACCCCGTACGGCGATGAGGTCACGCGTATCGGCGGGTACGCTGACGAAGAAACCCTTCTGAACGAGCTACGACAGCACACCGATGATTCCTAACACAGGGACCGGAGTTATCGCGGTTGCGGCGTTTACGAGCGTACTCGCCGCCGCTTTGCTCCTCTACGGCTACATACGACAGACCGACGAGTTCAGACGTGAGATACTCGCCGCGACCGGCGTCTCAACCGTCGCCCTCGTCGCCGCTCACACCTACCTGACCTACCAGTTCGTTGTCGGCGACTACACCAACGCGTACGTCTGGGAGAACTCCGCCGACTACCTGCCACTTCTCTACCGTCTCACCGGACCGTACGCGTCGCACGAAGGCTCAATACTGTTCTGGGCGACCTTAACGTCGTTCGTCGCCACGTGGACCGTCTACTCGTCGAAGTTCGACGGAAAAGGTTCGCGCCTCGCCCAGTCCATCACGATGGCTATCGTCGCGTGGTTCGCCGTCATGCTGACGACCCAGAGTCCGTTCATACCCATTGAGACGGTCTTTGACGGTGTCTCCGAGGGCTTCGTCCCGCCCGACGGCGACGGACTCAACCCCCTTCTCGTTGACCCGTACATGGCTATACATCCGCCTATAACCTTCGCCGCCTATGCCCTCCTAATCCTTCCTTTCGCCCTCGGCGTGACACATTTCGTCTCCCTGTTCCGCGGCGAAGAAACCGTCTACGACGACTGGCTGACGAGCAACGTCGCTTGGCTCCGCGTCTCTTGGATACTCCTGACCGCCGCCATCGCGCTCGGCGGAATCTGGGCGTACCGTGTCCTCGGCTGGGGCGGATTCTGGTCGTGGGACCCTGTTGAGACCGCCGTTCTCGTCCCTTGGCTCGCCCTTACCGCGGCGTTACACGCGACCAACCGGTACGACAAGACGCGCGAGTACCCCGTCTTCGCACCCGCCGCCGCCGGCTTCGTCTTCCCCCTCGTCGTCTACGCGACGGTCGTCGTCAGGAGCGACGTGTTCCGTAGCGTCCATTCGTTCTCGGCGGGCGGTATCGGCGTCGGAATCATGTCGATGATGGTCGTCACCGTCGCTATCGCTGTCGGTCTTCCCTTCGCCTACTGGTTCCTAAAGACGGAGGGCGGCGGACGCCCCGACGACGAGCCTTGGTTCAGCCGCCGGACGGTCTACCACAGCGCCGTTCTCGCTTTCGGCGCACTCGGCTTCGTCGCCGCTTGGGGGCTTACGTTCCCTGTAATACGGAGCGCCGCGACCGGCGTCGAGGTCAGCGTGGGAACCGACTACTACAACCTCTGGAGCTATCCCGTCGTCCTCGTCGGTCTCCTTCTCGGCGGCACCTACGCGGTTCTCGACACAGGAAGGCGTCGTCTCGCGCTCGCCGCGACCGTTGGCGTTGCTCTTCTCACGTTTGTGGCGGCTTTCGTCGCGCCGTCGTCGAACTGGATTCTTACGTCCACCGAGCCGTACGACCCCGTCTACTACCGACTTGTCGGCGGTATGAGCGTCCTTTCTGTCGTGCCTCCCGCGGCATACTTCTACGGCGCATGGATAGGGCGCTACTTCTCGCGTATCCGCGGCATCCCTTCACGTAGCTTCAGGCTGAGAGAGACGGGTGTCCTCCTCCTCCACATAGGCGGCGTCGTCCTGATAATCGCCGTCTCCTTCGTCTACCTGTTCTCGACCTCCGCGTCGGTCGCGGTCATCGGCGTTGAGTCGGCGGGCGAAAACCCCGAACCGTTGGTGCAGGAGTTCTCCGACGAAGAGTACGAGGTCCATGTCCTGAGCTACGAAGCCGTCGACGTACCTACGATAGACGAAGCGGCTCGGACGCCCGCTGAACTCCTCGAAGTCGACTCCGAGGCTGACCTCGTCAGGGGTGAGATAACCGAGACGGGAACGCTCGACGGGACCGACGTTGCGCGGCTTGACGACTCGTCGGTCTGGCTTGCGGGTGAAGGCGTCGAGTTCGAGGACGGCGTCGAGGTAATCGCTCGCGGTACTGTCTTCGAAAACGACGACCCCGATATGCAGGCTTTCGTCTTCACCGACCAACCCAACATGGGTACGGTCGACGACCCGCCTGAGGGTGTCTACACGCCCCGCGTTGTCTCCCACGAGATGGAGTTAGAGGTGTACGAGAACGGAGAACTCGTTGCCGACGGGGTTGTCGCCAACCAAGACTACCTTGAACACGACATGCAGACAAACGATGTCATCATAGAGCGCGCCATTAGAGGCGATACATACGTCCGTGGCACGTACAACGCCGGAACCGCCGAAGTCACCGTCGAAACGTATCCGCTCGCAAACCAGATATGGATAGCTACCTTGCTAATGCTTCTCGGCATGGTCGTCCTCACGGTAGCCGACAACCGGTTCCGCGAGTAGCTACTCCTCCACAACGTAGTCGAAGGTTGCCCACCCCGCTACCAAGACGAGTCCGTTGTAGATGACCAAGAGCCTGAGCCAGTCGCCGTCTCCCGGGTTTAGGCTGAGTTCGACCCCCGCGAGTATCACGGGGATAACAAGGGGGACGAGCAGGACGGGAAGGACTGACTCCTGAAGCGGGGATTCGAGGGTGACGAACGCGAGAAGGACGCCGACTGCGCAGAAGCCGAGAGCGCCTAGAGGGACGACGCCCGCGACTGCGACGACCGTCGAGCCGAAGGCGTGGTCTAGGAAGACGGCAACGAATACGAGGCTGAGCCAGCCGACGACTGTCACGAAGACGGTTGCGCTCACGACCTTGCCGAGGTAGAGCGCCGACCTGTCGACCGGTGCGAGCATCAGACCTTCGACAGCCCTGTTCTCGCCCTCGGTCGTTATCGCGCGCGTCACACCGACGGTTCCGGCGAAGACGACTGCTATCCAGAGCGCCCCCCGTGCCACGGTACCCGAGTCCCCTTCCTGACCGAATACGAACGCGAAGACGACGACTATCAGGAGTGCGAAGACGAGCGTCGACGAAACGTTCCTCTTGTCCCTGAGTTCGAGAACCAGGTCCTTGCGTGCCACCGCGGCGACAGCGCGGAGGTAGTCCCTCATCGCGTCTTCCCCGCCGAGACAGTCCGGTATATCTCACGTACGTTCCGGTCGCCGTCCACGCGAACGTCGTCGACGAGGATTCCGTCGTCCAAGAACAACGCCCGGTCGACGAGGCGCGCGCCGCGTTCAAGGTCGTGCGTCGCCACTACCACCGACCTGTCTTCGAAGCCCGAGAGGACGGAGACTGCTTTCTCCAGAGACTCTTGGTCGAGTCCCGAAAACGGCTCGTCGAGGAGAAGCAGGTTGGGGTCGTGGAGGAGCGCGCGAGCGAGCGACAGCCGTTTACGCATTCCGTGGGAGAACCGCCCGACACGCTCGCCGCCCCAGTCTTCGAGTCCGACTGACCGGAGACGTTCTTCACAGACCGACTCCTTGACGCCGTGGAGACGTGAGTGGAGGCGCAGGTTTTCGAGAGCGGTCATACTGTCGTACAGCATGCTGTCGTGAGAGACGAGACCTATCTTCGACCGCACGCTCGGGTTCGCGCCGTCGAGAGGTACGCCGTCAACCTCCACCGTTCCGTTAGTTGGACGTGACAGGGAGGCGAGAATCCGTATCAGCGTCGTCTTCCCCGCACCGTTTGCCCCGAACAGGGCGACGTTTTCACCCTCCTCGACGCAGAAGGTCACGCCGTCGACGCCGACGCGGCTACCGAATCTCTTCGTAACGTCGGCGACCGAGACGAAAGACATCGATGAATTCCGGTTGTGTTGCGCACGACTTAAGGATTGCAGTTCGTATATTCTGTGATGGAACTGCCGACGGTCGCCGGCGTCTTCCTCGGCGGCGTTGTCACGGTGCTGACGCCTTGCTGTCTCCCTATGATACCGCCGTTGCTCTCAGGAAGCGTCGGACACCGACTGCGTCCGGTCTCTATCGTCGCCGGAAGCATCGTATCATTCACCGCTATCGGTGTCGTCGTCGGCGCACTCGGTGCACTCTCCCCCGACGCGTTACGCGCCCCTGCTTTCGCCGTCATCATCGTTTTTGGCGCTGTCATGGCTGACGACGACCTCAACCGCTGGTACTCCGAAAAGTCGTCTCGTCTGTCGTCCTCCGCCGCGCGCCGTACCGACGCTTTCGACACGGGAGCGCGACCTATCGTCTCCGCGTTCGTCCTCGGTCTTGTTCTCGGCGTTATCTGGCTTCCGTGTGTCGGTCCCGTCCTCGGCGCGGTTCTTGCCTTCGCCGCTGTTGAGGGAAGCGCCGCGACGAGCGGCTTTCTCCTTTTCGTCTACGGCGTCGGCTTCGGTCTGCCGCTCCTCGGAATTGCGTACGGGGGTAAGTACGGGGGGAGGTCGGTCACCGAACGCCTCGGTGCCCTCGGACGCGAGGGTGCATTGCGCCGTTTCGCGGGCTACGTCCTTATTGTCACCGGCGTCGCCCTTCTGTTCGAACTCGACCGCGTCTTTCTGTCGTGGCTATGACTCACCGAGAGAAACGATACTGCCCCCTGCTGTGCCTCCTTCTCCGTCCCCTTCTGCCGACCGTCCGGCGTAGAGTTCACCGCCCGCCGCGGCGAGGTTGGATACGACGCCGTCGTACTCCGCCGTCCATCTCTGTTCGGAGGTACGGCGGTTGAACGCGGCTACGGTCGTTGACGGACCTCCGTCGCTGACGGGCACGCCGCGGACGTAGACGGTGTCTCCGGCGACCACGGGAGAGAGACGTGTCAGGAAGTCCGGAGAGAGCTGTTGGGATGTCGATACGTCGGCTGTCCACAGCGGGGTTCCGTCCTCGGATTCGACCGCTACGACGCGGAGGACGACCTCGACGCCGCTGTCGTCTACCGCGGCTACATACACGACGCCGTCCACGACCGCGACGCTCGCGCCCGAGCCGACGAGTCCGACCGGCTGTTCCCAGACCACCCCCCCGTCCGAGGCGTCGAAAGCGTGTAGCCTCCCTCTGCCGAGAACGGCGTAGACGGTCCCGTCGTGGTACGTCGGCGACGGGTTACTGAACCATGTGTCGGCGTCGTCGGCTGAGGTTTCCCATACCGGCTCCTCCACGGATTCGATACCTTCGGAACCGGGCGCTTCGACCGCGTAGACCGCGGCATCTGTCCCCGTCGTCGAGGCGTAGACCCTACCGCCGCCGACAGCCGGAACCGCCCCCGAACCAGCGTCGTCGGCTATCCGTCCTCCGTCGGGTCCCAACGGCTCGCCGTCCGATGCGTCGAATGCGTACAGCCCGTCATCCGAAGAGACGTAGACGACACCTCCTGAGACCGTCGGACTCGAAACGTCGAAACCGACCTCGCTTTCCCACTCCGTTTCGCCCTCGTCGGCGTCAACGGCGTAGACCTTGCCGTCGCCGCCCGCCGTGTAGACGGTTCCCTCGACGACGGTAGGCGACCGTAGCCAGCCGACGGCATCTTCGTCAAACCTCCAGTTCCAGACATCGCCGCCGTCGCGGTCGAACGCGTGTAGCGAGCCGTCCTCCGCCGTCGCGGCGTAGACACGGTCTTCGGTCACTGCGGGCGTTTCGAAGACGACTCCGTCAACATCCGCCGTCCATCGGACCTCAGGCTCCGTCATCGGTCCGGTGGTCAGGTCGGAGTATCCCGTGTTAGAGTCGTCGTACCCGTAGGTGGACCACCGACCCCCGACTACCGTGTCCTCGTCGTCATCCGCAGGCTCCTCGTCGTCAAGACAGCCGGCTGTCCATGCCGCGCCTGCCGAAGCCGTGCCCGAGACGAGCTTGAGAAGACGGCGTCTTTCCATGGCTCGGATAGACTGCCGTGACATATATTCGTGTCCATAAACCAGCCGAAGCTTTGATGAGTCCGCGACTTTATCTGTAACTAATGCGACGTAAGACGAAGCTGGTCGTCGGAACGGCGTGCGCCCTTGCCCTGTTCGTCGGTCTTTCGGTGACTACGATGGGCTTCTCGACAGAGTACGTCGAGCCTACACAGCTCGTTGAGGGCGACGAGTACGACGACCAAGCCGTCAAGCTCGAAGGACGTGCGGTTGACGTTTCAGGTGACATAGACGGGGTTGAGTTCGATATGGTTGACCAGAACCATTCGGTCCCTGTCATCTACGACGGCGAGATGCCCGAAACCATGTCTGACGGCAGACAGGTTGTAGCCGAAGGCGTCTACGACGGAGAGACGCTCTCAGCCGACGACCTCGTCGTGAGGGCGCACGAAGGCGAGGGCGACGGTGAACACCCAGGCGACGTTTCGGGTGACGGCTACGACGACCGTCAGGAGTACGACGGATAGCCGCCTAACCGTTCTCTTATTAGTTTCTGGAACTTATCCTTTAGCATGAGGGACAAGCTCCGCGAGTCGTTCGACGAAAGGAACGTACTCTTCTACCTCTTAGTTGTCTTCGCCGGTGGCGTCTCCGCCGTGGCAACCTCCTTCGGTATCTACGCCACCTCATCGGAGTTTCTCGTCACGTCGATGAACAGTATACTCCTTGACCTTCTGCCTGGCTCCTTCATCTCTTACGTTATACAGAGCTTCGGCAATTTCGCTCTCGGGGTGAGTATGCTTGCGTCGGGCGTCTTCCTGTCGCTCGTAATCGGTGTTCTCGTCCTCGCCGGTTACGTCGCCTCGTCGCGCCTCGTTCCTGAGTTTCGCTCACCGGTCGGATTCATCGCTGGCGTCGTTCTGGTCTCTGCCTTCGGATTCGCCGTTGTTGGAAACCTCGTTGCGGTCGTTGCCCCCGCCGTAGCAGGAGCCGCCGTTACGGTCGCCCTTCTTGAGCTTGCCCGCGTCGACAAATCCGAGGAGGTCAGTAAGACGAGACGTAGCTTCGTCCGTGCCGTCGGTGCCGTAGGAGCCTACAACGTCGTCGCCCATCTCGCCGGTCTGTTTCGCAGAAGCCGTACCCAACGGTCGGAACGTCAGCTACAGGAGACGGCGGAGCTACGCCGCGCCGAAACCCTCCTTGGCGACGCGCGCGAACAGGAACTCGACTTCGACGGAATCACGGGACTTGTCAGCGATATAGACGAGTTTTACAGGGTTGACATCAATCCCAGCCCTCCCCGCGTCGACTCGGACGGCTGGACGCTCTCGGTTACCGGAGAGGTCGCAGACGAGTCCGAGTTTGACCTGACCGACCTTCAGTCGGAGACGACACGCCATAGGTTCATGACCCTGAGATGTCTCGGCGACGGTATCGAAGACGACCAGATGGACACCGCCCTCTGGACCGGATGCTCGGTCACCGACGTTCTCGAAAGAGCGGAGCCGGAGGGTGACCACGTCATGATGCACGCAGTCGACGACTACTTCTACTCGGTACCTCTTGACTACCTTGACGACGCCATGCTTGTCTGGGGAATGAACGCGCGCGAGCTACCGCAGGACCACGGCTACCCCGTCCGCGTTATACTCCCTGACCGCTGGGGTAAGCTCAACGTCAAATGGATAGAGGAGATAGAGGTCACCCACGAACGCGGCACGGGCTACTGGGAAGAGCGCGGCTGGGAAGGCATGGGGACGGTAAACACGGTGACGAAGGTCGGACGGATAAGCCGCCCCGAGGACGGCGTGATACGTGTCGGCGGACACGCCTACGCGGGCAAACGCGGCGTTCAGGAGGTGCAGGTTTCGATAGACGGGGGCGGTCACTGGGAGTCGGCTACCCTGAGCGGCGAACTGCCGCACGACGACACGTGGCGGCAGTGGATGTATGAGTGGGAGGGAACGCAGGAGAGCTATGACTTCCTTGCAAGGGCAGTCGACGGCGACGGAAACGTACAGACTGTAGAAGAACGCGACCCGCTCCCCGACGGAGCTACCGGCTGGGTTTCGCGTACCGTCCGAGGAAACGTTTAGTCGCGTTCCTCAATGCCTTCGAGCCTGTCCTCCACGCGCCGCAGACGCATTCTGAGGTGGACGACGTAGGCTATCAGACCGACGAAGACGGCGGTATATCCGATCAAAAGAAGCGGCTCCATCTATTTCACCTCCTTGAAGCCTGTTTCGTGTACTTTGCTCTCGGCTACTTCGTCAACCCTGTCCGAAATCTCGTGGAGACGTACCCTGCTTCCGACGAGGTAGACGTAGAGGACAGTCAGGGCGACCAGAGAGACGAGGACCGCCGAGGCGGTTATCGTAGCGTCGGCGTCGGGGTTTCCCATAGACGGAGCGTGGAAACGTGCGGTCCACAGACGGGTCGAGGCGTACGATATCGGTATGGTTACGAAGCCTATTATCGCGTAGACTGACGCGAACCTCTCCGTCCTCGCTCCTACGCCCGCTGAGTAGATTATCAGGTAGCCTGCGTAGATGAACCAGACGATTAGGAAGGTGACGAGACGGATGTCGCTCCACTCCCACCACGTGTTCCAGATAACGCGAGCCCAGACGCTTCCGGTCACGAGCGTCAGTGTGACGAACAGGAAGCCCGCTTCGCCCGAAGCGTGTGCGAGATAGCTCCAGTACTTTGTGTCGGTAACGAGGTAGAGTATACTCCCGACGAAGGTTACCGTGAGGGCGACTGCGGCGACCCACGCGACAGCTATATGCCAGTATGCGATGAGGTTTATTCCGTGGCTGACGCCGTACATCGAGTCGGAGGCGTATCCGAAGACCAGACCGAGGGAGGCAACGCCGGTAACCAGAGCCAGCACTCCGAGGAGTCTGCTACCGAAGACGCGTCTCAGACCGGCGACTGAGGCGTTTTCAAGACGTTCGGTATCCATCTGACAAAGCTAAAGATACGGGAAGCAAAAACCTACCGCTTCCCCCCTCAATACCCTCGGCTTATCGACGGGTCGATGATAGGATGGGCTGTACATCGTAACGACGACGATAGCCGGACGGAGAAGCCCGCGACCGTGGCGGCTTAACGCGGCGTTACGGGAGGGTAAGAGAATATGCTCAATAGCGGAGCCGACGGTTTAATGTCACGCTGGCAACAACCGTAAGGTTATGTCAGAGCAAGACGAGACGGCGATACAGCGTGCCACGAGACAGCTCGAAAACGCCGCGGAATACGTCGAGATAGACGACGACATCCTCCGACGGCTTGAACATCCGCAACGGACCCACAAGTTCACGATGCCGTTTGAGCGCGACGACGGTACCGTCGATGTCGTCGAGGCGTACCGCGTCCAGCACGACGACGTACGCGGACCGTACAAAGGGGGTCTACGTTACTCGCCACATGTCACGCAGGAAGAGTGCGCCGGTCTCGGTATGTGGATGACGTTCAAGTGCGCCGTTGCCGACGTACCCTTCGGAGGCGCTAAGGGCGGCGTCCGTATCGACCCACGCGAACTCTCCGATGCCGAACACGAACGTCTCACGCGCCGGCTGACCAAGAGCCTCCGTCGGTATATCGGCACCAACTTCGATATCCCTGCGCCCGATATGGGGACGAACGCGCGGACGATGTCTTGGATGATGGACACCTACAGCGTCTACGAGGACGAGACGGTTCGCGGTATCGTAACGGGTAAGTCGCCGGATGTTGGCGGGGTACGCGGAAGGGAGGAAGCCCCGGGAATCGGCGTCTCGATTATTGCACAGCGCGCCCTCGAACATTACGGATACGACGTTAACGACGTGACGGCCGCCGTACAGGGATACGGTAGCGTCGGCGCGAACGCCGCCCGACATCTCGACGACGCAGGTGCGGATATCGTCGCGGTCAGCGACGCCGAGGGTGCGGTGGTTGACCACGACGGACTACCGACGTACGAGATAAAGTCGTACGAGGAGAAGCCGAGCGCCGTCACTGAGTACGACGCGCCGACTATCACGAACGACGAGCTTCTCAAACTCGACGTGGATGTTCTCATCCCCGCGGCGATAGGCGGCGTCATCACCTCCGAAAACGCCGACGAGATAGCGGCGGATATCGTTGTCGAGGGAGCCAACGGACCGACGACCTCGGACGCCGACGAAATCCTTCACGAGCGCGGCGTGACCGTCGTCCCTGACATACTCGCAAACGCAGGCGGCGTGACGGCGTCGTACTTCGAGTGGCTCCGCGGCAGAAACCGCCGTAAGTGGCCCAAGGAGAAGGTCATGGACGAACTCGCGCTTGAGATGAACGGCTCGTGGGAGGACGTGGTCGAAGAACACGAGAGCCTCGACGGCGCTTCATGGCGGGACGCGTGCTACGTTGTCGCCCTCAAGCGTCTCGCAAAGGCGTACTCCGAGCGCGGGATGTGGCCCTGAGTAAATAGAAAGTATCAACTGTCTAGCGGCGTAAACCCGATTCATGAGCGAAACAAGAAGCTTCAAACAGGTGGTCCCGTTCGCCGGCATAGTCGCGTTGGCGTTCTTCCTAGCGGGGTTCGTGACCTTCTCGCTGTACCAAGGAGTATCCGGACTCGCCTTCCCGTACGCATACGAACACAACTGGACCCTCCTCATCGGCTGGGTCGCCGCTTTCACGGTCGTCGGCGTCCTGTTCGGTCTCTACTACGGACGTAAGTAGACGCTCCGGCTTTAGCAATCTTCGGACGGTCTTGGCTACTATCTTCAGAAGATGGGTCGGCGCGGGTTCGAACTACGGTCACTCCGCTACGCCCCTTTCTCTAGTTCGCCCGCTTCTTTCCCTAAATGGGTCGGCGCGGGTTCGAACCGCGGACCTCCGCCGTGTGAAGGCGGTGTCATAGCCAACTAGACCACCGACCCTATGCCCGAAATAACGCCCGCCGCCGCTTGAATCTTTCGTGTCGGTTAAGGTTCTTCAGCGAGTATATCCGGCGATGTACGACGCCGTTCTGTTCGACAACGACGGCGTACTCGTCGAACTTATCGACATCGACCGTATCTACGACGGGGTGCGGGCGACCTTCGCCGAGTTCGGCGTCGAACCGTCGTCCGACGAGGTTGAGTGTCTCGTCGGCGTCTCGCCCGAGGAACTCGTCCGTATCTGTCGGCGACACGACCTCGACGCCCGAGAGTTCTGGAGACGCCGCGACGCCAACGTCTCGCGGATTCAGCGCCAAGCCGTTGACGCCGGAGAGAAGTCGCCGTACGACGACTTCGACGCGGTCGAACGCCTCGCCTCGTCGCGTCCCGCCGCAGTCGTGAGCAACAACCAGCAGGCGACCGTCGACCATATCGTCGAGAGCTACGGAATGTCTTTCTTCGACGCCTATTACGGACGCCAGCCGACCGTCGAGAGCCTCCGTAGGAAGAAGCCGTCGCCGTTCTACGTCGAACGCTCGTTGCGCGAACTCGACGTCACCGACGCCCTCTATGTCGGCGACTCTCCGACCGATGTCGTCGCGGCAGAACGGGCGGGCATCGACTCGGCGTTCGTCCGGCGCGAACATAGACGCGACGCCGAACTGCCGACCGAACCAACGTACGAGGTCGGTTCGTTACACGAACTCGAAGGGAGGCTCGGCTGATGGCACGCACCTACTCACGCGCGCGTCTACGTATCGGTATACTCAACGTCGGTTTTGTCGTCGTCGCCGCCCTCGTCGCTCTCGTCTTTAGCCTTCCTGAACGCGTCCTAGTCTTCGACCCCACGCCTTCCGGAGATGCCGCGGGACTTCTTACCGTCGCCGTCCTGTACGTCGTCGCTAATTCGCCCTTCGACTACGCCGGCGGCTACCTCCTACCCAAGAGATACGGACGCCCGCACCCCTCGCGCGGCGAGTTTCTCGTCCGGTGGCTCCGTGGGGTCGTGGTGCAGTCCGCGGTCTTCGTAGTCGCAGGGGCGTTACTCCTCTACGCAGGACGCGCCGCCGGTGTCACCGGAGCGACCGCCGCCTTCGTCGGGGCTACCGTACTACTTCTCCTACTCCGTCCGTTCGCGGCGCGTCTCGTCGGCGGAATGGGGGTCGCCGACACCGACACTCGTCTCGACGGCGCTCTCGACGCCTTCGATGGACTCGACCTCGGACCGCCCGAGGTCACCGTCTACGAGAACGACGATATCTCTTTCGTCGGCGAGCCGACGTTCTCGGGCGTCGTCGTCCCGTCGTCGTGGCTCAAAGAGCTAACTGAGGAAGAACTTACCGCCGCGCTCGCCCGCCGCGCCGCCGCTACCGAGACGGGGACCGCGCGCCGCGGACTCGCGGTCGCCGTCGGATGGAACACCGTCGGATTCGTGGGCGCGGCTACTTTCGTTCCGGGCGCCGGGTTCGGCGACATCGCCGCCCTCGTCAGTCTTGTCCTCGGCTATGTCGTCTGGTCTTTCGTCGCGTTACTCGTCCTTCCGAAGCCGACTCGCGCGGGCGTCTTCGAGGTTGACCGACGCGCCGCCGACTCCGGCGTGGATGTCGACACTCTCGAATCCGCAGTACGGAAGATAAACGATACGCAGGGCGACGACGAGGAAAGAGCGCGTACGGTCGAGACTATCTTCCACCCGATTCCGTCTGTCGAACGCCGAGTCGAGCTTCTACGTTCCGACGACGAACCGCCGGTGGGCGCGTGGAAGACGGCGCGTTTCCGTCTCTACCTCTCGTGGGCAGGACTTGACTTCCTGTCGCGCGCCGTTCACTGCAACGTCGGTCGTCCCCAGCTATGGGTCATGCTCCCGGGCGACTGACTACTCGCTGTAAGCGAGTTCGTATATCCATTCGGTGAAGCTCCCCGAGCGCGGGTTGGGGTTCTGCTCGCCGATGAAGGGCGATATCATGTCTCCGGCGACGAGTAACGAGTAGTCGAGCTTCTCGACGACGGGGTAGAGGATATATGTCTGGTTACCGTTGTGAACGCCTTCCTCGCGCTCGATTAGACCGCGGTCTTCGAGCTTCTGGGCTATACGGCTTCCCTTCCTGCTCGAAACGTCAAGCTCCTTCCATAGCTCGCTCTGCGGCAGACCGTCCTCCGACTCGATAAGCCGGAGCGCGCGCCGCTCGACGGATTCGAGTTCGTAGCCTGCGGTAGGCTCGGGGTCGCTGTTCTCCTCTGCCTCAGCGTCGTCGTCGCGGTATTCGTCGGCGAGTATGAGCCTGTACGTCGTGTTACCTTCGTGTGTCGTCTGCTCGCGGCGTACGACACCTTTCTCTTCGAGGCGTTTGGCTATCCGGCTCCCCGTCCGGCTCGTCACGTCGAGTTCCTTCCACAGCTCGCTCTGGTAGGCGTCGTCTGCCGATTTGATGTACTCGACCGCTTCCTCCTCGTTTTCCGAGAGACTGGCGGACATTCTTATTCTACACACCGCTCCGTATCATATAGTGGTTTGGAACTCGGACCGTCACGACAGTCCCGAAACGTCGATGTTGTGCGCGACGAAGACTAGTTCCTCTTCTTCGAGACGCCGCTGTCTGTCTTCGAGCCATGCGTCGAGCCTGTCGTTCTCCACCACATCCACCTCCGAGACGGCTCCGTAAACCGTCTTCAGCACGTGGCGCATCAGGACCTCCTCGTCCTCCGTATAGCCGTCTTCGTCCGGAAAGACGACCCAGTCCGACGACCCCGCCTCTGTCACCGTTCCACCGGCGTCGCGGACAGCCTCAAAGACCTGCCGTCCCGTCCGACTGCTTCCGGCGCGTCCGTCGGCGTCCATCGTGCCGTGGTAGGCGCTTTCCACCTTCCCCTCGAAGCTCTCGTCGAAAGCCGGCTCGAAGGCGGTTACGCCGTCGAAACAGACCGGAAAGTAGAACGCCTCCCCGAGAGAAAGGAGGTGTTCGACGGCACGGTCCAGCCGGAGTATGTCCAGAACGGCGTGTGCGACCACTAGGTCGTAGCTACCGCTTTCGTCGTACAGGTCGCCCTCGCGGAAGGTAACCTCGAAGCTCTTTGCGCCCTCGAATCCGACGGTCTCGCCGCTCCTCTCGACAGTGTAACCACGCCTCTCGCCCCAGTCAGCGAGTCTTTCGCGCGCCCTCTCCACGTTTTCGGGTTCGATATCAACCGCCGTATAGCTGAAGGCGTCGGGCGCGGCTTCGTGTTCGACGAGGTGCTGGACCATCGAGCCTATTCCCGCGCCGGCTTCGAGTATCTCCGCGCCTTCGTGGGTTCTTCCGGCTACGTCTTCGAGAACGTCGCGGTCGAGATGTCTGCTTTCGACCGTCTTCTTAGCTTCGAGGTAGCTCCTGAAGCTCATCCTTCCACCAGACGTTCGATGAATCCTACAACCTTTCGACCGGTTTCCTCCCACGAGGGATGTTCTTCTGCCGTCTCCAGCGCCTCGACGCCCGCTTCGGCGAGCTTCTCGCGGTCATCCGACAGCCGAGAAAGGACCTCGGCGACCTCGTCTACCCTGCCGGATTCGACGAGCCAGCCGTTTCTCCCGTGGTCGATTAGTTCGCGGGCTCCTCCCGCCGCCGAGCCGACTGCCGGCAGACCGAACGACATGCCTTCGACGTACACGGTCCCGAAGCTCTCGTACAGCGACGGGACGACAACCGCGTGGGAACGCCGGAGCAGTTCCGTGAGTTCGTCGTCCGCGAGGAAGCCTTCGAACTCCACCCTGTCACCGACTCCCGCCGACGCGACCACGTTCCGGACATACCGTCCGTATCCTTTGTCGGAAACTTTGCCGGCGACCGATAGCCTCCAGTCCGTCCGAGCGACCGCACGGACTGCGGTGTCAAGACCCTTGACTTCCGAGATGTTCCCCACGAAAGCCGCCCGCGGAACGTCTTCGGTCGCTCTCTCACGGACCTTGTCCTTGTCAACAGTCGTCTCGAACCTCGACGCGGGACGGGCGACTACGGAAGGAACCTCGACCGTAGACGCCTTCCGTGAGGCGGCGCTCGTGTAGACGCAGGCGTCGACCGTTCCCATGTACAGACGTTCTACAGACGACGCCCACCGTCCGTGTGTCGGGTCCTCCGACGCAAACAGATGGACGACGGAGATAACAGGCGCTCCTAGAGCCGGATTGACGGCTGTCAGCGTAGGATAGCAGAGTTCGTCCTGAAGGACCGCATCGTACCCGCAGAGACTGCGGAGAGCGCCCGCCGGACACGAACGCGGCGGAACCTCGACTACGTCAACCGAATGTCTCCTGCGTAACGTCTCAACAACCTTTCTGTCGTAAAGGTAACCGCCGGTTGAGTCGTCCAGAGGACCCGGGACGGCGAAGGCTACGCGCATCAGACCTTCTTTTCGAAGGACGCCCAAGCCCTGTCGTCTTCACGCATGCTGACCTTCAGGCTCTCGACACAAGGCGCTTCGAGACCCTTGGCGACTTCTTCGGCGAAGACGTGCGCGAACCTCTCGACGCTCGGATTCCCCTGTATCTCGTCCCTGTCGTTCAGGGTCACGTCGCGGTACTTGTCCACGGCTTCCTCGATGCAGTCCTCGAACTTCACTATATCGAGGAGGTATCCGTCTTCGTTCAGGCTACCTCCGCTTGCCTCGACACGCGCCGTGTAGGCGTGTGAGTGAAGCTCGTTTTCGGCTCCGCAGTTGGGGACGGTCAGGAAATGCTGTGCGACGAAAAGCCGCTCGACGGTGACCGTGTACATGGTAGAGCCACGGGGACCGTGGACAAAAGCTATTCGTACTCGAAGACGACACACAAGGCACCGTCCGAAACCGACTCGTACGCCGCCTGCGCCTCGTCGACGCTGAATCTCTCAGTCACCAGTCCCGAGGGTTCGAGACGTTCGACGAAATCCCAAGCGACGTCGAGACGTCTCTCTTTCGTCCACCGACCGCGTAACTCGGGAGAGACGGTACTCACCTGACTGTCCACCATAGATATGTTCGACCGGTGAAACTCCTCTCCGAGGTCGAGCGATACCTCCTTTTCGCCGTACCAAGACCCGACGACGATACGTCCGTCGTATCCGGTGACCGATAACGCGTCTTTGAGCGCCTCGGCGTTCCCAGAGACCTCGTATGACAGGTCGTAGCCCTCCTCCGGAGCGACCTCTTCGGCTGTTTCCGGACTGTGGCTTGCGTCCGCTCCTCGGCTCAGGGACCTTTCGCGTCTTTCCTCTCGCGGCTCGAAACTCGTCAGTTCGACGGGAAACTCTGAGACGACCGCGGTCGTCAACAGACCGACCGCTCCTTGACCGAAGACCGCGACGTTTTCGCCGACGACCGGACCTCCGTCCATCGCAAAGCTGACCGCCGCCTCGACGTTCGAAAGAAGGGCGGCATCCGCGTCGTCCACTCCGCGGGGAACCGTCCGCGCCTCCTCCGACCGGACCACGAAACGGCTTTGGTGCGGATGTAGAACGTGTACGCGCTCACCCACACGGTCCGCCGCCTCACCTCCTGCGTCGACGACCTCACCGACGACCGAGTAGCCGTAACGCGTCGGGTACGAAAGCTCGTCGGCTCCGTTTACGTTGGCTTCGGTTTCGGGAATACTGCCTTCGTAAAGGAGACCCTCCGTCCCCGTGCTGACAGCCGAAACCGACGCCTCCACGACTACCTCGTCGGGCTTCGGCTCGGACGTTTCCACGGACCGCGTCTCCGCCTCGCCCTCGTCGACGAAAAAGACGGCTTTCGCCTCGTCCCTCATACCTTGGTTTCACGTCCGCGCAACTAATCATTAGCGGTCCCTAACCCTAAGGAGGACCGGCGTCTACGGTCGCACGTGTTCGGCAGTCTCTGGCGGAAGAAGGTTCGACCGCGTTTCCGTCACGTTCCTGTGGGATACCTGAGTAAGCTACACCGCGCGCGCCGTGCCGTCTTTCCGTCGAGGTACACCGACGCTGACCCGTTCAAGCTCCTCTATGTCTCCCCCTCTGAGGTAAGCCGTGAGTGCCTCCGTCCGCGCCACCGTCTTCACAGCTGGGGACTCGTCGAGGGCGGTAGCTGGGATACCCGAGCCGACCCCTTCGACAAACGCCCTGTCCCGCGTGCCCTTCGTCGCCGTTACGTTGAGGGAGCCGACTGGGACGATACAGGGCTACGTCAGGTCTTCGAGCAACAGAGACGTTCCGGTCTAATACCGACCGCTTGGGGACACGGGAGCTTCGAGGCACGGTGTAAGGAGATAGACCGCCTCCACGACTCGATGAACTCCGACGGCTACCTGACACAGGAAGAACTCGTCGGCACCGACGGGTCGAACCCTCTCCCCGTCTTCGACGAGATAAACGTCGATATCGGACGTGACGGAAGGTTCGTCTGGTGTGGATTCGGTCAGCACAGGCTTGCACTCGCGCGTATACTCGGTCTTGACGAGGTTGTCGTCGTCGTACAGCGTAGACACGCAGGCTGGCAGGAGAAGCGCGACGGGATACGTCAGGGCGGCACCGTTGACGCCGACCATCCCGACCTACGTGACCTACGCGACTCCGACTCTCAGACGTAGCCGCGGACAGTCTCGTACAGCTCGCGCTCGTCGGCGACGGAGTACTCTCCGGTTCCGGCGACGATTACGAGGACCGACGAGACGAAGACGAGTACCGCGGGGTAGTTGAGTCCGCCGTTGAGGAAGACGCCCTCGGTCAGGAAGACGCCTACCATGACGCCCGCGAGACCGAGCGCTCCTATCCTTCCGGCGAGACCGACGAGAACCGAGAAGCCGCCGGTTACCTGCACGACGCCGACGACTAGGACCATAACTGAGGCAAGCGGTATACCGAGTTCCTCGAAGTCGGCGACCCATCCGGCGTAGTCGATGAACTTCATGGCTCCGGGGAGTATCACGAACGCCGCGCCCAGACGCGGCGGTATCGGTCCTTTCGACTTGACGGTCTCTTTCAGGTCCATGACCTAATCTCTCCCTCTCGGCTATTCAGGCTTGTGCCGACCACAGATGACCAGCCAGTCGCGTGTGAACCACGCGAGAAACGGAACCATGGCTACGGTAGCCGCGGGACGGACGACCGACGCGGGGGCGACGGGAGCGAAAGCCGCGATGATGACGACCGTCTGTGCGACCGAGAGTAGCTTACGCGTAACGCTGTCGTCGAGTTCGGCAACGGTGAGTTCCATCCGTCTCCGTGCCGCTGTACCGGCGACGAAGACGTAACGCGCTCCAGCCACCGACGTGTAGACGAGCGGTAGCCAGCCTGCTACCACGCCGACCGAGACGCCGACTAGCACCGCAAGCCCGTCGACCTCGGCGTCCAGCCTGTCTCCGAGTGAGGTTTCGTGCGTCCGGCGTGCGACGGCACCGTCGAAGGCGTCGAGGACCGCGGCGACGACGAAGACACCCGCCGCAAGCCACGCCACGGTTCCGGCAGGCGGAGAAACGACGAATCCGGCGACGTAAGCCAAGAGGGCGACACGGACGAAGCTTACCACGTCACCCGGTCCCACACGCTTGTCGACGTGTACCAAGGAGAAGACGGCTACGTATCCGACAACTCCCGCCGAGACGAGGGCGGCATCCGGCGAACCCGTGACAGCGTGACCTCCCGCGGCAGATGCGACGGCGGCTAACGATAGAATGACGAGGGGCGGTGCAGTACGGCGTCTCACGTAACCCTCGTTCTGTAGCAGGCGGGACGCCTCAGTCGTAGTCGCGCCACTTGTGGTCGCACTCGGTACAGATGTAGAAACGCGTCTCGGACTCGTCCGCCGACCGCGTCTGCTGTAGGTACCAGTACGCCTCGTCGTTTCCGCACTCGGGACAGATTTCGTCGGTAGTCGGTAGCCCCTCGTCCTCTGCGTCTTCGAGGACGGTCACCTCTTCGCGTCCTCCTTCCTCGGTCGTCGTGTAGTCTACGTCGTCTTCCCTGACCTTGACAGCGCCACATTCGCCGCATTCGAAGACGCCGTCTTCGAGGTACATCATCGCGCCACACTCGGGACAGAACTCCATGTCCGGTGGTCCTCGTCCGCGTACTTTAACCTACTCGTTCACGTCGAGGAGTTCGAGTTCAGCGACAGTGTCGAGCGGATGGTCGCCGCTCTCGACGCTCTCTATGACCGTCGTTGCCTGTTCGAGCGACAGGAAACGTGACGCCGCTACGTACCCGAGACGCGTTATCTCGTCGTCACGCACCAGACCCGCGTCGCGTAGACGTTCGAGCGTCCTGTCGATGCTAAAGCCGCCGAGTAGCTTTCCCGTGACGCGCCGGTGGTCCTCGCCCGCGAATGCGATGTTCGCAAGCACCTGCTCGTCCGCCGCCTCCTGCGTGTAGTCGACGATAACGTCCTCGGTCTCGCCCTTGAGAAGGTCGAGAGCGACCTCGTCCTCGGTGCGTTCCATCGACGAGTGGTACGAGGCGTCGGGTTCGGCGAGGACGTAGACGACGCCGCGGTCGTGGTAGTCGGGGCGTCCGGCACGTCCGAGCATCTGTTCGAACTCGCCCACCGTGAGCCACTCGATTCCCATGGCGAGACGTTCGAAGATGACCTGCGACGCCGGAAAGTCGACGCCAGCCCCGAGTGCGGCGGTGGTTACAACAGCCGCAACCTCTTGGTCTCCGAAGGCGCGTTCGACGCTCTTGCGCTCCCCGCCCGACAGTCCGGCGTGGTACGCCGCCGCCGAAACGTCGAGCGAACCCGCTATTTCGTGGCACCGGCGGCGCGAGTTGGTGAAGACGATTGTCTGCCCGCGGTACCCCTTCGACGACTTGGTGTTGTACTCGCGCCTGACGAGACGTTCGACGATATCCTTCTTCTCCCTTGCGTCGGCGAAGGTCAGGTGGCGCTCTATAGGGACGGGACGCTCCTCGTACTCGACTGCGCGCGCACCGAGCGCCGCCGCAAGCGACTTGGGGTTACCGACGGTCGCCGAGAGATAGACGTGCTGTGCGTCGTGTGCGTCGTCGAGACGTGCAATCAGACCGTCGAGCCTGTGTCCGCGGTCCTCGTCCTGTAGGTTGTGGACCTCGTCGATTACAACGGTGCCTACGTCGCCAAGGTCGCGTCCCGTACGTAGCGCGTGGTCGACACCCTCGTACGTTCCGACGACGATTTCGGCGTCGGGGTCGAAACGCGTCGTCCGCGCCGAGATACGGTTCGAGCCTACGCGTTGCGTAACGTCGAAACGGTCGCCGTACAGGTCCCCGAAACGGTCGTACTTCTGGTTGGCGAGGGCGACGAGGGGAACAAGAAACAGCGTCTTGCCGCGCCCCTCTACGAGGTTATGGAGACCGGCAATTTCGCCCACGAGGGTCTTACCCGTCGCTGTCGCGCTCGCCACGAGAAGGTCTTCTCCGTCGAGCAGTCCGGCGCGTACGCTCATCGCCTGGACGGGGAGGAGCGAGTCGAACTCAAGGAGTTCGCGGACCTCGTCGCTTAGCCCTGTTTCTTCGACAGGAACCGGCTCGGCGACGTTCTCGTCCATCTCGTCGAACTTGGTGAGTTCGGGGTCGAGGCTTCCTTCAAGGAGACCGACGACGGCTTCGACCTCACCGACTCGGCGCAGAAGGTCGTCGAGACGTTCGCGTGTCGAAGACGAGACGCCGCGGAAGGATGCCTCGCGCCGGAGTTCGTCGCGGGCGCAGTCGACACAGATACGTTCGCCGTCGTACAGAACGGCGTCGTTCTTCCGTAGCGAGGTAAACTCGCCGTTGAGGAGACAGAGACGACAGACCTCCTCGCGTTGCAGGCTGACGCCGTACGCGTCGAGCAACTCCGCTATCTCGCCGAAGCCGTTGGCGCTTGCCGTGTAGACGACCTCGTCAGCCTTCCGTGCGAGCTCGACGAACTCGTCGGGCTGACGCGTCTCGTCGCTACGGTCGCGTCGGACGCGGAACTTGGCGGGACGTGGACCTTTCGAAGTCTCGCGTACCTCTAGCATTCCGGAGAACAGTGTCTCGCCGTTCTTCGACGGCAGAACCTTGTACCCGTCGCCTTCGGGCGAGACTAAGACGCGCATGGGCGAGAAAAGCCGCCGACGCCTAACTTTCTTGCTATTCTCCGACTATCCGCCTGTTGGTGTCGACCGACCGGCTTCCTTCTATCTCCTGACGTAGCTCGTCGAGTTCGTCGACCCTAACCCCGCTCTCGCGCAGGGTTTCGTCGTCGTAACGGCTCAGATAGTCGACCCGTACGGACATACCGCTCCTGAGCGAAGACGACTTACGCGCGTTTTCGACGGCGCTGAGGTAGAACTCGGACGATGATATCTCGCCCGCGGCAAGGTCCCTTCCTAACACCTCGCGTTCGAACTCGGCGTCACCGAGTCCTTCGAGTATCCTGTCGACCTCCTCAGCTTGGGCACGTACGTCGTCTTCGTCAGAGTCAGACGTGTCCAGTCTGCTTTCGACCATCCCATGAGTGCTGGCGACCGACTCCTGTATACTCATTGACATCCGGTGTCCCATCGGTGACGGTCCTTCTTCGGGGCTACGCGTGACACTCGTCAGCACCGACCTGAACGAGCTACCGGTGTCGACGGTTATCCGGAGATGGACGACTCCCTCTAGGTCCTCGGTACGCGCTTCCCTGAACCTAACCTCTCCGTCACGTGTCGTCGTGTACTCGCCGTCAAGCGGCGTCTCACGCGTCACTCCCGATACGCGCACCTCCGCGCCGTCAACCGGCATCCCGTCCTCGGTCACCTGAATAGTGATATCGGAACCCTCTTCGGCAACCGTGACGCTGAGCGCGGTCGCCGTTCCCGCCAGAGAGACGACCCCGAGGACGACGATGGCGAACACGAAGACGGCGGTAGGGAGCTTGGACATCTTGTCTTGAGTAGCCCTACGCGCGTTACGGTTAAATCCCTTCTCATAGTTCAGGAACGTTCACCGAGCGGGACCGACGACAAATCCGTCGTTCATATCCTTCAGTACTGTTCAATATGTTTCTGAGCTCAACAACCCGACGAAGGGGACCGGAGTCACGGAAAACAAAAGCGTTAATACTCGGACAGAACTACCACCGTCCACGCTCGGTAGTCTTGTGCGCGAGCAGAAGGCTCAGACCGGGACCGGCGCTCCGTTGGTGTAGTCCGGCCAATCATATTGCCCTCTCGAGGCAATGACCAGGGTTCAAATCCCTGACGGAGCAAAAATCTTCGATTTTTGCGAGCAAGGGATTTGGACAGAGAGCGAGTCACCCGAGCGACCGAGTTCAAATCCCTGACGGAGCATACCAACTAACCGCTTTCTGTCGAACCGTCGGTGAGGAGCCGGAAACGGATGGGCGACCAAGATGGTTGGGTGAAGACCGTCCCGAATGTAGAGACGGTTGGCTACGCCGATGGTATGACGTGGACGCGACCGTGTGGTAACATCCGTTGAGTAGGACGGTCACAGCTAAAACGATACCGCTGAACTACCGGAGGGCTTCACGTACTTCCCTGATATCTTCGGGAGTGTTCACGTTCCGGAGTCCATCGTGTCCGCCAGGCAGGGTTCGGGCTTCGACGGTTTCCGTGCGTAGGTGGTCGAGGACGGCGAAAAGGGCTTCTCCGTAGATGTCATCGAGCAACTCTAACGCCTCACGGAGTGACTCGGTACAGTAGACCCCTACTAATGGCTGTGTCTCCCCGTCTACCGATGGAAAAACGGCGTCAGCCCCATCCCCTTCTTTGAGAACTGCTCTGAGTCGTTGTAGTGCCTCGGTCCGGATGAGGGGAACGTCACAAGCCAGAACGAATACCTCGTCGTCCTCAACGTACCGGAGAGATGTCTTGATGGCTGCCACCGGACCAGCATACGGAATGGGGTCAACTGCAAACCTCACGTCTCCTATACCGTCTAACACCTTCTCAAAGTCGGCGCGTTGCTCACCGCGACAGCTGACGACAGTCCGACCGACGACGGGAGCGAGCTTCTCGGCGACCCGTCTCAACATAGGCTCGCCGTCTATCTCAGCGAGAGCCTTGTCACCGTCTTGGAACCTTGTTGAGGAACCGCCCGCAAGCAAGATACCGGTGGAGCCGGTACTGTCGGTGCTGTCTCCCCCTGTCATCTCAGTCCTTGTCCGCGTTTTCAGATATCTCCAGTCCGCCTACGCCGTCTTCTTCGTCATTTACATCGGGCGAATCCCTCCGGTCTATCTCATCGGGTTCGATATCCGCTACCTCACAACGGTTGATGACCCCGACGGAGTTTGAGACGGCGTCCGCAAGTTCCTCAAACGCCTCGGATGCAGGACCGTCGTCGAGAGCCGGAGGGGCACCCTTGTCGTTCCTAGACCTGATTTCCGGAACCATCGGTATCTTTCCGAGATGTGTGAGTTCGTACTCCTTGGCTACGACCTCTCCGCCGTCGGAGCCGAAAAGGTCGTGTCTGCCTCCGCAGTCAGGACACTCGAACGCTGTCATGTTCTCTACAACCCCGAGGACGGGTGTCGAGTAGCTTTCGAACATCCGGACACCTTTGCGCACGTCGTCAACCGCCACGTCCTCAGGTGTTGTAACCATTACGGAACCGGTCACCTCGACGTTTTGGAGAAGTGTCAGCTGTGCGTCGCCCGTCCCTGGAGGCATATCAACGATGAGGTAGTCAAGTCTTCCCCACTCAACTTCCTCTAAGAGACGGACGAGTATCTTGTCTATCATCGGACCGCGTAGCATCGCGGGGTCATCGACTTCACCGATGAGGAACGCCATGCTCATCAGCTTCATACCGTATGCCTCGGGCGGGACGAGCGTATCGTCGGCGGTTATCGATGGCTCGGCTTCAACACCCACCATACGAGGCACGTTCGGTCCATATACGTCGCCGTCTAGTAGACCGACCCGTGCCCCTCTGTCAGCAAGTGCCGCCGCGAGGTTGACCGACACGGTCGTCTTACCGACACCTCCTTTCCCCGAGGCGACCGCTACTAGATTCTCTACTTCGGGCACCAAGCTTGCAGAATCCCGCCGCGGTGGCTTCACCGAGAGTTCGGTACCGAGTCCCAGTTCAGCGACCGCGTCGCGTATCGCATCACCCATCTCCATTTCGTCGGGCGCGTACGGCGTCCTGAACTCGACGGTTACGTGCGCCACGCCGTCCTCAACGGTAGCCTCTTCGACGAGTCCAAGGGACACGATGTCGTCCCCAAGGACCGGGTCTGTCACGTCTTTCAACTTCTGTCGTAGCTCTGTGTCGTTCATATCTGGAAAGATAGCTCCCCCTTACAGTCGGTACAGTACTCGGCTATATGTCCGTCGACGCCCTCAACGTCTGCGTCGGGTATCTCTTCCTTCATCTTCTCGACTGTCGACGCGCTCGTGAATACGTCGCCGCAACGCCTGCACTCGAACGGCTCGTCCTCGTACACTGTCGTCCACGGTCCGTCGGAGTTCTCGGGAAGCAGGTCGGTATCCAGACCGGTTTCGACCGTTATCGCCGACTCCGGACAGCCGGTTTCGCACAGACCGCAGTTAACACAGCGGTCGTGTCTGAACTCAAGCGCCCCGTCGTCTCGGCGTAATGCGCCCGTAGGACAGAGGTTGGTACAGGTCGGTGTCAGTGCGCAGTCGTCGTTTACGGAGACGACACCGAATCCTTCGAGTCCACGTATCTCGCGCCGTTCCGGCTCGGTGTTTTCGAGAACGGCACGTACGCTTTCGAGGAGCCACGCACGGTTGGCGTACTCAGGCAGACGGTCGTCGTGCATCGGGAGTTCGTCTCCTGACGGCAGGACACTACCCGACGCCTCGTGCCCGTCCGGAGGAACCGGAGTCGGCGACAGCCCTTCGACGAATCCGGCGACACGGTCTGCGAACTCCTCTAACGATTCGGGAGCAAAGAAGCCGACGCGCTCGCCAAGACCGAGGTCGGTGGTCGCCGTGTTGAGACGTTCGACGAGACGCGTCTTAGGCTCGGGTCCTGAGTGGAGACAGTCGGAGCCGCATCCGACGATAGCGACCCCGTCGGCTCCGACAGCGAGCGCGTGGAGGACGTGCGCTTCGCCCACCGTGTCGGTGCAGTTAACCGAGACGGGGAGGAGGGGCGGATATCCGTCTCCGTCGTCGCGCCGTGCCTCTCTTCCGTACCGTCGGAGAGCGTCTTCAGCCTTCTCCGAACAGACGAACGCGACGACCTGTTTCTGTATCGCCTTGCCCCCGCCTAACAGACCTCCGCTCGGCTCGTCGTCGACGAGCGCTTCGACCTCGCGCGCGACTGTCTCGTTCGGTCTGTCGACGAGTTCGACCGCACCCGTCGGACATTCGCTCGTACAAGCGCCGCAGTTCTCACACGCCGCGAGGTCGAACGCGACCTCGTCCGCCGCCGGCTTTTCGACGGCGTCGTGCGGACAGGCTTCGTAACACGCCGTACAGCCCTCCTGTCCCGAAGCGCCTGACGCACATACGTCCATCGTCAGGTCGAGATGTATCTCGCGCTCCCTAAGATGGTCGGCGACCGACGAGACGGTGCTGAGGTCACCGTCAACGTGAAGCCCTGCGGTACCTCCTTCTGCACCGTCTTCTCCGTCGGGGTAAACGACTTGGTCGAAGCTCAGTTCGCGCCGGACTCCGCTCAGGTCTATTGCGTCCGTCGGACAGACGTCGGTCCAGTCGCCGTCGGGCGCGTCGACGGAGATGTCAACCGGCTCGGACGTGACCTTGCCTTCGGGACCGGCATGGACACAGTCCATACAGTCAACGCAGTCCTCCGTCACGTGGGATTCGACGGTCACTCTGAACCCCCCGAGACTTCCGGAAATATCTACGATACGTCCGCGTTCGAGACGTATCCCGTCGAGGTCGGTGTCGGAGAAGTCGTCTCCGTCGGCTACCAACGTTACATCGGCTGAGTCGGGTAGAGCGGTGGCGAGTTCGGCGTCTCCGACGACCGCAACCTCGTTTCCTACGTCGACCTTCTCCTTGGAACTGTCGCCGTCTATACGCGCCCTCGCGGCGTTAACCAGCCTTGCGGTCTTCTCTGTCGCCTCGTCCTCGGAGTGAATCCAGCCTGCACCCTCACGCTGGTCGACAAAACTGAGGCTGACATCCGTCTCTTCCTCGACGCGTTCGAGCCTCTCCTGACCGACCTGCGCCGGACACGTAGCTATCAGTTCTTGGATGTCGCGCTCCTCAACGAGTCCGGCAACGTCTTCTACGGTATCGTCGCCGCAGAGGAGGTCCGAACTCGCCGCGAAGGCAACGTCCTCAACGCGTTCACGGGCGCGCTCTAGGTCGACGTTACAGGTGTCGGCGCACGAACAGACGAATGCGCCAACGTCTTCATCGTCTGTCACTCGTTACCCTCCTCTATCTCCTCGGAGTGGAGACGCAGGACCGCCTCAGTCAGGTCGAAGACGCCGCGGTAGAACGCGGGCACGTCTTTCTCTGCCGCGGCGTCGTGGAAGTCGGGGAGCCAAGCAAGGAGATGGTCGTCGATGAACTCTGCCTGTCTTCCCCTGTCGCCGCGGTCGCATAGCTCGGCGAGGAAGATGAGTTCGTAGCCTGCGTGGTCAACCAACGTCTCGTCCTCGGCGAGTTCGTAGCCGGCTTCGGCGTAGGCGCGCTCTACCTTGACCGACGTGGGACCGTTGACCGAACCGTCACGGTACAACGACTCGTACGGCGGCGGCGGCGACTGCGACCGCGAAAGTCCGCGGAAGACACGCGTGAAGCCCGGACGGAGTTCGTCGAGCGTGGCTTCGGCATTGAGTACGGACTCCACGGCTTCGACGACACCGAAGCTGTCTTCCGCGTCGCCGACGCCGTCCTCGCGCACCGACGCGGCTACCTCTTCGACAGCCGAGACGGTTTCTTCGTCAGGCGGTCGTAGATACGTTTCTCCTAGGACGCGGTACACGGCGGCGAGTCCTTCGTCTATCTCGGCTTCGTCGTAGGTATCGGTGTTACTCGGGTGTTTCATGATAGCTAAGTCAGGTTCTAAGTCAGGTTCTCGTTACGGAAATACTCCACGCCGGCTACGTCGGTATTACGACGCGGAAGGCTATCGGGACGACCGACGCTACCACCATCAACAGCAACAGACCTACCAGCACGCCTATGCCGAACGCAACGGGCTTGTAGTTCCGTGGCTCCCCGAATATCCAGCCGAGTAGGACGACGTAGAGCGGCACCAGCACGACGCCGAACATCACGAAAGCGCCTATGCTCATCCTTCGCTCACCTCCTCGGATTCGGCGGCTTCGTCTACCTCTCCGAGTTCGACTATCGGTATGACCTTGGTCGCCACGAGGAACAGGAGCGCGGCGACGCCGATAGTTCCGAGAGCCATGATGAACTCGGGTAGCGTCGGGAAGTAGGAGCCTTCAGGGAACAGGCTCGACATCGGTTCACGTGTCGGGTACAGGAGTCCTTCGACGACGAAGACAATCTTCTTCTGGAGTATCGCTAACGTGACGAGCAACGCCGCGACAGCCGACGCGCCGACGCTGAACAACGACGGTCGGAGAGCCTGAGCGACGAAGTACGCGAGTCCTATTACCAAGCCGCCTACCGAGAGCCAGAACGGAACCGCCATCGAGCCGTAGACGAGCGACGCCGTCAGGTCGCCCGTCTCCGTCGGCGCGACGGGATGGAGACCCGTGACGATGTCCTGAAGCAGGAACCAGATGGTGAGGAGGACGAAGCCTATCAGCGCCTTGTTGAGTCCTTTGAAAATCCTGTCGTCGATTATGTCGTCCCAGCCGTAGGCGTAACGGAAGACAGCCGCCGTCACGACAACAGCCGCAAGCGCCGAGGTCAGCGATTCGGCGAGCATAGAGGGACCCTGCGCCGCGCCGAACCATCCGGGGTGCATACCCATCGTGGCGAACAGCCACGGGACGACACCGCCGCTCATCAGAGGCACGAGCAGGAGTATCCCGAGAGCCATCCACCACGCCATCTGGTTCGTCTTGACCGTCTCGCCTTTCTCATATCCCGCAAGCACGACACGGTAGACGGGGTCGAGAACCGACGGGAGCATGTCGCGCTCGCGGCAGTAGTGTATGTCGTCACGTATCGTGATGGCGAGGTAGGTACCCGACATGATGAGGTAGAGGAACGTCGTCGTCATGTCCCACGTCAGCGGCGACGTGTGCATCGTCGTTCCCCAGTTGGTAATCATCGCCCAGAGGTGGTCAGGGCGTCCGAGGTCGAACAGTATGTTGGTCGCCGCCATCGGAAGCGCGATAAGCGTGATGAGTTCGGCGATACGCGCTATCGGCATGTAGGTTTCGAGGTCGAACAGACGGACCGCCGCGGATATAGCGATGCCGCCGTGTGCGATACCTATCCACCAGACGAACGTGCCGATGTACAGCCCCCACGGAGCGCCCGCCATCGTTCCCCAGTCTCGGAGACCCGTGACGGCGAATCCGTACCTAAGCTGGAGGAGGTACGCGAACGCCGTCGCAAACGATACCAGCGCCGTGACGACGAGCGCGACGTAAAACTTCGTCGAGGTCGTCTGTAACGGGCGCGTCAGCCTTTCGGTGTCTAGGTCAAGCGTACTCATAGCCAGTCACCTCCCGAGCGCGCGGCTTCGGCGTCGATTGCGTCGTCGGCGTCCTTGTAGCTGTCTTCCATGTTACGGACGCCATCGTTCGGCTTGTCGCCGAGGTAGACGACGTTGGGCTGGTTCCCCGAACCTTCGAGCATACGGAACCTGTTGGTCCCGCGTTTCTCCTGTAGATGCTGGTTGGGGTCGCTTTCGTCGTCCTCCATGTCTCCGAAATGGATGACGTTCGTCGGGCAGACCTCCTCGCACGCCGTCGTGTCCTGTAGTTCAGGGTCGTCGGAGTCCTGTCTGTGGACACAGAACGTGCATTTGCCCATCGTACCCGTCGGCGGGTTGCCCGCCATCTCTGTTCCGCGTGGCTCTATCTCGACATCGAGGTTAGGGTCGCTCCACGGAAGCGCGCCTTCGTAGTCCTCGTCGTTGCTCCTCAGTATGTCGGCGAGGCTTTCGCCGTCGTGGACCTCTTCCTCGCCGGACTCGTCGAATCCGTACTGCCCTTTGTCGGGTTCTCGCCACGCGAAGTAGTTGACTCCGTACGGACAGCCGACCTCACAGTAACGGCATCCGATACAGGTGTCGTAGTCGGTCAGGACGATACCGTCGTCCTCGCGTTTGAACCGTGCCGTTGTGGGACATACGTCTACGCATGACGGCTCTGTGCAGTGGTGGCACGGGTTAGGCATGAAGCCCTGTTCAACGTCGGGAAACTCGCCGTCCTCGTAACGGAAGACGTTCATCCAGAAAGCCCCGCGCGGTGTCTCGTTTTCGGTCTTGCACGCCACCACGCAGGCACGGCATCCCATACACCGTTCGAGGTCTATCACCATACCTTTCTGGCTCACGCGGCGTCACCTCCTGCGGGTTCGACCTTGACACGGATATGGAACGACTGGTCGGCGGACCACGAACAGTAACCCTCGGTTGAGTCGAACAGGTTGTTGACGTTCGCACCTTCGTCGAGAGCCTCGACGTTGGGATGTGCGATATTGACCCCGTGGTGGTACGGTATGCAGACCGTACCGGGCTTGATGCCTTCGAGGGTCATCAGGTCGCCTTCGATACGGTAGGTGTCGCCCGTGACAGCGTTGTGGCTCTCGACCTCGACGCGGTCGCCTTCCTCCAGACCGAGGTCGTCAACGTCGTCGGGATGCATACGGACGTAGCTCTTGGGGTCGAGTTCGTTCAAGAGAGGATTCTGCGCCGTCCGCGACTGCTTATGCTCTATCTTCTTCATGTCGAACAGCGTGTACTCGTACTCGTCGGGCGAGTTCCACATCGTAGGGTCGCGCCATTCGGGGACCCCGTTGATGTCCTGTATGTACGGGAACTCGTCGACTGCGTCCGCGCCGAACTCGTCCTCGAATCCCTCGCGGACGTTCTGTCCGAGGAGTTCGAACGACTCGACGTAGAACTGGAACTTGAAGCCGTACGGCGAGTACTCGGTCTTGTGTTCGTCGCCCGCGTGCGGGGAGTCGGGGAGTAGGAACCAGTAACGCTCGTACAGCGGACGTTCCTCGCTCTCGGGGCTTTCGCGGAACTCCTCGCCGTAGGACCTGTCCATGGTCTCCGCCACATCGAGGTCGTCAACGCTCTCGAATGCGTCCGCTCCTTCCAAGCCGAACCGGTCGTTTATGATACCGACGTACTCGTCGCCTGCGTCGAGTTCGGCGGCGAGTTCCTTGAATATCTCTCCTTCGTCGCGGCAGTCCCATAGCTGAGGTATGGGCGCAGTCCGCGTCGCCGACGTGTAATGGGTGTTGCTCATACCGTCCTTGGCGTTCTCGTTCTTGTCGACGGTCGTCGTCGGAAGGACGTAGTCGGCGGCGAAGGTTGCGGTGTCGCTCACGAACGGGTCGACGGCGATTACGGTGCCGTACTCCGAGTAGCCTTCGAGACTCCTCTGTTTGTTCGGACCGCCCGCGACGGGGTTGGCGTAACATACGACGCACGCCATGTCGTCGGGGTCGTGGGGCAGGTTGTACCTGTCGGGGTTGCTGAGAACGTGCCCTATCTTGGCGTACGAGCCGTTGGCGTCGGGGTGGAAGTACGTCCCTTCGAGGTCGGGCGCGTCCGGCTCCCAAGTTAACGTGTCCTCGAAGGCGAGTTCGCGGACGTGTTGCCGAGGTCCGCCGTAGGGAGCGTTTGCGTAACCCGTTCGGCTTGCCCCGGGGACCTCAACCGCCCCGACGAGCATCATCGTGAGGAAAGCCGCCTGTGCGGCTTCGGGTCCCATCTCCTGCTGTCCGACGTGGTACAGCGAGAGGGAGACGGGGCGGTACGGGACACGCCGCGTCTCGCCGTCTACCTCGACGGTCGTCGTCGAGCCTATGCGGGCTTTCTCGCCCCATTTCTCGGCGACACGACGTATCTGCTCGGCGGGGAGGTCGGTTATCTCGGACGCCCATTCGGGCGTGTACTCCTCCATGCCCTCCTCGTAGAGTTCGAACGCGGGGCGTACCTCGTAGCCGTCCCATTCGAGGCGCTCGTCGACGCGTAACGCCGCGGTCGCCGTCTCGGTCGGGTCGTGGGGGTCGTCGGGAATAACCTCCTCGTGGGTTGTTATCTCTCCCGTCTCCTCGTCGTAGACGAGTTCTCCTTCGGTCCAGAGAACGGACTCCACGGGGTCTTCGGCGTCCTCGGCGCGTGCTATCCTGCCTTCGTTGGGTCCTTCGGTGTAGACGAGACACGGCGCGTTCGTCGTGTTCTTCAGGAACCAGTCATCGACGTAGCCCTCTTCGAGGAGGACGTTGTTCATGGCGAGGAAGAAGGCTAGGTCGGTCCCCGGCTCTATCGGAAGCCAGTTGTCGCACCACTTGCCCGAACCACGCCGTTGTGGGTCGAGGACGGCGGCTTCCATCTGGTCCTCGTGTCCCTCAGCCATCTCGCGCGAGTAGGTTACGTTACAGAGGTGCGGTCCTCCGGCGTTAGTCGCGTTCCAGCCCCAGTTGAGGAAGAACTCGGTGTTGTGGAAGTCGGGTTCGGGCGAGGTAAACGCCGCACCCATCCGACTCAGCGCCATCTTGTTCGCCGTCGCGCAGACGTTTCCGTGTCCGCGTACGTTGACGCCGTTGCCGTAGACCTCTTCGAGCGCCGAGACCCAGCCGTCCATGTGCCATTCAGGACCCTTGACGCGTCCTATCTGGAAATGGACGCGCCGCGGGTCGTCCTGTAGCTTCTCGCCGAGGTCGTCGGCAATCTCCTCCGCCGCCTGCTCCCACGAAATCGGCTCGAACTCGCCGCGTTCCCCTTTCTCGTTAACGCGTTTCAGGGGCTGTTTGACGCGGTACGGGTCGTACAGGTCGGCTATCTGCCCCACCCCCTTAGGGCAGATACCGTCGATAACCTCGTCGTTCGGGTCGGGACGCAGCTGCACGACGCGGTTGTTGACGACCTTGGCACGCATCGTACAGTCCTGTTTGCCTATCCAACACGCCGTCGAGACCTCGTCCTGTTCGAAGTCCATCGCGTCCTGGGCGTCGGTCGACGTGAAGTACCGGCGTCCGGCGACCCCGGTGCCAACGGATGCGAGAGCTATCGACTTTAACAGGGTACGTCTGGAGACTGATACTCCGTCGGAGTCTCCTTCTTTATCGGTTATATCAAGACTCACCGCAACCACCTACCCCAAGGCGGTTACCACCATATACTGTTGCGGTACATACCATAAGGCAACCTGAAGTATGCTATATTATTAAGTTTTTCGCCATTTGATACTTCTCTCATGTAAATATCTTGCTTCTATAACGACATATTCTCTTACTTCATCAACTTTATAGCCGTATTAGATTTGGGGTAAGGTAAGCTATATGCTCATATGAGGGGGTATTAAGGATGAACGGAAACTAATACGTAACTCATAGAAAAACAATCTTAACAAACGGTGAAAATGTTTCTAACACTCCACTGCGTATTGTTTGGATTACGCGTTCTATTTCAGGTATACTGGAGAGGAGGCGGGGATGATATCAGTCCTCAGGGTGATACACGGAACCTCCTCGCTCTAAGGCTCTGAGGTTTGAGACGGGATTCGGCAGTCCCGTAGCGTGCGGTCGGACTGTCTCAACTTACTCTCCTTCGTACCTAAACCTGTATGCCGTTCCTTCGTAGACGTAGGTCGTTCCCTCGTCCATGAATGCCGACCTCATGCCTCCCGCATCAGCCTTAGCCACGACCTCTTCCACGCCCTCCTCGAAGAACGGTAGCGAGTATCTCATGTACTCGTTTCGCCGCTTGTAGGTCTGTTCGGTGATGATTCGTTCACCATCTTCGTCTTCGACTATCTCGACGCGTATAGGACGCATCATTCTCTCGTCCGCGGTTCTACCCTGTCTCTCCCGCCATTCCCCGCTCGACACCTCGATAACGTCGCCTCGGTCATCAACCTGAGCGTCCTCGGGAGGTTCGAGCCGAAGTTCAGGCGCGTCGATATCGAGTAATGCGGCGTTCCTGTATCCCGATTTCCCGAAATGAACCAGATAGGCGTACCGCCCGCCGCCAACGTTCCAGACTGTCCGACCCCCTCCCCTCGTTCCCCCTCGGTGGTAGACCGTCAGGCTGGACTCTGCGGTCCCGCCAGGGGGAATGCTCGTCGCAGGTAGCTGGACCTCGTCGGGTGCTACGTGGAACCAGTCCCCGTCCACGAGCTTGTACAGCCCCCATCCGTCGGGATTTCCCGATACGGGTTCCCTGCTACGGTTTATCATCTCGTACTCGGCTTCGACGGGCGGTTCCACTTCCTCCCGCGATGGCTTGAGATATACTTCGGTCGTCTCGTCGGCTTCGTGGTACCACGAGGTTTCCCTATCAGATTCGCGTTCTTCGAGAGGGTCAGGAACGTCAACCCCTTCGAAGACGGAGTCTTCGGGGGGTCCGGGTTCGCCGCTTTCCCATACCGAGATTTCTAACGGACGGTCTCCGCCGGAGAACCTGTAACTCCCGGACGATATCGGCTCGCGCGCCCTGTCGGGATGAGCTACGATAAAGTACTCTCCGTAGACGACATCTTCCGCACCGATTTCGACGGTTTCGGGGAGCCAGTTGTCTATCGACCCATCGAGACGCCATCTGACACCGTACCTCGTTACGTCGGGTGACTGTTCGGCAAACTCGTGGTTCTCGGTCGGCACGAGGTACAGCGGGTCGTTTTCTCGGTCGTCGGGGCGTCCGATAGGTCGTCGGTCGTAGGGCGGTATGTTGCGTGTCTGGAAACGGTGGTCGTAGTCGTTTTCGTTCCTGACCGCCGTCATCAGAACCGCTGGCGAGTCGTCGGTGGCAGGTTCTATTACCCCAGCCGTAGTAGACGCGCGTGCATCCGACCGGAAGAAGGTAGGGAAGGTGGAGACGACCATCCCGCCGAACTCAACGACGCTTCCTTCTCTCACCCTCTCGGTGAGTTCTTTGAGTTCCTCGTCGGTCATCCGTGTCTCGTCGCCGTTCTCAGGCGTTTCCCCGTCGCCGTTCTCGGGCGGGTCATCGTCTTCCTCACCCGTCCCGCCGTTCAGACAGCCGGTTAGCGTCGCCGACGAGGCTCCGCCGATAATCGCCAGAATCTTCCGGCGTTCGACTCCGTTGGAGGGGTCCATATCCTCGTCTAAGGAGGTGTCTGACAAGTACTTTCTGTGAAATAAGCCTGACATTTTAGTCCTCCTGTACCGCCCGTTTCCTGACTACGACCGGATACGTACAGTCGCGTTCGATACCGTGGTCTTCGAAGACGGCGGTCACGCGTATCTCGCGGGGCGTCGCCTCGACAAGCTCCTCGTACCCGACCTCCGGCTCGTGTGCCCGCCCGCCGTCGCGTCTGAATACCGTATCGTGGCTGACGTACACGGTATGGGTCCTATCGCCGAGCGCCTCACGGAGTTCGTCCGGGTCGCCGTCGTACCCCTCGAATAACTCTTCCCTCACCGTTCCCGAACCCACGCCGAAGTCGCTGTCGACGTTGAGTTTATCGTGAAGGTACTCGGAGAGTTCTCGCGCTCCGGTATGCCGGCAGACCCCCTCGGACCAGTCGTCGAACCCCGTCTCGTCGGTTCTGCCGTCGCCGTACAGGACGCGTATCCGCCCTTCGTCCTCGTCGATAAACTCGAAGTCACGGTCCGCCGCGCCACTGAGTTCGACGGAAGGACCGTTTCCGAGGGCGGCCCGGTCTTTGAAGCCGTCGCCTCCGTCGTCTCGGAGACAGCCCGTCGCCGCCGCGGCTAACGACACGCCGACGGAGGCGATGAGCTTTCTCCGTCTCATGTCCGCGTCTTCGTGGGTCGGACGCAAATCCCTTTCGTAGGCTGAAACGGCTGTTTGAGTGGTAGTGTTCAGATTAGCGTATTCCAAGCGAAGGCGAACGACTTCAGCCAGTCGTCGGCTGTCTGGAGCTGAGCGTTGCTGAAGGAGTTAGAGAAGGCTTTGGTACGGCGTTTTAATTCTCTAAAGACGCGTTCGACGGAGTTCCGATTTCCATGTTTAGTGACGCGAAATCGGACTGAATAGTACCGGCACGCTTGATGAAGCGAAGGTAATCCATCAACGAGAAACAAGCTATTGTCGAGGTTGTGTTTCTCGATTAGTTCGTTCATGAAATCTTTCGCCGTATAGTGATTTCTCGTTGGTTGGAGCTTTGTGTGGAGGATGTTGTTAGTGTCGGGGTCAACCGCCATGTACAGCCAGTACCAGCTTCCGTTGAGGCGAATCATGGTTTCGTCGACCGCTACCTGATTCGGAGTCATGTCGTCGTCGGGCTGTAAATCTGCCTTATGCACCCAGTTATGGACGGTAGAACGCACGCGCTCGACACCCAATGATTCAAGCACGGAGACGGTATTCGAGAGCGATAAACCCGCCAAGTGCATCTGAATACCGAGCTTCATCGCAAACTTGGGTGTCGCTTCTCGTTCCATCTCGTGAATCAAAGATTCACGATGAGTACGCGAATCTTCGATTCGCTTAACAAAACCTAATTCGATTGCCTCTATACCTCTACTGAGGCGTGTGTTTTTGGGCATGGACACTCAGAAAACGCCACGCCTCATCCTTCACTCATTCCTTATCTGAACACTACCCTCACACGACGAGGTATATCTGAACGACTCCGGCGACGACGAGAACCACGCCAGCCGCCTTCTGGATACGGTCGGCGTATCCACCTACCTTCTGCGTGCTAAAGCTGTGTCCGACAGCGGCGGCGACGGTGACCCCCACCATCAGGACGGCGAACGTCGCGGCGTACGTTCCGACGACCGCGACCGTTCCTACGGTCGGATACGTCACGGACTGGAGGATGACCGACAGGAACAGAGGGGCGACACATCCCGCCGCGGCGACGGCGTAGAGAGCGCCGAAGACGAAGAAGCCGGCGATGCTTGCGCGGCGCTCGGGGAGTTGAACGTGCCAGCCGAAGCCTCTTCCCGTCAGGATGACGCCTCCGAAGACGATGAGCAAAACCCCGACTCCGAGTTCAAGGACGCTGAGGTAGGGCTCGACGGCGCTACCGACGGCGACCGCGACACCTGCGAGAACCGCGAAGACGCCGAAGACTCCGAGGCTCGCGGACGTACCGCGGACGAGGGCGCCACCGAGCGGGGCGTCACTACCTTCTTCGGTTGCGACGTAGTAGCTGACGTAGCCGGGGAGGAGGGCGTAGGCACACGGTGAGAAGAAGGTCGCTACTCCCGCGCCGAGCGCTAATCCGACCCCACCCGCAACCTCCGCCGTCGTCATCGTGCGCGCTCTATATCCCCGACTATCTCGTCTGCCGTCTTCTCTCCGGTGTCGGTGCTAACGACGTTGTTTGAGGCGTCTATCACGACCGTGGTCGGAATCCCTGACGCGTCGAGTGCGTCCGTGAGACGTAGACCATCGTCCACCCCTAGCGTCCACGCTCCGTCGTGTTCGCGCCACCAGTCGACGACTTCCTCACGCGTTACCGTGTGCCCGACGGCTTCGTTGGTTACGGAGACGAACTGCACGTCGTCGCCCACGCGTTCGTACGCCTCGCCGAGGTCGTCCATCATGTCCTGACAGACGCGGCACCACGTTGCGAAGAACTCGACGAAGGTAACCTCGCCGCGGCGCGGTATCTCGACGACACCTGACTCGCTACCCGGGGCGTCGAGCGTCTCGACCTCGACCGGCGTTACGGCTCCGCCCACCTCGGAGCTACGCAGGTACGCCGCGCCGCCCCCGACTGCGGCGAGACCGAGAGCGCCCGCGACGAAGTCACGTCTACGCACACCTATCACCTGTCTCGGTCGGTCGTTTTCGTCTCATCTCCCGCAACTACGTCTTCGAGAGCCATAAGTGCCGAGATATTTCTCGCGTTCTGAAAACTCTCCACAAGCCATATTCGCGTCCGACCCGTATCTACCGACGTGTCCTTTGTCGGAAGCCGGATTAACACCGTTCTTGTCCTCATTGCGGTTGTCGCGGTAGCCGCGGTAGCCGGAGCTACCGTCTACTACCACGAACAGATAGACGCGATGGAGGGACAGGTCGAAGGAAGTCAGACCGAGGTCGAGGAACTCGAAGAAGAGCTAAGCGAAACCGAGCAGGAACTCGAACAGACCGAGGATGCTCTCGAAGATGCACGGACCGATATAGATGACCTGACCGGCGTCGAACAGGAGATACGTCAGGTTGAGAACCAGCTGGAGACGGTCGAGAACGAACTCACGCAGACGGAGGCGGAGCTTTCGCGTACAGAAGACGAACTCGATGAGACGCGCGCCGAACTCGAAGACCTCCGGTCCGGTGTCCGTAACCTCGCGTTCGAACTCGGGTATTCGAGCGGTACGTCGCTAAACGTCATAGAGAGCGATGTCCGCGCCCTCCGGCAGGAGCGCGACAACCTTCAAAATGAGGTCGAGGAGCTTCAGTCGGACGTTACCGCACTCGAAGAACAGGTCAGCGACTTAGAATGGGAACGCGACGCCGCGGTTGACAGATGTATCGACGTGGCGGCGGCGACCGACGAGTACTCCGCGAGCTACTGTCAGCCGTAAGGATGGACCCGGCGGGTGAACTGCTTGAATAGAGTTTCTGTCTCCCCGGTTCGTCCTCTCGCGGTGTCTCAGACATCATCTATGTACCTCCTGCGTGTCTTCATCTTCTGCCGATCAGTCCTCTGGTCGTAGTGCTTGTCGACAATCTCCTCGCTCGCATCGACGCGGTCCGAAACGACCTCGCGCGGGTCGCCGTCAAGACGG
This sequence comes from Euryarchaeota archaeon Ods01, assembly GCA_028751095.1. Classification (GTDB taxonomy): domain Archaea; phylum Halobacteriota; class Halobacteria; order Halobacteriales; family Halorutilaceae; genus Halorutilus. The sequence goes on along the minus strand of JAQZCZ010000003.1, from coordinate 483 downwards.
TGTTTTGTCAAGCGTCCGTCACGGAGACGGTGCGGACTTCTCGAAGATGGACACTCTGCAAGCTTCGCGCGGTTACGCATCTCGCATGTCTTCTGGTCCTTACCGTGTGGACACTCGTTCGCATACTCGCACGGCTGCGTAATACGGTAGATATCGTTACGTATCGGTGTCTGCGACAGACGACCGATTGATGAAGTAATCAACGGACTTCTCCCGTAGTTGTCGGTCACATCATGGCGGTGATGCTCTATGTAGCTCTGGATAACGTCCGCTTCGTAGTCGCCGACAGCGACGTACCGCGTGCTCTTCTTACCGTTCTTTAGGGGCGTGTCTTCCTCGGGACGGTGAACGAAGTGTAGAGACCCATCTTCGTGGTCGAAATCACCTACGTGAAGTGCCTGAACAGCACCAAGCCTGCATCCGGTGTGCCACAGAATCATGAACTCAACATGCTCACGGGACGCGTAGTGGTAGCGTCCGAGG
>JAQZCZ010000026.1 GCA_028751095.1 Euryarchaeota archaeon Ods01 | reverse complement strand
GGTTGAAGCGCCGCGCCGAGTAACGGCGTCCATGGAACTCGTCGTCTCTAACTCACGCGTCTCCGGACGTGTCGAAGCGCCGCCGAGCAAGAGCTACACGCACCGCGCCGTACTCGTCGGTGCGATGAGCGACGGAGCGCGTGTCCTGAATCCTCTCGACAGCGCCGATACGCGTGCGAGCGCTCGGTGTGCGCGCGCGCTCGGAGCGAAGGTAACGAGCGAGGACGGCGACCTGCGTATCAGCGGCGTCGGCGGCGAACCCGAGACACCCGACGATATCGTTGACTGCGGCAACTCGGGGACGACGACACGTCTCTTCGCAGGAACGGCGTCGCTTGTCGATGGACTCGCCGTCCTAACGGGCGACGAAAGCCTCCGGTCACGTCCGAACGGACCCCTGCTGTCCTCTCTCCGCGAACTCGGCGCTACGGCGCGGGCGACGCGTGGTAACGGACAGGCACCGCTCGTCGTCGGAGACTCCCTCGAGGGCGGCGAGACGACCATCGACGGCGGCGTCTCGTCGCAGTTCATCTCGGCGCTCCTGTTCGCCGCACCGCTTACGGAGGACGGCGTCACGGTACGTATCGACGGGACGCTCAAGAGCCGTCCGTACGTCGATATCACGCTCGAAGTTCTGGAGAAGATGGGCGTCGGGTACGGCGAAACGGACGACGGCTTCCGCGTCGAAGGAGGACAGACGTACAGCGCCGACTCATTCCGCGTGCCAGGAGACTTCTCAAGCGCCTCGTACCCTCTCGCGGCGGGTGCTGTTGCGGGAGAGACGCGCGTCGCCAACCTGTATCCGAGCGCGCAGGGCGACGAGGCGATACTCGACGTTCTCGAACGTATGGGCGCGTCGGTTGACTGGGACCGCGACGGGGGCGTTGCGCACGTCTCAGGCGACGCGGAGGCGCTCAAAGGAGTCGAGTTCTCCGCCGCCGACAACCCCGACCTGACGCCGACGGTCGCGGCGCTCGGGGCGGCGGCGGGCGGCGAGACACGTATCGTTGACGCCGAACACGTCCGTTACAAGGAGACCGACCGTCTCGAAGCGATGGCGACCGAACTCGGCAAGATGGGCGCTGTCGTCGAGGAGGAACGCGACGCCCTCTACGTTGACGGCGACGCCTCCGAACTCGTCGGAACGCGTGTCGATGGACGCCACGACCACCGCGTCGTGATGGCTCTCGCCGTCGCGGCGCTCGTCGCCGAGGGAGAGACAACGATAGAGACGGCGGAGAGCGTCGATGTCTCGTATCCGGGATTCGCCGACGACCTCGGCACGCTCGAGGCGGATGTCGAGACGAGGGGCTGAGACAGGTTTTTTGCGTCGCGCCTACGAAGACGGCTGTATGGGATACAAGACCGCTTCGACGGACGACGTTGACTCGGTGATAGACGAAGAGTACGGAGGGATGTGGTTCCTCCGTGACGCGCTCGACGCCGAAAGGGTGGGGGTAACGGTCCTCGAACTCGAACCGGGCGCCAAGGGCAAGGAACACGACCATTCAGACGACGGTCAGGAGGAGGTGTATCTCGTGGTCGAGGGCGAGGTAGATATCGACCTAACCGACCGCGACGAGACCGTAACGCTCGGCGCCGAGGAAGCGGTACGTCTCGACGCCGACGAGACGCGTCAGATACGGAACCGTGGCGGAGAACGCGTTAAGCTCGTACTCGCGGGCGCGTAACTCACATCTCGCGCGCCACGAGCCAGACGGCGATTCCGGAGACGACGATGATTATGACGGCTTCGAGTACGTAGTCGGTAGGAGCGGGAGCGTCGGGCGACACGTCACCCTCTCCGGCTTCCTCATCCGTATCGGCATCCCAGTCAGACTCGAAGACCTCGGCGAAGTAGGACGCAACCTCGGAGTCGTGTACGATAACACCGACCTCGCGGTTGTTCGTCGGCGAGTTCTCGTTCCAGTTTATGCTCGAAACGAGTGCGGATTCGTTATCGACGACGACACCCTTCGTGTGTACGGGGCGCGAGGCGACGCGTGCATCGATGCCCATCTCGACAAGCGCCTCGGCTACCTCGGCGTTCTCGTCCTCGTAGTACCACCGTCCGTCAAGGAGGACGCGGACATCAACGCCCGCCTCGGCGCGGTCGCGTAACGCGGCGACGTACGGATTGGTTTCGAGGTCGGCGTTCCACGCACGTATGTACGACTGCTGGACGAGAACCTCGTCGTCGGCAGTTTCGACAAACGAGACGACGGGTTCGACCGGAGCGTCAGGAGTCACGAACAGTTCGACCTCGGCGTTGTCGGCGGTGCGCGGTCCGAAGTCGGTCCGTACCTCGGCATCGCTCTCGTCCTGTTCGTGGCTCTCGACCGACGCGTTCTCCCATGTCGAGACGGCGCGCCAGTCACGGTCGGCTTCGAAGACCTCGGCGAGGTAGTCGGCGGCGTCGTCACTTTCGACCTGTACGCCCCATCCGCGCGAACCCGCCGCGTCGGGTGCGAAGCTTCTGTCCTCCCAGTTCTCGGAGGTGACGACCGCCGAGTCGTCGGCGACGGCGTACTTGGCGTGCAGGAACCGGTACCGTCGGTCGTCACCGTCGGCTACGTATACGTCGGCGTCTGCGTCGATACGGTCGAAGACGGCTTCGGTCGAACGTTCGAATCCACCTGGAGGAACCGATTCGGCGAGTACCGACACGTCGGCTTCGGATGCGGAGAGTGCGTCAGCGAGATGGTCGCTTCCGAAGGTGAACGCGGAAACCTTGACACGTCGGTCGGCGTCGCGGAAGGAGTCGGCAACGGGTTCGGGAGAGTCGGGGAGGACGAAAGCGGTGACGGATGACGCGTTGGCGCGCAGTACGCCTAGGTCGGTTCCGCCGAACGGGCGCGTTTCGAGAGCAGTCGGCGCGTCGCCCGACCGTACGAGTATCTCGCCCTCACTCGCCTCTACCTCGCCGAAGTCGCCGTAACGTATCTCATCGACCGTCCCGTTGGTCGCGTCACGTAACGTCACGATATCGCCGTCGGCGGCGAGACGCAGACTCTTTTCGTAGTCGTGTCTGTCGTCAGGCGCTCCGTCGCGTGCGAAGTAGACGGTGCCGTCGAGAGTCCGGTTGGGAAGCGGCGTCTCACGGAAACGGTCTTCGAGCGTCCATCCGGTCGTATCGACGCCGTCGAACTCAACGGCGACGTACTCGCCCGCGTTACGCGGTTCGTACGTGTCAGGATACGCCTCAACGATAGACGGTTCGTCCGCCGCGACGGCGGTAGTGGCGGTCGTAGCGGTCGCGGCGGCTACGAGAAGAAGGACGGAAAGAAGGGCGAGTCTACTCTTCTTTCTCGACGACATTCATGACTTCGAGCTTCTTGTCGGGTACGGCTTCTCCGACCTCCTGTTTTGCTATCTTCGCGGCATGTTCCTCTGTCTCAACGTTATAGACGTTTATCTCGAAGACTAAGCCGACGAGCGCGGTACCGGCGTATACCATAGCCGAGTCGAAAGCCTCGCCGCAGGCAGGACAGTCGATGAGGTCGACCTCGACCTCAACGTAGTCCTTGTCAGGGTTGAGGCATTTTCCCGCCTCACTGACAGCTATCGATATGGCGTCCTCTATGTCGTCAACGTCCTCGACTATCCACGCGGCACCGAGATAAGCTGTGTAGTCCATGTTCCGGTGTGACAGCGACGCGTCCTAACGTTTGTTATTCGTCTTCGTAATCTTCGAGAGCACCTTCGATACAGTCGAAGGCTTCCTGACGCTCGTCACGGTCGACGAAGACGACGATGCTGGTGACGCTCGATATAATTTCGATGATGTTGATACCGTTCTCGTACAGGGGCTTGACGACACGGTAGACGATTCCAGGGGTGTCGATGAAGTCGCCGCCCGAGACGAGTATCATCGCCACGTCCTCACGGACGGAGACGCTGGAGAACTTAGAGTCCTCGACTACCTCGTCGTGGAGTAGCTTTTCGGCGCGCCGCCCCTTGCTCTGGTCGACGAAGAAGGACATCGAGTCGTTGCCGGTCGAGTGTCCGTAGATATTGATATCGTTCTCGCCGAGTATCGTCGAGAGACGCGACAGGAGGTTAGGGGTGTCGATGACAGAACGTCCTGCGACAGTAACGGCGGCGAGTGGTTCGTCACGCATCTCAACGAGATGCGTATTGGTGCCTTCGCCCTCGATAACGGTTCCTTCGGCACGGACGTCGCCGTGTTCATGGTGGACGACCTTGACGGTCATGTCGTCGGTCTTGTACCGCAGGGCGCTCGGGGCAACGACCCCCGCGCCGCGTATAGAGAGGTCCTGCATCTCCTCGACCGATATACTGTCGACGCTCTTGGCGCGTTCGACGTTCGACGGGTCGCCCGTCATTATACCCTCAACGTCAGTGACTATGACGACCTCGTCGGCGTCCAAGTGCTTGCCGAGAAGCATCGCCGTCGTGTCGCTCCCGCCGCGTCCGAGGGTCGTGAGGGTACCGTCTTCGGTCTCGCCGAGGAAGCCGCAGACTACGGGGACGGCGTCCTCCATTCTTTCGCCGAGACGTTCTACGCGTTCGTGCGTCTCTTCGTCTTCGACACGTCCCGATTCGTCGGTTACAACAGGCCAGTCTTCGTCGCCGGGTTCGACGAAGAACGAGTTGACCCCAAGGTCATCAAGTGCGGTCTTGAATATCCTCACCGACGTGCGCTCACCCATGCTGACGACCTCGTCGGCATCCTCGGGTCGCGGTCCGTTGTCGGCGACCTTCTCCATCTCTTCTATCAGGCGGTCGGTGGTTTCGCCCATCGCAGAGACGACGACACAGACCTCGTCGCCGTCCTCGACAACGTCGGCGACGCTCTCCGCCGCTCGCCTGACACGTTCACCCGAACCTACACTCGTCCCGCCGAACTTCACTACTATCCTGGACATGTAATCCCTTTTCAGTTTGGGAACTGTTGTCAACACTCGGGCAAAAACGCTTCGGATACGTCCAACCGACGGACAGTCTTTTTGCTTTCCGGAATGTAGGGTACGTATGCGTTGGGATACGGCGAACGAGCGCCTGCGGTGTCTCGACGAGGTTCTCGAATCCGTCCAGCGTGCCGCGGAGGAAGAGCCTATCCTCGTCGAAGGACGTAACGACGAGAAGGCTCTGACGCGTCTCGGAATAGAGGCGGAGGTCGTCCGCGTGAGCGGAAACGGGAGGAGCCTCGCCGAGACGGCAGAGCGCGTCTCGCGCGACAGCGACGCTGCTGTCGTCCTCACCGACTGGGACAGGGAGGGTAACGCCCTGAAGTCCAAGCTGAAGCCTTTGCTCGAAGCCCACGGTGTCACCCCGAGGACCAAGCACCGTAAGCAGTTGCGCGACCTGACAGCGAAAGAGATACACGACGTGGAATCCTTGCCCGAACAAAGGAGACGTATGAGGCACGAGATATGATTGACTACAGGGATGCACGTGAGGAAGACGCCGAAGAGGTCGCCGAGATAGCCAACTGCTACGTTCTCTCGCAGGACCTATCCGTCGACTCGATGCGCAACCTCGTACAGGACAGGACGATGAAGATAGCCGAGGACGGGGATGAGATAGTCGGCTACGTCAGCTACCGCGTCGTAGAGGACACGGTCGTCGTACAGCATATCTGCGTCGTACCCGAGTACCGCGACACCGAAGTACCCGAGTCACTAGTCTCTTTTCCGGTCGACTTCGCCGAAGAAGAGGGTCTCCGGACCCGTGTAGCGGTCGAAGAAGGCTCGTGGTTCGGCGGCTTCCTACCCGAGGAAGGCTTTGAGGAGAAAGGGAAGGCGCGTTTCGCCGGCGACACCCTCCGTATGTACGAGCGCTAAAGGACGCGCGGCGCGACTATCATCAGGACCATACTACCGAACATAGCGACGGCGACGGCGATAGAGAGCGTACCTGCGAGACGTTCGCGTACCTCCTCGCCCGAGGTGACCGGTGTAAGTGCCTTGTTGATTCCCTCGCGCAGAATATGCCCGCCGTCAAGCGGAAGCGCAGGTATACAGTTGAACAGACCGAGGTTGAAGTTGACCCACGCGGTCCAGTAGAGGACGTTCGGGATTATCCAGAAGGCACCGCCGAGGAGTGCGGCGGGTCCGGTGACCTCGTAGAAGTTCACGATGAAGCCGTCGAAGCCGAAGAACGGCGTTATGCCTATCGCCGCTCCGAGAGGTAGGAAGATAGACAGTGCCCAGTCGACGGGGTTCAGAGACGTGAGCAGGTCGTAGGGCGTCCGTATGTCGTAAGGTGTTATACCGAGCTGTTCGGCTGTCGTGAGGTAGTTAATGCCGAGGAAAGCGCCGTCGCTGACGGGATGCTCGCCGAGCGTAACGTCGAGCGCTACCGTCTCGCCGTCACGGCGTACCTCGACGACGACCTCGTCGCCCGCCGATAGTTCGTCCATAACTGCAGAGAACTCCTCGGCGTTGGTGACGCGCTCGCCGGCAACGGAGATGAGAACGTCACCCTCTTCCATTCCGGCTTCGTCAGCGGGAGCATCGGGCTGGACAGTGGTCACCTCAACTCCTTCTATCTCGAACTCTATGGTTTCGTCCCGGGTCGTTTCGCCGTCTGCAACCGTGAGTGTCACCGCTCCCGCCGACGCTGCGGCTCCGACCGCGTCGAAGAACTCGTCGTCCCCGTTGACCTCCTGTCCGTCGACGGCTACGATACGGTCGCCCTGTTCTACGACGCCCTCCGCGAGCGAGTCCTCGACGACGTTCTGTACCCCGACGCCATCATGCGGCTGTACCGCACCGAGAACGGCGACGATGAGAAGGAAGGAGACGAGAGCGAGTACGAAGTTGTTCATGACTCCCGCGGCGAACATACGTGTCCTGTCGCCGCTCGCCGCTTCTTCCACGTCTCCCTCGTCGGGTTCGACGAAAGCGCCGAATGGGATGACGGCGAGCATGACAGCGCCCATGCTCTCGATACGTATATCGCCGACACGGCACAGGATACCGTGTCCCGCCTCGTGGACGACGATACCTATCAGGAGACCCGCGATTATCTCGGGCGCGACGGTAAGGGGCAGGAAGTCGTTGAGTCCCGGGATGACGAGGACGTTCTGAGGCTCGGTTATCTGCGTCGGTTCGGGGGTGTCGAAGATGCTAAGATGGGCGATACGGAGTAGGAGAAAGAAGGAGGCTATCATGACGACCGCGGCGGCGGCTACCCCGACGTTTCCGTAGATTCGCCAGAAACGTTTCGGCGTGGATATCCTGTCTAGGAGTTCACGCCCGCGGACGGTACGGAGCATGACGAGCGGTCCCGCGGCGCTCGCGTTGTACCGTTTGAGTAGTCCTGCCGAGTCGGCGACGGCGACGAGAGTCCAGTAGACGAAGAACCCCGCCAGAATCCAGATGAGCATACGTAGCGTAGTCGTCCGAACCACAAAACGGTTTCCGTAGGAAGGCGTAACGGAGACCATGATATCCGTACACACGACCGTACCCGACGAGGAGACGGCGGAACGTCTCGCGCGCAAGCTCGTCGAGAAAAGGGTCGCGGCATGTGTCAACTACCACGCCGTCTCGTCGACGTACCGGTGGGAGGGCGAGGTCGTTGAGGAAGACGAGTTCCTCCTCGACGTGAAAAGCTCGCTTCCCTACGACGAACTCCGCGAGCGCATCGAAGCCCTCCATCCGTACGATGTTCCGGCGGTGCTACGCGTCGAGACTGAGGCGAACGAGGCTTACGACGACTGGGTGAGCGAGGAGACCTAGACGTCGGCATCGCGGAAACGGTAGTAGCCGAAGGCGAGGGGGACGACAGCCCACGCAACGATAACGGCGAGCGAGTAGGCTACGAGGCGGTCAAAGTCGCCGCCGACGATTAAGGCACCGACGTTGGCGTAGGCGACGTTGGGGAAGACAGCCGCAAGGTAGTCGTACCACCATACCGCCGGACCGAACTCACCGGTCAGGGCGTAGACTACTATCGCCGGTCCTGCTCCCGTGTCCCAGAAGACGAGGAGGAACAAGAGCGCGAAAGTGACCGCGGTGACACGCCGACGCGACGCGACCGCGGACGAGAGTCCGACGCCGGTCGAGACGAAGGCGATGCCGAGAAGCGAGGTGAGGGCAACGAAGCCGAGGTAGACGCCGAAGTCGGGGCTGTCGTAGGTGACGAGGAAAGCCGCCGACGCAACGAATCCGACGGCGAAGGCGGCGACGAGTACCGCTGACCGTCCGGCGACCTTCCCAAGGACCACATCAAGACGAGAATGCGGGAGACCGAGGAGGAACTTGATGCTACCCGAGTCGCGTTCGTCAACGACGGTCGCGTAGCCGACGAGTAGCCCGAGTAAGGCGACGAGGGCGGCGACGAAGGCGCTCCCCTGACCAACGACGCCCGAGACAAACGACGTTCCGGTCTGCTCGACTTCGTCGGTCGCGGCGAAGACGAATGCGTGTACGTAGGTCGTCGCTACCATGAAGACGGCGAAGACGGCGGCGAGCGCCCAGAGTGACCGCGCTCGGACGGCGTCGCGGAACTCCTTCTTCGCCACGTCGCGCCACGTCATCCGTGAGTCACCTCCTCAAATACGTCATCGAGTGAAGACTCGGTAGTCGTGAAGTCGTCGACACGGGTTACGTTGCGGACTGCGTCGAGAACGTCGAGCTTTAGGCGCGGTTCAGCGCACGAGACAACGACAGCGCCGTCCTCGACGGTCGGTTCGACGCCCTCAACGCCGCGTGCCGCCTCCGCGGCGGCTTCGGTGTCGTCGACGACGAGGGTCAGACGCGAGACAGAGCCGAGGCGGTCACGGAGGCGTTCGACCGAGTCGACAGCCGCCATCTCGCCGTCGCGCATTATGCCGACGGTGTCGCAGACTGCCTCAACCTGTCCGAGTATGTGCGACGAGAAGAAGACCGTCGCGCCGCGGTCGTTCTCTTCCGAGACTATCTCACGGACGCGGCGCGCGCCGTTGGGGTCTAAGCCGCTCGTAGGCTCGTCGAGTACGAGAAGGTCGGGTTCGCCGACGAGGGCGGTTGCAAGAAGGAGACGTTTCCGCATACCTTTCGAGTAGCCGCCCGCGCGTTTGTCGGCGTCGTCTTCGAGAGCCACGCGTTCGAGGAGTTCTTCGGGGTCGTCGTCGGCACGTTTCGACTCTACTGCGAACTCGACGTGTTCACGTCCCGTGAGACGCGGGTAGACGCCGAAGTCCTCGGGGAGGACGCCGACGCGTCGGCGTATATCGACATCGTCAGGGGACGAACCAAAGACGGTTGCCTCTCCCTCTGTCGGCGTCGCGTAGTCGAGTATCATGTCGATGGTCGTCGTCTTCCCCGCCCCGTTGGGTCCGAGGAATCCGAAGACCGACCCGTCCTCGACACGCAGGTCCAGAGAGTCGACGGCGACCGTCTCGCCGTACCGTTTGGTCAAGCCGTCGGTCCGTATCGCGGTCATTACTGCCAACTGTTTCCGCCGCCCAAAGTATCTGTCGTAGGCGAAAACGGGCTTTTGCGTATCCGGCAGGTTTAGTGCAAGTTAAGTACCTGACGTTCAAGTTGTCATCTATGAGTGAAAACGACGACGGCGGAGACGCAGTCAACGAAGGAGAAACGGGAGACAGCGAGACAGAGGGTGTTCAGGAAGGCGACTACGTCAGCCTCGAATACACGGCGACGACGGTTCCTGAAGAAGACGAGGAGTCACGTCTCGTCGATACGACGAGCGAGGAGCGCGCCGCCGAGGAGGGCATAGACACCGACGAACAGGAGTTCGGTCCGCGCACCGTCGAGGTCGGCGGCGGGCATCTGTTCGAGGACGTAGAGGACGCACTCGTAGGCGCAGAGGTCGGCGACACGGGCGAGGTCGTCGTCCCTGCGGAGGACGCCTTCGGGGAGCACGACCCCGACGACGTACAGACGGTGAGCGCCAAGAAGATAGACGAAGACGACCGTTACCCGGGCGCACAGGTCAACCTTGACGGACGCCAAGGATACGTCGAAACAATCGTCGGCGGACGCGCACGCGTCGACTTCAACCATCCTCTCGCAGGCGAGGACGTGGAGTACGAGTTCGAGGTCGTCGACGTAATCGAGGACGACGAGGAGAAGGCGGCGGCTACGGTAGAGATGTACGCCGGCGCAGAGGTCGATGTCGAGATAGACACGGTCACCGAGACGGAGACACGCGTCGAGGAAGACGACGAGGGAGAAGAGGAAGAGGTCGAGGAGGAGGTCGAGAAGTCGGTTCTGTACATAGAGGCAACCCCTGAGATGTCGATGAACCAGCAGTGGCTCTTCTCGAAACAGCAGGTCGTCGACGAACTGATGCACGACTTCGACCTCGACCGCGTCGTGGTACGCGAGACATTCGACCACAACGACATGCACGGAGGCATGGGAATGCCGGGAATGATGGGCGGAATGGGCGGCGACCTCGAAGGCGCCGACATCGACGAAGAGGATATCGAGGAGGTCGTTGAGGACATCGAGGGAGCAGAAGTCGACGAGTAAGGCGCACCCCGTATCTTAATATCCTCCGACCCGTCCGTCCAATATGGCTATCGACCCCGAGTTCAAGGAGAACCGCGAGGTCGTCGGCAGACACGACGCCGAGGACGGTGGCGAACACGACATCCGGGGTCCGGTCGAACCGCCCGAGAATCTCGGTATACACGGAACCGTCGTGGCGGTCGACTTCGACGCGTGTATCGCTGACGGCGCGTGTCTCGAAGACTGCCCCGTCGACGTGTTCGGCTGGTTGGAGACGCCCGGGCACCCCGCAAGCGAGAGAAAGGCGGACCCTGCGCGCGAAGACGACTGCATAGGCTGTTACCTCTGCGAAGACGTCTGTCCCGTCGACGCTATCAAGGTAACCTACTGATTTTCGGGAGATTCACCTGAAGGACTAAATAAACCCACCACGTATACAGAACAACAATGAAGACGCGACAGAAGGACGTGCGGGGGTGTAAACCATCAGCGACACGGACGCTGTAGGCGAACTTGGGGTTACGTACGAGGAGTTCACCGAGATGGCGGAGTACGTCCGCGAGCATCTCCACGATACGGTGAGGGAGAACGGTGACAGGATGCGGTGGTACCCTTGGCACTCCGCCGAGTACCGTTACCGTCATCTCATCGGGGTGGTTGACCTCGCCGAACGTATCGCGCGTGAGGAAGGCGCGGACGTGAGCGTCGTCCGTGTCGCGGGAATCTTCCACGACGCCGCCAAGTTCGAGGTCAAGCAGGAGAAGCACGCCGAGGAAGGCGCGTGGATAGCTCAGAAGTACCTGTCACGCAACGGTTTCCATGACTCGTTCATCGATAGGGTCGCGCGCGTGATACGTGACCACACAAACGAGATGCACGACGGTATGCCGATAGAGTCGAAGGTTCTCATCGAGGCAGACTCGATAGACAAGATAGGCGTCGCGGGCGCGACGCTCATGGTGATGCGCGTCGGGTACGAGTCGCGGTCGCACAAGGAGGTGCCCGAGATAATCGACCGTGTCGTCCGCCGCGGCGAGAAGACGATAGAACGTATCGAAACGGAAGCCGGGAAACGTATCGCACGCGAGCGGACCGAACGCGCCAAGCAGTTCAAGGCTTGGTTTGAGGACGAAATCTGAGTTGCTGAGTCAGACCCTGTCGTAGCTACCGAGGAACTCGACCCATTCGGTGTGTTCGTCGAGCGCGTCGAGTATTCCGTCGGCGTCGCCCCCTTCGAAGTCGATATGGAAGACGTAGTCGCCGAGTTCGCGTTTCGAGGGACGTGACTCGATACGCGTCAGGTTGACGCCGCGTTCCTTGAATACGCCGAGGATGTCGTAGAGCAAGCCGGGACGGTCCGCGCCGGGGTAGACGACGATGGTGGTCTTTTCGCCCCCCTCGACGGGGTCGCGCGCGATGCCGACGAAACGCGTCGAGTTGCCTTCGACATCCTGAATCGCCTCGTCGAGGACGCGGACCTCTCCGTCAGCGAGCGATGGATGTGCGATAGCGGCGACGTTCGGGTCATCGCGCGCCACGTCAACGCCTGCCGCGGTCGACGAGACGCTCCTGAGTTCGGCGTCGGGGTAGTTCTCACGGAGGTATTCGCGGCACTGTGCGAGCGCCTGCGGATGGCTCGCAACGACGCTGAATCCGTCGTCCTGCGCGAGAAGGGCGTGTTCGACTTCAACGACAACCTCCGCGACTATGTAGAGGTCGTACTCGGCGAGTACGTCAAGGGTCGCGTTGACACTTCCTTCGATGGAGTTCTCGATGGGAACGACGCCGCGCGAGACCTCGCCCGACTCGACCGCCTCGGCAATTTCGGGTACGCCGTCGTAGAAATGCGGGTCGTCACCGAGCTTGAGCGCGGCGTGGTGGGAGTAGGTTCCCGATGGTCCGAGCGTACCAATATCGTCTGTCATCGGTCTTGGTTCGTATCCCCATCTTAACCCTCTTGCGTAACAGTACCTTTTACTACTTGCTTAACCTATCTTGCCCGATGGCAGACTCAAACAGAGAAAACGGTGATTTCGAACAGTTCAGCGACGTTGGGGAAGCAGATGTTACACGCGCAATCGGTCAGGAGTGGACCGACGAGTTCATGGACTTCTCCGACTCCGACGTCATAATCGTCGGAGGCGGACCGTCCGGACTCGCCGCGGGCAAGGAGCTTGCCGAGCGCGGCGTCAAGACGATGATAGTCGAGAAGAACAACTACTTCGGCGGAGGCTTCTGGCTCGGCGGCTTCCTGATGAACAAGGTCACCGTCCGTGACCCGGCGCAACACGTTCTCGACGACCTCGGCGTTGACTACAAGCAGTCGCGCGACACCGAGGGGCTGTACGTCGCCGACGGACCGCACGCGTGTAGCGCGCTCATCAAGTCCGCGTGCGACGCCGGAGCGAAGACCCAGAACATGACCGAGTTCACCGACATCGTCATCCGTGAGGACCACCGTGTCGGCGGAATCGTCATGAACTGGACGCCCGTCCACGCCCTACCGCGCGAGATTACGTGCGTTGACCCGATTGCTGTCGAGGCGGACCTCGTCATCGACGCCACGGGACACGACGCCGTCGCCGTCTCCAAGCTACAGGAACGCGGTGTGCTCAACGCGCCCGGTATCGAACACGCCGAGGAACACAACACCGGAATGGACCAGACCGGCGACGACTCGTACGGTGCGCCCGGACACGACTCGCCCGGACACGACTCGATGTGGGTCGGAAAAAGCGAAGACGCCGTCGTGGAGCATACGGGCGTTGCACATCCGGGGCTTATCGTGACCGGCATGGCGACGGCGACGACGTACGGACTCCCACGTATGGGACCGACCTTCGGTGCGATGCTCATCTCCGGAAAACGTGCCGCGCAGGTCGCCCTCGACGAACTCGATGTTGACGCGGAGCCTGTCAACATGACCTCGCGCGCACCCGCCGACGACTAAGAACGAGAAACGTGGAAACAGTACGTCTCCACCGCGCCCCTACGACGGTCGCGGATACCGACGAGATAGCGCGCTGGCTAGACGAGCGGGTAGAGGCGTCTGTCGAGGTAGACGACCGTTTCCTCGACGGACTCGACGTGGCGCGCGACTTCGCCGAGGCACGCGTCCTTTCGCCGTACGACCGCGAGACAGGGAACACGATGGCAGGTATTGTCCGTTACGAGGAGCGCGCCCTCGAAGACCCGTCGCGTGCAGGCGGCGTAATCTACGACGGATACGCCGTCCAGCGCGCGCTCTACCCGCACGCCGCGGACGAAGAAACGCTCGACGTCGCTCTCATCGACCGCGCCCTCGGGACGTGGGGCAACGACGGGCGGTGGCACAAACGCGTCGCAGTCCTCGGACGTCCGTCATTAATCTCCGTCCCGGGTCTGTACGAAGCGCCCGCTAAGCCCGAGGAGTACTACAAGGAGAAGTCGAAGTACGCGATGACGGGCGGCGTTCCGCCGCGTGAGTATCTCGAAAACAAGGTCGAGGGCGACTTCCTCGTCAAGGACGACCCGCGGACCACCGACGCGCTCAAGGGATACGCGCTCGCCGCCTACCATTACGCGACGACGGGCGCGGCGTTCTGCGAAAACCCCGACTGCCGTCTGTACGATGCGCACCGGCAGGAAGGCGTGGTGCGAGCGCAGTTACGTGAACCCGAGTTCTGCGACGAACACGCCGCGCTCTACGGCTGAAGCAAGGCGTCTACGTCGGCGTGCCGGACGAGAAGACGGCGCATCGCATCCACCGTCTCGGCGCTGGGCTTACGTCCTTCCTTGACGACCTTCTCCATCTCGTTGACGGCAGAGAGCGTGTCGCGGTCAACGACGAGGACGGGCATCCCTTTCTCCTGCGCCTTGCTGACGACGGCAGACGGCGGTTCGAGTCCGCCGGCGAGGACGATACAGTTGACGCCGGGTGCTTCGAGCGCCGCAGTCTGTACGTCAGCGCGGTCGCCTCCCGTGACAACGACGGCGTCCTTTGTGCGCCGGAACTGGCGTAACGCCGACTCGCCGCTCATCGCACCCACGAGGAAACGTTCGACGTAACCGTCCTGCGCCACGTCGGTAAGTGCCGTCGCGTTTAGACGGTCGCGGAGGTCGGCGACGGTTACGCCCGAAACGTCCCTGTCATGCGGTACGACGCCGTGGACCGGAACGCCGCGGCTTTCGAGGAAAGGAACGACGGCTTCCTCCATGTCGTCGAAACGGGCGTCCGGAACGGCGTTGAAAACCACGCCGTCGAGACGGTCGCCGAAAGCCGAGGCGGCGGCGAGAACGTCGTCAACGCCACGGAACTCCTCAAACTCAGCTACGAGTACGACGGTCGCGTCAAGAAGCTCCGCGATATCCGCGTCGGTCAGGTCTATGACGCCGCCCGTCGTGTAGACATCGCCGCCCTCAACGAAGACGTGGTCGCGTCCGTCAGCGAGTGCGTCAAATGCCTCGGAGACCTCATCGTGTATTTCCTCGATATCGACGTTTCCGCAGACGGCACGTTCTACGAAGGTCGGCGAGTAGACGACGGGTTCCATCTCGTGTACCTCGTCCTCTACGCCGAGAACCTCGCGCGCAACAATCGGGTCCTTGTCGAGCGTCTTCCCGACCGCGCTTTCGAGACGCGTCCCTTTCGGCTTCATGTAGCCTACGTCGTCGCCGCGTTCCCGCGCCTCGGTTGCGAGTCCGAGCGTCACTCCCGTCTTTCCTGTACTCCGTGTCGTTGAGCTTAGCAGCGTGGTTCTTGTCATAGCTCCTCCGTATCTACGGTTAGACGCAGGTCGATTGCTGATACCCCGTCAGGCGACGCCACGAGAGGATTGATATCGAGTTCGAGTATCTCGGGGAAGTCGGTGACGAGAGCCGATATACGTTCAACGGTCTCTACGACCGCCTCCACGTCCACGGGTTCACGTCCACGCGCGCCGCGTAGGATGGGCGACGCGTCGATTCCGTCAACCATCTCACGAGCCTCGGTGTCGGTTACGGGAGCGACACCAAAGGAGGTGTCCTCGAAGACCTCGACGAAGACGCCGCCGAGACCGAACATGACGAGGGGTCCGAACTGCGGGTCGCGGTTGGCGCCGACGATTGTCTCGACGCCGGCGTCGGTATCGACGGTTTCCTGAACCTGAACGCCGAGGAGTTCGGCGTCGGGTTGGTACGACCGCGCACGCGATACGAGGTCTTCGAAGGCGTCGCGGACACCGTCATCCGAGACGCCGACCTTGACGCCGCCGATATCGGACTTATGGAGTATGTCGGGGCTGACTATCTTCATCACCACGTCGCCCTCGGTTTCGCGTGCAACCCGCTCCGCATCCTCGGGGTCGTCAACAACCTCGCCGCGCGGCGTCGGTATCCCGTATGCTTCGAGCAACGGCATAGCCTCGACGCCGAGTCTGCCGTCATCGCCTGCATCTTCGAGTATCCCGCGCGCCTTCTCGCGGTCAACGTTGAAGTCACGCACCTCGCCGTGGTCGCGCTCCTTCGTGCGGCGGTATCCGGCGAGGGCGTCGAGAGAACGGACGGCGCGCGAGGGGTCGAAGTAGGTCGGGATATCGTTCTCTGAGAGGATATCGCGCGCCGAGCGGGTTGCTTCGCCGCCCATCAGGACGGCGAGGAGGGGAACGTCGGGGTCCTGAACCTCGGCAAGGGCTTCGGCGAGGGCGTCGAACTCAAACGTCGCGGTTGGGCACGCGATGACGATACACGCGCCGACGTTGGGGTCGTCGTTGACCGCTTCGACGGCGTCCTCGAAACGGTTGACGGGCGCGTCCCCGAGAACGTCGACGGGGTTGTAGAAGGACGCTCCGTCGGGGAGGGCGTCGTCTAGGGCGTCGTATGTCGCGTCCTCGAACTCAGCGAGCGAGAGCGACGACTCTCCGAGAGCGTCGGTAGCCATCACCCCGGGTCCGCCCGCGTTGGTCACGACCGCGACACCGTCCTCGTCGGGAAGCGGAAGAGAGTCGAGGGCACGGGCGTAGTCGAACAGCTCCTCGACGTTCTCGGCGCGGACGACACCTGCCTTACGGAAAGCCGCCTCGTACGCGCGTTCGCTTCCCGCGAGCGTGCCGGTGTGAGACGAGACGGCGCGCGCCCCCGCCTCGGTACGTCCCGACTTGACGACGACGACCGGCGTCTCGCGTGTGACGCGGCGCGCCTTCTCGATGAACTCCCCTCCATCGTCGATTCCTTCGAGGTATCCGACGATTACGTTCGTGCCCTCGTCCTCGCCCCACGCTTCGACGAAGTCAGTTTCGTCAAGCACCGCCTTGTTGCCGAGGGAGACAACGTGCCGAAAGCCGACACCTGCGTCGTTCGCCCAGTCAACGGCGGCGGTGACGAACGCCCCTGACTGGCTCATAAACGAGATACTTCCTTCGAGAGGTGAGGAGGGTCCAAACGTCGCGTTGAGGTTCGACGGCGTGCTTGCGACGCCGAGACAGTTGGGACCGACGAGGCTGAGCGAATATTCGCGTGCCGTTTCGACAAGCGCACGTTCGCGCTCGGCACCTTCTCCGCCCGCCTCGCTAAAGCCCGCGGTGACCACGACGACATTTTCGACGCCGAGTTCACCGAGATGGTCGACAACCTCGACGACGGCGTCGGGGGGAACGACGACGACCGCGAGGTCTATCCTGTCCGGCACGTCGTCCACGGTGTCGTAACAGCGGCGTCCGAGCACCTCGTCGTAGTTCGGGTTGACGCCGACGACTTCGCCGTCAAAGCCGCTCAGGTTCTCCATGACGCCACGTCCGACGGAGCCTTCGCGCGGTGTCGCGCCAACGACCGCGACGCGTTCGGGTTCGAACAGTCGTAACAGGTCAGACACTAACGCGCGTAGACGGGGGAAGCCGATAACAGTTACGCCGGTTCCTCTGCGGTACTCTGGCGTTCCGCGCCGTAGAAGCTGTAGACCCGTAACGTCTCGTGGCTACTCAGCAGGATGTAACCGAAGACGACCTTCGAGAGTACGTCGAGTGTGACGAACGATGCTTCCTCAGCAACTAGAGGAAGCACGTCAAACCCATTTCCGCCGAGTATCCAGACGACCGGGTAGATGCTCCACAGAACGACGGTCAGGTTACGGAGGGTCTTGTAGACGGTCGCAAGGTCGTCGGGCTGTTCATCCGCGGCTTCAGAGAGAGCGCCGAGGAGTAGGTAGAGAAAGATTAGGTAGGCAACCGAGCCGATAGCCCACCAGACGAGACTGACCACAAGGGTTTCGGAAATAGCACCGAGGAAACCGGCGGATATCATGTACACGTCAAGTCCGATGAGGGTCGCTATCAGGCTCCTGTCGGCGCGCGCTAATATCCCGAGAAGCGCGATGATAAGCGGCGTCGTCAGTAGCCAGTCGATATACCGTGCGACGAGTACCTCTTCGCCGTTGAACTCCATTCTTCCCATCCCAAGAGCCATAGCGAGATACGCCGTCGCGGCGATGACAGTGATAGATATCGCCATGATGAAGAAGTTCTCCTTGTATACAGCGACACTCCTACCGAGCCAGAAGTATACCAAGGTGCCGGCGAACATCGCCAGCGCACCTATCCAAAGAACTGCCGTACTTGTGTCCAGTCCGAGTGTTTCTAACACGGGGTATCTTTGACTCGCGGATTATTAAACTCTTCCATGCGCGCGTGCGCTCGCGTGCGAAAAGACCGTCAACCTATATTACGATGGCTCCCAAACTAACGTACGTGAACCAGATAACGGAGGTATCCGGTTGGACTATCTGAGTTTTCATCTCCTGTTTACGGTCCCTGTTTTCGCCGCCTTAGCCGCGGTCTACCTCCGTAAACGCCTGTACGTCGACGACCCGTCGCCGTGGGGTGTCGTAATAGTCGCCTTTATCGCTTTCACCTACACGACCCCGTGGGACAGCTATATGATAGGTCAAGAGGTCTGGTGGTACGGCGACGGCGTTCTTCTCGCGCGTTTCTGGCGCGTTCCCCTCGGAGAGTACTTCTTCTTCGTTATACAGCCGCTAATCACCGGCTTCTGGCTCTACATAGTCCTGACACGTCTCGACATCCGTTCCGCCGGAAGCTGGACGCCTCGGTGGTTGCTCGCCGCCGGTGCCGTCGTCGTCACGGCGCTCGGCTGGTGGTGGGCGCAGGGGACGCCAACTTTCTATCTCGGTATGATACTCGTCTGGGCTGGTCCCGTCCTCGTCCTCCAGTGGGGATACGGAGGCCACTATCTGCTCAGAAACATCCACGTCGTCGTCGCCGGTGTCGCTCCGACGACACTCTACCTTGCCTCGGCGGACCGCGTCGCAATCGAGAACGGCGTCTGGATAATCTCAGACGAACTCACGACGGGTATCGACGTACTCGGACTCCCCGTCGAGGAAGGACTGTTCTTCCTCGTGACCAACATGCTGGTAGTCCAAGGAATCATGCTGTTCCGGTGGACCCTCAACGAATGGCGCGTCTGGTGCGACGAGTACGAGACTGTCGAGAGGTTCGTCAGAAGACTTCCTGTTTCCAATCCATAAGGGTCACGACGCCCGCGTGCGGTAACGTGAGGGCGGCGAGAAGAACGAGGTAGAGCGCGAAGAAGCCTTCGAGTGTCGGCGGGGGCGACGCGACGACCCAGAGGGCGGCGAAGAGGACGAGAGCGCCCGCGGTGAGAGGGGCGGCGTCGCGGGCGAAACGCGCGAGAGCGCCGGCGGCGTCGCGTTCCTCGACGCGTTCAGCGGCTACGTCGTCAAGAGCAAGCAGGCGCGCGATATGGCGGGTCGAATGCCAGAAGCAGAAGTAGAAGCCGACGGCGAGTATCGGCGGAACCGCGGCGAAGTAGACGCCTAGAAGCGCGAGTTCGCCCGCCTCAAACGACGACCGTGAGGCGACGACGGTTCCGACGGCAAGAGCGACGACGACGGCGAGGACGGCAGCGCGGAAAGCCGGTTCGAAGGCGAAACCGATAGCCGATGCTCCGCGCTGGTCAAAGACGCCGATGACGGCGTCCGCAACCTCGCGGTACTCGTCGGGGAAGAATACGAGAGGGACAAGCATCGGCATCGAACCGCGTGCGAGGAGCGTCGTCACGCGTCCGACACGCGACTCAACGCCGGTGCGTAGGAAGGACAGAGAGGCGTGTAGGTCGCCCTGTCCCCAGTGGTACAACGTTAGGGCGATGAAGAAGGCGAAGGCGAACGCCGGCGCGACGAACCAGACGGCGGCGTAGACGGCGACGAACGCCGTATAGACCGCCATTACGACACCGACCGAACGGAGGCGCGGGCGCTCGCCGCGGAGACGGTCGGGGACGAGATGGTCAACCGCGCCGTGCGGCAGACCGAAGACGACGATACTGACGACGAAGGGGACGTACCGGTACTCAGGCGGGACCGAGGCGTCGAAAGACCGAACGAGCGCGAAGACGACGATTAGCGCGCCGAGGACGAACCACGACGGGACGACGACCCAGCGAAGGAGTGCGCGCCGACAGCCGTCGGAGACGCCGTAGTCACGGTACTCCGTCGCCATCCTATCCCCACTCTTCGTCGTCGCCTATCCTGCTTGCCGTAGGTCCGTCCTGGTCCTGATACTTCGAACCGCGCTCCTCGCCGTAGGGTAGCTCAGCCGCCGACGAAAGCTCCGTCAGGACGAGCTGTGAGATGCGCATCTCCTCCGGACGGAGGGCGACGGGAGCGGTGCCGAGGTTCGAGAGTTCAAGCGTAATCTGTCCGCGGTAACCCGGGTCTACAAAGCCCGCTGTGGCGTGGACGACGACGGCGAGCCGTCCAAGAGACGACCGTCCCTCGACACGCGCGACGAGGTCTTCGGGTATCTCGACCGTCTCATACGTCGTGCCTAAGACGAAGTCGCCCGGGTGGAGGACGTAGTCGTCGCCGCTCTCAACGACGCGGCGGCGCGTGTACTCGTCGGTCTCCTCCTCGCTGTCGGGATGGATACACGGTATGTTCGAGCGCTCGAACTCCAGAAACTCGCGTCCGAGACGCATATCGATGCTCGCAGGCTGTATCTGTAACTCGGGGTCGTCAAGAGGTTCGATACGTAGGTCGCCTTCAGCCAGACGTCGACGGATATCGCGGTCCGAGAGTATCATAGCTCCAGCCTCCCGACGATATCGTCCTGTCCCTCGTTGACAGCGACGATTTTGACGTACTCCTCGATTCCGCTACCGTTGAGCTTCTTCTTGAGGAGCGAGTCTATCTGGTAGACTCCGGCGGAGTTCGACATATGTATCTCGACGAGAACAGGTACGTCGAACTCCTCGGTTCCGTCGAGAACCTCCACCTCCTCGATAGCTTGAGACGATACGGTGTGTATGCTACGCTCGCCGCGTTTGTACGGCAGACGTGACCTTCCCTGAGTCATATCGAGGGCGTCGGCGACACGTACCACGCCTGCTTCCGGAGTGAGCGGGTCGTTTCCGCTGTGGTGGCAGTAGACGGCGTGTAACGCCTCGCTCTTGAGCGCGACGCGTTCACGCGTGTCATAGACGCTCAGAACGTCGTCGAGAAGGTCGTCCGCGAGGACTACCGAGAACTTGGTGTGTTCGTCCCGGTGGACCAGATGTCCTATGTCGTGGAGCGTCGCGGCGCAGGCGACGACGACACGCGCCTCTTCGTATCCGAGTCCGAGGTCGTGGTCGGTGACGCCGAACTCAACGTCGTCACGCAGGAGTTCGAGGAGTTCGAGGGCGCGGTCACGGACGATGTCGATATGTTGCGTGCCGTGGTCGGTGTAGTCGAGACGGACCGCCGAGTTGACGTTCTGCGTCTCGACATGGGCGACGACCTCCTCGCTCGTCAGGGCGTCCATCACGGCGTCAAAGCTCATACGAGTTCCTCCGGCGTCGTAAGTGCATGCATCTTCAGACCTGCGTCCTCAACATTTTCGCGCCCGCCTTCCTGACGGTCAACGACGACGATTATTTCGTTAACCGTCGCACCTGCGGCGCGTAGCTTCTCGACCGCCTCGACCGCGCTCGTTCCCGTCGTCACGATATCCTCGACGACGACGACCTCATCGCCTTCTTCGAGTGTACCCTCGACGGCGTTCGCCGTGCCGTACTCCTTGGCTTCCTTCCGCGCGATTACGTACGGTACGCCCGACTCGACCGAGGCGACGGCGGCGAGGGGAACACCGCCGAGTGCGACCCCGCCGATACGGTCCGCACCTGTTTGGAGAACCTTCTCGGCGATAGCGCGTCCGACGACATCAAGGGCGTCAGGGTCGGTCTCGAAGACGTACTTATCGATGTAGTAGTCGCTCGTCCGTCCGCTCGACAGTTCGAACTCGCCGCGGAGGACGGCGTCGCAGTCGCGGAGGGCGTCGGCGACCTCTTTCTTGTTCACCATGGTTCGTCCTTAACTCCTATCTTGTACCCGATAAAGTTCGCGGAGAGATGTAGCGCCGGTGTGACGACGACGATGACGACGAGAACGCCAAGGTCAACGACGTGTTCGAAAAACCACGAGGGCGCGAGGAGAGCTGTGACGGCGAAAGCGCCGACGGCGAAATCGAGCTGGTCAACTCCCGGAAATGGCGCGCCGCGTTCGCGTCCCGTCCGGCGTTTGAGAAAGCTCGCACCCATATCGCCGAGTATAGCTCCGACGGCGAGTCCGAGGGCGGCGAGGAGTTCGAACTCAGGGAGGTAGGCGGGGACGGGTTCGGCGGCGAGCGCCTCGTTGAGGATGAGGGCGAGGACGAAGCCCGACGCCGCGCCGCCGATGCTTCCGCGCCACGTCTTTCCGTCTCCGAGGAGACGAGCGCCGCGCCATTCGCGTCCGAGGTCAACGGGCGTTCCGCCGCCGAAGATTACGGCGGCGCTGTTCGGAAGGTAGGCGGGTAGCATTATCCAGATAGCGAGCAAGACCGTCTCTACGACTGACATACGCCGAAACTGTCAGGTTTCATCAAAATAGTTTCGGGTCAGAGCCGTTCCTGTAGCTTCTCCTGTAGAACGTCCGAGACGACTTCGCCGTCAGCCTTGCCGCGCATCTCCTCCATGACGACGCCCATCAGACCGCCCATCGCTCCCATGCCTTCCTCCTCAACGTAGCCGGAGCGTTGTTCGAGGACTTCCTCTACGACCTCCTCGACCTCGTCGTGGGCGGCGGTTTCGAGTCCGAGTTCGTCGGCAACCTGCGCGGGTTCGTCGCCCTGAGCGACGCCGCGAAGAAGGTCGGGGACGGCTTCCTTCGCTACCTCGTCCTCGTCCACGAGACGGAAGGTTTCGAGCAGGTCGTCGTCGGAGATACGTTCGATGGGTACGTCGTAGCGGCGGAGGTCTACGAGGGTCTCGACGAGCGTCGAAGCGACGAGAGATGCGTCGTATCCGCGTTCGACGGCACGTTCGTAGACGGGCATACGTCGTCCGTACGCGACACGTTCGGCGAGGTCCTCGTCCAAGCCGTGTTCCGCCGCGTACCGTTCGGCGCGGTCGTCGAGGAGTTCGGGCGGCGAGACATCGAAGCCGTCGAGTTCAACGGGGTAGACATCGGTTTCGGGGTACATACGCGCCGCGCCGGGGAGGGGGCGGAGGTACGACGAGGTGCCGTCGTCGTTGGCGTCGCGCGTCTCCTCGGGCACGCCTTTGAGCGCCTGTTCGGCACGTTCGGCGACGGCGTCGGCGGCTTTCCACGCTGTCTCCTCATCGTCGGCGACTATGGCGACCGCGTCGTCAGGGGACGCGCCAACCGTCTCGCGTAACGCCTCGACCTCCGCCTCGGTAACGCCGTACGCGGGGAGTTCGTCGGTATGGAAGATACCGCCCGCTCCGCGTTTCTTGGCACGGTCGGCGAACTCGGTCCCGAGACGGCGGTCGGGCTGTATTTCGCGCCCCACAAGACCGTCGAATCCTTCGAGATGGACGGCGACGACAGCGCCGTCGTCGGAGAGCGCGCCACGTATCACGCCTGAGTCGGTTTCTTCGAAGACCTCGGTAACGTCCCGCGTTTCGCCCACGGAGGCGTCACGTTCGTCGAGTTCGTCTGCGATTTCGACGAGTTCCTTCTGCCGCTGTACCTCGTTCTCGACCATCTCGCCTATCGCGCCGAGGTCCTGTACCCCCTTCATCTCTATACGCGCTCCGTCCTCGATTGAGACGTTGAGGTCCTGCCGTATGGTGCCGAGTCCGCGTTTGACCTTCCCCGTCGAACGTAGAACCATTCCGATACGTTCTGCCGCCTCCTGCGCCTGTTCGGGCGTCCGTATATCGGGCGCGGTCCCGATTTCGACGAGCGGTATTCCGAGACGGTCGAGCGAGAAGACGGGTCCGGCTTCGCGTTCCCCGAGACGGCGCGCCGATTCCTCTTCGAGGGCGAGGGCGTCGAGACGTACGTCACCTTCGCTCGTCTCAACGACGCCGTCGTGCGCGACGAGAGAGGTACGCTGGAAGCCCGTCGTGTTCGAGCCGTCGATAACCATCTTACGCATGACGTGAGCATGGTCAACCCGTTCCATACCGAACGTCTCGGCGACTTCGAGAGCGACCGAGACGGCTTCGCGGTTCATCGGACGCGGCGGCTCCTCGTCCTCCTCGACGAGACAGGTCGTGTCGTACGCCTTGTACGTGAACCTCCTGTCTACGCGGCTCTCCTCAAGCGCCGCCTCGTCAACCTCGCCGAGTTCGCTCTTTGTCGGATGTAGGTAACGTTCGAACTCGTGGGTCGCCTCGTCCTCGTCACGCAGGTCGGTCGGACAGTCGCAGAAGAGCTTCGTCGCTGTATCGAGCTGTTGGTGTATCTCCAGTCCTGCCTTCAGCCCGAGTTCCTCGTACTGTTCCATGTTCGTCGGTGGAACGGGCGCGACAAAACAGTACCGCTACCGTCTCTCGAAACGGTGGTCGTCGGGGGTGCCGCGGAAAAGGAAAACGTCGAATCCGAGCGCCTTGAGATGGGCGACGACGGTCTGTTGCTCGCGCGAGAGCGCGCCATTCGCGCGCTTGACCTCGACGAAGGCGTCGCCGTCAGGTCTCCAGGAGTCGCCGAAGGAGCGCTGTCCGTCGCCGCGAACGAGGAAGTCGGGGACGCCCGCGAGTCCATCGGTCTTGCGCGCAATATCGTCGGCTATCTCGGGGTGGTGGCGGACGAGTCCGGCTTTACCGCGGACGACGCGCAGACCTCGGTCGTCGCACCAGTCGCGGAAGAACTCCTCGAAACGGCGTCCGGCACGCTGGTTCCTTTCGGCGCGCTTGCTCCGGCGCGAGACACCCTCCTCCTTCGCCAGAGACCAGACGCGTTCCGGCACGCAAAGACGCGACGGCGCGCGGTGTTCGTATAACGTCGGAAACGTTTCAGCGACGGCGTCGGAAACGTCGTCGCGTTTCCGTATCCGCGAAGTATCCAGAACGTGACGCGCGAGAACGTCGGCGGTTTCCTTACGGCAGTCGTCATCGGTCCGCGTCTCAACGTCAACGACGGTGCGGCGTGGACTCGCCGCGGCGTAAACGTGTCTGCTCTCGGAACGCACGCCACGTGCAAGTTCGCTCGCGTGATAGTCGCCGAGTAGGTCGCGGGCATCGGCGAGTGAACCGTGACGTGTCACGGTAGCACCGACGCCCGCCTCCGAAAGTTCATCGACGACCGCACGCCCGACCGCTCCGGCTTCATCGACCGACGGCGCGCCGACGACGAACTGACCGGTCGCGCTCACACAGACGACGGCGCAGGCTCGGACGCGGTCAACCCTGTCGAGGTAGCAGTCGAAACAGAGGGGTACGTCGCTGTATAGAGCGGCGTCCGCACCGCAGTCTTCGCAGGTATCGGTCGGCGGCACAGTAGCGTTACGTCGTCGCGTCGCAAAAACGCACGGACTTTACGCCCCGACGCGTACTTCGGGTATGCGCATTACGAACCTGACAGGAGGCTCAACGGAGTTCACTTCGAACGTCTTTCTCGTCGAGAACGGACGTTCGGTGCTCGTTGACGCCGGAAACGACGACGCCGTTCTCGAATCCCTACGCGAACGCGGCGGGGTTGACGCGGTTATTCTGACTCATACGCACGGCGACCACGTCGGAAAGCTCGACGACGTGCGCAACGAGTTCGGCGTCGAGACATGGGGGTACGACGGTTCGTCGCGGTACGTGGACAACGAAATCGACGAGG
>JAQZCZ010000099.1 GCA_028751095.1 Euryarchaeota archaeon Ods01 | reverse complement strand
GGTATCCACGACGTACCCGCCGTTACCGTTCTCGCCGAAGACCTCGTGTAGGTTGTCGGCTATCTCGATGACGACCATCTCTTCGTTGATAGCGCGCACCTGACGCTCGGCTATCTCGTCGGTGCTCATCCTCTCACCTCGCAGTCTATTCCTTCCCACTGTTCGGGCGGGCTTACCGACTCTCGACCGCACTCCGTACATCTGAAGAACGTGTACCTCGGCGACATCCCATCGCGTATCTCCTGAGGCGTGAGGTGTTGCCACCCCTTGCACCTATCGAGACGGTGACCGTTGACCTCGGCTACGCTCTCCTCCACCACTGTATCTGAGCTTCCGTTGGGCGATACTGTTTTCCGAGACGCGTGGCTATCTGTCATTGCTTCTCGTATCCTGAGGAGCCACAGGGTGCGGTGTCTGAGCACCGTGCCCGTTTTCCTTGTTCGTTTTTCCCTGTGTTTCCCTAATTAAACGTAGGGCTTGTAGTGTAATAAATACGTTGATTAACTAACTGAAAACTACATGACGGCGCAGGCTTGGACTTGCTGATGGCATGGTGCGCTCTCGTCGGGAATCGAGGTGGTCGCTCTCAGATAGGGGGTACGCTATACCGTGTGCATACATACATACGTATGTATACGTACATACACGGGTTTAGGGGGTCCGTCCGCCTCAGCTATAGGTCGCTGTCGGAGAAGATGAGACGCACGCTGTTTCGTTCAAGCCACTCGGCGTGGTCCTCGTAGTCGGGGTCATGTTCGGCAACGAGTGCCCAGAACTCATCGTCGTGGTTCGCCTCGCGCAGGTGCGCTATCTCGTGTACGACGACGTAGTCAGCTACCTCCGGCGGAGCCATCATGAGACGCCAGTTCAGACCGAGCGTGCCTGTCGTCGAACAGCTACCCCACTTCGTCCGTTGGTTCCGCACCTCTATCTTCTCGTACTCGACGCCCATCTCGTCGGCGTAGTGGTCGGCGCGGTCCTCGAACCGTTCGCGTGCCTTCCGCCGGTACAGGGTCTCCAGCGCACGTTTCACCGAGGTCTGTTCGACGTGATGTTCGGCGAGACGTAGCTTGCCGTCCTCAACCTCCGAAGCAGAACGGCTCTCGACGACAACCTCGTGTTCCTCGCCGAGGTACGGGAATTCCGCGCCTGCCTCGTGGTTCCGTTCGGGCATGTCGTCGCGGTACGCCTCGAACTTGCGTTTCTTCTCGACCACCCACGCGGCGTTCTCCTCCAACAGCGTCTCGGGTTCCTCGTCGGCGTCCGTCGGTAGCACCACGGTTACTCCACGGATGTCCATGTCTATACGGGGCTGAGTGGCGTCGTCGCTCCGCCGTACGTCGTAGGCGATAGACTCGCCGAGTAACTCGGTCTTCCGCGCCGTGGTCTCAATCATAGCTGCTGGTTAGGTAGTTCCGTACGCTGTCGGCGAACTCGTCGTTCATCACCTCGCTAAGGTCGTACTCAACGACAAGGGTGTCGAGAAGGATGCGTTCTATCTCCTCGACGGTGCGTTGGTTCGTCTTCCATCCAGGGTAGTCGCGGTCGACGCGGTCCTCGAACTCCGAGGCGATGTGTTCGGCGACCTCCTCGGCGGTCTCGTCGTCAACCTCGTGCTCGCTCTCCTCGGTCAGGTGCGTGTAGACGGCGAACTCGGCGTCGTTCATACCGCGTTCGTCCGCCTCTTTTTCGACCTCCAGCACCTCACCCTCTACGGATTTCAGGGCTTCGACGGCGTCGGGGTCCGCCATCTCGCCGCCCTGCCACCGTTCGACGATGTCGTTAACCCGTTCGCTCAGGCGTTGGTACCGTGGGTTCTGCTCGGTCCGCGGGCGTAGGTGTTCCTGCGTCGCGTGGGCTATCTGTGACGCCTTGACGCCGGGGTTCTCCAGACCCTCCACGTCTTCGAGGTACTCTTCGCCGAGTTTGTACGTCGGGAAGTCCCTGCGTATCTCGCCGACGTCGATGTTTTCCTCAAGGATGTCGCGCGTTTTCTCCCTCATTTCCTCTTCGGGAGTATCGTCGCCGGAGGTGGTACGTTTGAACGCGACGTGTATCCGGCTCAGCCACTTGTACTGGTCGTCGATTCCCTCGGTTATGAGGCGTTTGTCGGGCGACACCGATTCGTATAGGTTCTGTAGACGCCGGAATCCCTGCTTGAACTCGCGGCGTTCGGGGTGCGTACTCACCCGTTCGACGGCTTTGTACGTCGCCTCCTGTGTGTCGTCCTTGGGTATCCCGTCGAATATCTCCCAGACAGTATCGAGTTGGTCGACGAGGTCTTCGTAGAGTTCGTCCTTGTCACGTGCGGCGTACTCTTTGGTCTCTGCGTCATAATCGAGAGCGTCGTCTATGTTCTCAAAGACGCCCTGGAAGTCGACTATCTCGCCGTTCTCCTTGCCTTCTGCGGGACGGTTGGTGCGCGCAATCGCCTGCATCAGACCGTGGTTCTTGAGGTTGCGGTCAAGGTACATCGTCTTGAGCACGGGAGCGTCGAAGCCCGTGAGGAGCATGTTGTGAACGACCAACAGCTTCGGGTTCTCTTCCTTCTTGAACTCCCGTACTATCTCGTCGCGTTCCTCGTTGTCGGTGTGGAACTGACTGATGAGCTCTGGGTCGTCCTTCGTCGCCGTGTACAGAACCTCGACCTCGTCCTCGCCGCGTAGCTCGGTGAGGCGTTCGCCGTACATCGCGGCGGACCGTCGGCTCGGCGTCACGACCATGCCCTTCCAGCCGTTCGGTGCGATATGTTCGTCGTAGTGGCTGTCTATCTCGTCGGCGTTGGTGTCGACTCGGGGCGAGATTTCGGCGAGCGTCGTGGAGTTGATGTTCTCGCGGATGAACTCTCGTTTCTCGTCTGTCGACATACCGCGGAACTCGTGCTCGAACTCCTCGTCCAAACCCGCCTCGTCTATCTCCCACTCGGCGTCGTGACGGAGCGTGAAGTAGACGGGTAGAATCAAGCCGTCGTCGATACCTTGTTTGATGGAGTAGCGGTGCAGGTACTCCTCGCCTTCGGGCGAAAACTCGCGGAACGTGTTTCTGTCCTTCTCGCGTTCGCCCTCACGGACGGGAGTGCCTGTGAATCCGAACCTGTAGGCGTCTGGTAGCGCGGCTTTGAGACGGCTTCCGAGGTCGGCTTCCATGAAACGGTGCGCCTCATCGGTCATCACGACGACCTCGTCGTTGCCCTGTATCTCCGGCTCTACGTTCTCGAACTTCTGTATGGTGGTGAGGACGAGTTCGCTACCCCCTTCCTCTATGAGGCGTTGCAGGTGGTCGATGCTTTTCGCCTCGGTCCACCGTTCGAGGGTGAGGTTAGCGAGTTGGTCCCGCATCTGGCTGTTCAGCTTGTCGGTGTCCACGATGATGAACACCTGCGGGCTTCGGGCTACGTCGCGTGTGAGTAGGTTCTCGGCGGCGTACAGCATCGTGAAGGACTTACCCGAACCCTGTGTGTGCCAGACCAGCCCCTTCTTGTGCTCGCCCTCGTCGACGCGGTCGAGTATCTCGTTGACGGCGTAGTACTGCATATACCGCGGCACTATCTTGGTGTCTCCGCCCTCACGCTGTTCGTAGAAGACGAAGTTCCGGAGCAGGTCAAGGACGGTGCCAGGGTTACAGAGAGCCCTCACCGCCTGC
Organism: Euryarchaeota archaeon Ods01; assembly: GCA_028751095.1. Classification (GTDB taxonomy): domain Archaea; phylum Halobacteriota; class Halobacteria; order Halobacteriales; family Halorutilaceae; genus Halorutilus. The sequence goes on along the minus strand of JAQZCZ010000099.1, from coordinate 57 downwards.
CTCATGTCGTTGCTTTTCTCCTCCTCGTCATCATCCTCTTGGTACTCCGGCGGTGCG
>JAQZCZ010000046.1 GCA_028751095.1 Euryarchaeota archaeon Ods01 | reverse complement strand
TGGGTCTACGTCTACAACGGACCGACGGACGACACGCCCGTGATAGAGTCAGGAGACTGGCGCGAATACCTCGACTGATGGAGTTCGAGACCGTCGACGGCAAGGGAACGGCGGCGTTCGAACGCGCCGGTTCGGAGTTCGTGGGATACGTAGCGCCCGCGGCGGACGAAGACGTAGCCGAAGGATTCCTCGACGGTATCCGCGACGACCATCCCGACGCCACCCACCACGTCTACGCCTACCGCGTCCGCGCCGAGCCTCTGCGCGAACGTTACGACGACGACGGCGAGCCGTCGGGTTCGGCGGGGAAGCCCGTTCTCAACGTCCTTCAGGGCGAGGCGGTCGAGAACGTCGTCGCCGTCGTCGTCCGTTACTACGGCGGGACGAAGCTCGGATACGGTGGTCTGGTGAGCGCATACTCCGACGCCACAAAGCGGGCGCTCAAAGACGCGGAACGCCGACTCGACGTGCCGCGTGACGAGATACGTATCGAAGTTGAGTACGACGACTCGGGCACGGTACGTGGAATACTCGAAAGCGAAGGGGTAGAGTTCGACGCCGACTACGGCGCATCGGTCGTCTTCGTCGCGCGTCCTCCGGCGGAAGAGAGCGACGTAATCGAGGACCGCGTCCTGAGCGCCACGAGCGGACGTGCCGAACTCGACTAGTCCCGTCGGCTTCAGTAGGCTTAGGTGAGACGCATACCTTTCGTGCGTATGCGCGTCGAGAACAGCTTCGTGCCGGTCCGCGGCGTGGGCGAGAAGACCGAGAAACGCCTCTGGCAGAAAGGCGTGACCGACTGGGAGACGTTCGAGGAAAGCGGTGTCCTCGGCGAGACGCGGCGTGACCGCGTCCTGACCTTCGTCGAGGAAGGACGCGATGCACTCGACCGCGGCGATGCCGTCTTCTTCGGAGACGCGCTTCCCAACGGCGAACTCTGGAGGATGTACAGGAACTTCGACGACGGAGCGACCTTCTTCGATATAGAGACGACGGGCTTAGACGCCAAGAGGAACGTCGTGACGACGGTAAGCTTCCATCGGGACGGAGAGACGAAGACGTTCGTACGGGGCGACGACCTAACCCCTGAAAACGTCGCGGCGGAGTTCGACCGCTCCGACCTACTCGTCTCGTACAACGGACGGAGGTTCGACGAGCCTTTCGTCGAAGCCGACCTTGGGGTTTCAACCGAGACGCCGCACGTAGACCTGATGTACCTATGCCGCCGTCTCGGACTGACGGGAGGGCTGAAGGAGGTAGAAAAAACTCTCGGCGTAGGACGCGACGGAGTCGAGGATGTAGACGGACGTGAGGCGGTGAGGCTCTGGCACGCGTACGAGGACGGCGATACGGAAGCGCTCGAAAGGCTCGTCAAGTACAACCGTTACGACGCAAGGAACCTGCGCGGCGTTCTCGAAGAGGTCCACGACAGGCTACACGACGAACTCCTTGGCGTCTAGACGCGTTCAAGCCTTCCGCGGACGAAAGGCGTGAGCGGGAGACGTTCGACACGTTCGGTCTCGACGGTTTCGAAGGACGGATGGTTATCGAAACGTTCGACGGTATCACGGTCAAGGTTACAGCCGCCGGCACAGTGTCTCCAGACGGGTGTCGCTACCTCCTGTACGCGGCGTGTCACGCCGTCGTCCCCGATGTGTTCGAGGAAACGTAGTTCGCCGCCGGAACGTAGGACTCGGGCGACCTCATCGAGTGCGTCGGCGGGGTCATCGACGGTGCAGAAGACGAGCGATGAGATGACGGCGGCGAAGCTGTCTTCGTCGTACGAGAGTGACTCAGCGAGGTCGGAACGAAGTTCAAGCGCGACGCCAAGCCGTTCGGCGCGGCTTCGGGCGCGTTTCCGCATATGCGGGTCAGGTTCGACAGCGTGGACCGTCGCGTCGGTTTCGGCGAGATAAGGGAGCATAGCTCCCGTCCCCGCGCCGAGTTCGAGAACGTCGCCTTCCAAGCCGCGCGCAAGGTAGGCGCGGTGTCGGTCGAGACGGCGCTCCAACGGACGCGTAGCGGTGTCGTAGACGGCGGCGAACAGACGATGGGACGGGCGTTCAGTCACGTAACAAGAACGTACGGCTAAACTGTTGAGTCTTTCGACGAGGGAGGCTAAAATAACAGACATAAGCCGTATCCCCCCACAAAACAACGATAGGATGAGCGGAGGCGGAACTACCCCAGCCGCCGTCCGCCTCTCCAGCCCGTTTTCTTCCTTCTCCGCTCTTCTACTCTGCGTCGGTAAAGAGGCGGTAGGCTCCCTGTCCGACTGCGAGGAGTTCGTCGGTGTCTTCCTGTTCGACGGTAATCTCCGTCACCCCAACGCTGTTACCGGCGCGGACAACGGTTCCGCGCGCCACGAGGTCGCCGTCGCCGCCGCGGAGGTAGTTGACGTTGAGGTTTATGGTCGCCAGCTGGTCGTTAAACGGGTCTTGGAGATGGGGGCGGAGCGCGAGGCTTCCGACGGTATCGACGAGTGTCGCGGTCACGCCGCCGTGAACCGTCGGTGGCTCGGTCGAGTTGGTATGGTGGTCGTCGAAAGAGAGACGGACCTCGGCGCAGTCGCGGCTTACCTCGGTCACCTCGCCGCCTATCCACGCGAGGAAGCTTCCGGTGTCCTCTATATGCTGTTGTACGAACTCCGCGGCATCGTCGGGAAAGTCGTCCATGGGCGGCGTTTGAGACACGCCGATATATCTCCGGCGTTCTTTTGTCGTGGGAGAACAAAGGAAGGACGATGGGAAAGAACGTACTCGGCGGCGAACTCGCGGACTGTAGCTCGACCCTGTCGACGGGTTTCACGCGGAGCGGTTGTTGTGAGACGCATCCGGAGGACCGCGGAAGACACGAGATATGCGCCGTGATGACACAGGAGTTCTTGGAGTACAGTAGGAAACGCGGAAACGACCTCACGACGCCGCGTCCGGAACTCGAATTTCCGGGTCTGCATCCCGGAGACCGTTGGTGTATCTGTGTCCCGAGATGGACGGAGGCGCACGAAGACGGAAAGGCTCCGCCCGTCGTCTTAGAGGCGACGAACGTGTCGGCTCTGGACGAGGTTCCGCTTGAGGTGTTACGCGAGTACGCTCACGAGGACAGTTCGTAGTCTACGTCAGAGACTTCCTCAGTTAGCTCCCAGAGGCGGCGAGCCTTCTCGTCATCACGCGCTTCGGACGAGGGATTCCGACGGCGGCAGTCTACGAGGTACTCGCCGGAGAAGTCAACTTCGGGAGAGGCGGCGAGGTAGACGGCGGTTTCGGCTCCCTCAGGGACCGTTGTGACCACTATGCTCTGTACGGCGGCGGGTAACGCCGAGATGGCGCGGGCGGCGAGACGGAACGGGAGCGGCGTCTCACGCGGGAAGCCGGAGCCGGGGACAGCGCCGGGATGGAAACAGTTAGCGGTCACCGGAGCGCCGTCTTCTCCGAGCCTACGGGAGAGTTCGCGCGTGAACATGACGTTCGCCAGCTTAGTCTGGCAGTAGGTGCGGAAGGCGCTGTAGTCCTCGGCGCTGGTGAGACGGTCAAACTCCATGTCAGCCCGCGTATGTGCGCCCGAAGACGTATTGACGACCCGCCCCTCGGAGTCGCGTAGGAGAGGCAGGAGTTCGGCGGTGAGTACGAAAGGGGCGACGTGGTTAACCGCGAAGCTGTACTCGATTCCGTCGTCGGTAAGGCGTCCGTCGGAGAAGAGTCCGCCGGCGTTGTTGACCAGAACGTCAACGGCGTCAACCTCGTCGCGTATATCGTCTGCAAAGCCTCGTACCGCGTCGATAGACGAGAAGTCGGCACGGAGGAAGGTAGCTTCGCCGTCATCCGTCTCTATCTCCTCAACGACGCGCCTCCCCTTCTCCTCGTCACGTCCATGGACGACGACCGTAGCGCCGAGGCGGGCGAGCGCAAGCGCCGTCTCGCGTCCGATTCCGCTCGTCGAGCCGGTGACTACGACGGTTTCGTCCGACATATCGACGTTCTCGACGCCTGCGCCGATTTCGGGTCTGGATGTCATGGTCAGTCTACGCACGGGCGTCACAAGAACGTTGGGCGCGGTAAGCTTAATCCGTCGCGCGGACGTAGGCGTTCCATGGACCCGCCAAGGGTGATGAGTACCCAACACCCCGACAACGCGACGTTACCCTTCTTCGTCGAAGGCGACGTGGTCGAAGGCGAGGACGAGATACAGGAGGCGTACTACGTCTACTCGCATCTCGGATGCGACGAACAGATGTGGGACTTCGAAGGAAAGGAAGGAGACGACTACGCAGTCCAGAAGCTACTCTCGCGCCACCCCGAGTTCTTCGAGGACGCCGTACTCGGAGAGGACGTGCGCCTCACGCTACGCGGACCAAACCCCGACGTACAGCCGACGGAGGCAAAGGTTCTCCTCGAAATCCTCGAAAGCGTCCCGCGTTCGTACGACGCCGCGGCGGCTTTCGCAGAGGAGTGCGGCGTCGATGAGTTCGCCCCGATACACGAGGTAATCGTCCCCATGGTAACCTCCGCCGAACAGCTTCTTCTCATACGACGGTACTACGAGGAGTTCGTCGTCGGCAAGTCGGATGAAACGGTAGCGGACGGAAGGACGGTAGCCGACTGGGTCGGTGAGTTCAATCCCTCCACCGTTGGCGTCATACCGCTTCTCGAAGACCGCGCGCATATGCTCGATATAGACGGCATAGTCGGGGAGTACGTCCGGCGCGCGGGGGTCGAGGAGCAACGCGTCTTTCTGGCGCGGTCCGACCCCGCTCTCAACTACGGTTCGGTCTCCGCCGACCTTCTCAACCTCGTCGCCCTGTCGCGCTTAGACGCGCTGGAGGAGCGCGAGAGCATCGACGTATACCCGATGCTCGGCGCGGGGAGCGCACCGTTCCGCGGTGGACTGTCGCCCGACGACGCCGCAAACGTCGCCGACGCCTATCCGTCGGTCGATACGTTCACCGCGCAGTCGGCGTTCAAGTACGACCGTCCGGTCGACGAGGTACGCGAAGGCGTCGAGGCTCTCAAGGAAGCGTCCCGTGGAGACGCTGTGGCAGTGGACGAGGAACGTGCAGTCGAAACGGTGGGGCGTGTAGCCGACGCCTACGGCGAACAGATAAACGTCGTAGCGCCGACGGTAAACCGCGTTGCGGACCTCGTCCCGGGAAGACGGGCGCGGCGTCTCCACGTCGGACTTTTCGGCTACTCGCGCGAGGTCGGAGAGAACGCGCTTCCGCGCGCCATCACGTACACGGCGGCGCTGTACAGCGTCGGTCTTCCGCCGACGTTGCTAGGCGTCCGTGGGATGACGGGCGACGACGCCGACTTCGTCGACGACGTATTCCCGCGTTTCTACGACAACCTCGCCGAGGCGGCGGGTTACTACAACCCCCGAGCGCCCGACTTCGTCGGACTCGACGCAGAAGAGGTAGAGGAGGCGTTAGAACTGGTCGACGTAGAGACCGACGAGGCACACCGTAACGCGACCGACGACGTTATGGACGCGCTCGAACGCGGCGACTCCGACACTGCGAGGAACGCGGTACGTGAGGCGGCTACCGAACGCGGCTTCCTCGGCTAGTAGGCTTCGTCAGCTTCCATTTCGAGCTTCTTCAGCGCGCTCTTTTCGCCGACCCCGAACGCCCTTATAGACTCGTCGGTGTAGGTGTACGTCTTCTTGCTCAGGGGCACGGGAACGGTAACCTGCATCACGATGCCGTCGCTAAAACGGCTCGCGGTCTCCGACGCCGTGAAGAGTTCTCCGAGCGCCTCGACGGCTTCGTTGCGGTCGTAGACGCCGCGCGCCGATTCCCAGAAACCTTCGGGTTCAGCGAGAACGACGGGACGGAGAGCGTCGTGCATCCTGCGCATCCGTTCTTCAAGCGCGTCACGGTAATCTTCGTCGCGGTCACCCTCGTAGTTCCTGTAGAAAGCGTCGTTATGGATGAAGTCGCCGAGATGGGCGTCCACGTCGTCGTCGTAGACGGAGCCGACGACGGCGCTGTACTGCTTCTTTAGGACTCGTTCCTGTGCGCGTTTCATATCGCGCATCGTCGACGATACCGCCTTACGCGCGCGTCTGTTGCTCACGCCCGGGACGTTGACGACGTTCATGGGCTTGAACTCCTCGGACGCCTTACGCGTGACGTACTCGGCGTACTCGTCGAGCTTCTCTGTAACGTCCATCGGAGGGGGTACGTGGTCAGGGAGTAAAATAGTCAGCCTTCGACTTCGAGACGCGTCTTGACGTTTTCGAGCGTCGTCCTTAGTTCGCGTTCGTTGTAACGTCGGACGAAAGGCTCGACGAGCTTTTCGAGTACCTTGGTCGGCACGTCGTACTCGGCGGCGTACGTAAGACGGGTGCCGCCGTCCTCGTCCTCGAAACGGAGGGTTATCTCGCCTTCGAGTTCGCCGGTCATCTCGAAACGCATCAGTTCGTTCTCGACGTGTTCGACCTCCTCAAGTGCGCCGTCGACGCCTATCCCAGCCATCGTGTAGGTGTGTTCGAGTCTCTTTCCGCCGTTGTCAAGGGGTTCGACGTTACGAACGTCGGTGATGCTAGGCGTGACCTCGGCGTGGTTATACGGGTCGTCCATGTACCCGTAGACCTCTTCGACGGGTTCCTCAATACCGATGTCCTCGCTGACGGATATCATGTTCCTGTCTTGAGCCTCAGCGGTCAAGTTCTTTGTGCCGACGGTCACCGAAGGGTTATTACGGACCGTCTCATACCCCGATAAAATGGCTAACTCGGTTTCGGAACTCCTCCGTAGCGACATGGAGTGCGAAGGGTTGCTCGAATGCGTACACGGTCTCAAGGGACTCGACAGGGACTGTTACGAGGTTATCGTCCGGAGCGACGGAGACCTGACCGTCGACGAGATAGCCGACGAGGTCGGCAGGGAGCGTTCGACGGCGTACCGCTCGGTACAGCGTCTCCTCGACGCCGGACTCGTGCAGAAGGAGCAGATAAACTACGACGACGGGGGCTACTACCACGTCTACGAAGCCGCACCCGCCGGAACAGTTACCGACGACATGGAACGTCTCCTTGACGACTGGTACGCCAAGATGTCGGAGCTTGTCGAAGAGTTCGAACAGAAGTACGACTAGTACTTGTCGAAGAAACGGTCCTGTACCTTAACGAAGACAGCCATCAGGGCGATGAAGGCTGCGAGCGAGACGCCGATACGTCCCCAGTGTTCTAGTCCGAGAGGCGTCACGTCGAAGAAGACGGCTACGGGCGTGTAAAGAACGACCATCTGTAACGCGAGCGCGACGGCGACGGCGGCTATCAGCCACGGATTGGACGTTACCCCAAGCCCGTACCTGTGGCGTATCGCCTGTATACGGACTATCTCGAAACAGACGAACGACGTGAAGACGACCGTCCTCGCCAACTGCGTATCGTGTCTATGGATGTAGAACAGCGGGAGTATACACGCCGCCATGAAGACAGCGATTCCGACTATCGAGAAGACCATGCGGTCGGTGATAACTCCTTCGTCCGGTGAGCGGGGAGGACGGTCCATGATGTCCTCAGCCTCGGGGTCGACGCCGAGGGTAACCGCGGGTATTCCGTCGGTAACGAGGTTTATCCAGAGAATCTGTATCGGGGTTATGACGAGTCCGAAGCCGAGCATCGTTCCCGAGAATATCATGGTAACCTCGCCGCCGTTGCCCGACAGAAGGTAGTTGACGAACTTACGGACGTTGTCGAAGATACGCCGTCCTTCGCGGACCGAGTCGCGTATGGTAGCGAAGTTGTCGTCCAAGAGAACGATGTCGGAAGCCTGTTCGGTCACGTCTGTCCCGCGTATTCCCATAGAGACCCCCACGTCGGCGTTCTTGACCGCGGGCGCGTCGTTGACGCCGTCGCCGGTCATCGCTACGGTGTGGTCGGTCGCCTGTAACGCTTGGAGTATGCGGACCTTGTGTTCAGGGGTCGTCCGAGCGAAGACATTAGCTTCGGCGACGACCTCGTATAGTTCGTCGTCGTCCATAGAGTCAAGTTCAGAGCCGGTGACGACGCGGTCGGTATCAATTCCGACCTCCTCGGCGACGGCTCCCGCGGTGACGGCGTTGTCGCCGGTCACCATGATAACACGTATCCCTGCGTCGTGGCATCCGTCGACAGCCTCGCGGACCTCGGGACGGGGAGGGTCGTACATACCCTGAAGACCAAGGAAAACCATTCCCGACTCAACCTCATCCGCGGTCTCGGAGTCAGCGGTCGCGTCTTCGGCACCGTCGGGGACACCGTCCCTGTACGCAAAACCCATGACACGGAGTGCGTCGCCCGCGAACCTCTCGTTCGTCTCAGCTATCTCGTCACGGCGTTCGTCGGTGAGTTCACGTACCTCGCCGTCGACGAGTTCGCGGTCGCACCGGTCGAGGACGGTCTCAGGTGCGCCTTTCATGTACGCCACGCGTCGGTCGTCAGGGGTGCGGTGAACCGTCGTCATCCTCTTGCGGGTCGAGTCAAACTCGATTTCGCCGCGGCGCGGATATGCGTCGCGTGTTTCTTCGAGACCGAATCCCGCCTTCTGCGACGCGACGAGAAGGGCTATCTCGGTAGGGTCGCCAACGTAGTCGGAATCGGACGAGGCGTCGGCGTTGTTACAGAGTAGTGCGCACCGGAACAGTTCGTCGTAACGGTCAGGTTCGATGCGCTCGCCTTTGACGAGGAGGTCGCCGTCGGTCGAGTAGCCGCTTCCCGTGACCTCAACGGTTTCGCCGTCCGCGTAGAGGCGTTTGACGGTCATCTCACCTTCGGTCAGGGTGCCGGTCTTGTCGGTGCAGATGGTATCGACGGAGCCGAGAGCCTCGACGATAGGTAAGCGGCGGACGAGAGCGTTCCGTGACGCCATCCGCCGAGCGCCGAGTGCGAGCGAAAGCGTGACGACGGCGGGGAGACCCTCGGGAACGGCTGAGACGGCGACGGCGACGGCTGTCAGGAAAACGTCAAGCGGCGGCGTGTCGCCTATTACGAGTTCGGTTACGGCGATTACGCCGACGACACCGACGACGCCGACAGCGATTAGCTTTCCGAGGTGGTCCATCTCGGCTTGGAAGGGTGTGTCGCGCTCATCCGCCTCTTCGAGAGAACGCGCGATACGTCCGACCTCGGTGTCGTCGCCCGTCTCAACAACGACGCCCACGCCGGAGCCGCGTGCGACCGCCGTATCCTTGTACGCCATGTTAGTGCGTTCGGCGAGAGGCGTGCCCTCGGCGACAGTTCCGGTTTCCTTGGTGACGCCGGTGCTTTCGCCCGTCAGAGCCGCCTCTTCGGTACGGAGGTTGTTGACCTCGACGAGACGTACGTCGGCGGGGACGACATCGCCGGACGAAAAGTAGACGAGGTCGCCCGGGACGACCTCGTGTGCGGATATCTCGCTTTTGGTGCCGTCACGCCGGACGACCGCGGAAGGGGCGGACATCTCCTTGAGAGCGGCGATGCTCTTCTCTGCCTTGTAGTCCTGAACGAAGCCGAACGCCGTGATGAGAACGACGATGATAACGATAACGACGGCGTCGACGAGATGTCCGACGGAGTACATGACACCGGCGGCGACTATCAGAAGCCAGATGAGCGCCGAACGGTACTGGTCAGCGAGGACGGAAAGGGGCGAAACGCCTCCCTCGACCTCGTGCCGGTTCGGTCCCTCGGTTTCGAGGCGTCGACGAGCCTCGTCCGACGACAAGCCTTCGCGCGAGGTTCCGAGTTCGTCGTAGACCTCTTCCTCAGTAAGGGGGTGCCAGTCCACGGAAGACAGTCGGGCGACGGTAGCAAAAATCCCGCGGTCAGGCGTCGCCACGGACGATTAGAACGGGCATGTCGGTGGCTCGGACGACCTTCGTCGGCACGTCGCCGAATATCTTCTTGCGTAACGACGGTTCGGTCTCGCCGATTACGAGTACGTCGTAGCCCTTGGCGAAATCCGTTATCTCGTTCTCGGGCGAGCCGCCTTTCGTCTGTTCCCAGCAGACGCGTTCGGGGTCGACGCCGTCTTCCTTCAGTCTGTCGGAGACACCGCGGAGTATGTATTCGCCGGTGCTTTCCTCCTCCTCGTCACCCGCTACGTGGAGCAACGTCACGGTAGCGTCTGTTTCCTGCATGAGCGCGCCGACGAACTCGGCAATGTTGTCGAGGTTAGGGTCGCCACGTATAGGGACGAGTACCTTCTGGACCGTGTCAACCTCGCCGCCGGTCAGGACAGCGTCGGTGTCGTGTTCCTGTCCGACGCGTTCGACCGTCTTGTCGCGGTCACGCGTGAAGACTAAGACCGTCTCAACGTCGGTATCTTTGTCGAAGTCGTCGGCTAAACGTTCGAGGGCTTCAGCGGCTTCTTCCTCGAACTCGTCACGGAGCTGTTCGGGCGCGGACTGGTCGGGGACGGGATAATACCCGAGAAGGACGACACGCATCGGACCAAAGAGTTCGAGAAGCTCCTTGTCGAACTCCTCGGGCGCGGAGATATCGACAGGGACGAGTATCGTCGAGTCTAGCTTAGGCATCCTTCCGTCATGGTTCGAACGGAGGGAACATTAACCCAACGGTCAGGGCTACTTTTCGTCGTCGTCGAGTTCGACCTCGGACTCGACTGCTTGGGGGTTGCGGAGAACCGCGAGGGCGCTCGTGTCATGTACGCGCGACCGGACGTAGACAAGGTACCACGCGACGCTTCCGACGACGAGTCCGACCGCGAGAAGTATCTCGATACGCTCCATGTACGCGATAAGGGCGAACGACAGAACCGCTCCGGCGGCGGGGACGTACGGGTAGAGAGGAACGCGGTAGTCGGGGTTGTAGACGACATCGGCTTCACGGAATACGATTAATGCGACGTTGAGGAGACCGTAGACGACGAGATGCATCACACTCCCCGCACGGGCGAGGTTCTCGACCGTTCCGAGAACGACAAATACGACGATGAGGGTGCCGGTGAGGACGATGGAGCGATGAGGCGTCTTGAAACGCCGGTGTACCGCGCCGAGCCATTCGACGACTAGACCGTCACGCCCCATGGCGTAGCTGATACGGGACGCCGACAGGACCGAGGCGTTCGCCGAGGAAGCCGTCGCAAGCAGACCGCCGAAGGTCATGAGTCCGACGCCGACGACGCCCGCTCCGACAGCGCCGAATACGACGGCGGCACCTTCGGCGATAGCCGTCTCGTCGCCGGCGACGACATCACGTTCGACGACGCCGAGGAGGACGACCATAGCGACAGCGTAGATGACGGTTACGAGGAGAACGCTTCCGACGATGGCTATCGGAAGGTTCCGTGACGGCTTCTTAATCTCGCCCGCAACGGTCGATATCTGCGCAAATCCGAGGTAGGAGACGAAGACGAGCGCAGTGGTAGGAAGTATAGTTTCGACACCCTCGGGAGCAAACGGACGGAGTGTCGAGATATCGGTCTGGAAAGCACCGAATGCGACGAAAGCGGCGAGTATGCCGAGGAGGGTGAGGACGATGACGTTCTGGAGGCTTCCCGTACTCGACGTGCTAAGGTAGTTGATACCGACGAATGCGACCACGACAGCCAGACCGCCGACCTGCGAGTCGTCAAGTACGAGGGGTCCGAGAGCAACGCTGGGAACGGAGACGGCGGGTTCGAGGAGAAGGACAACGTAGCTACCGAAGCCGACGGCGTAGAAGGCGGTTGCGAAAGCCAGACCGAGCCAGTTACCGAGTCCGGCGATGGAGCCGAACAGGGGTCCGAGTCCGCTGTTGATGAAGTGGTAGGGTCCGCCAGCCTGAGGCATCGCAGTTGCGAGTTCGCTGGTCGAGAACGCGGTGAGAAGTGCGACAGCGCCCGCGAGTACGAAGGCGAGGGCGGCGGCAGGTCCGGCGGCTTCGGCAGCAGGTCCAGGTAGGACAAAGATGCCTGCACCAACCATCGTGCCGACGCCTATCATCAACGCCTCCTTCAGCCCGAGCGTGCGCTCAAGTTCACTCTCGGTGGTCTCCGGCATTCGGACGGTGTACGTGACGACGCAGTAAAAATCGGTCGTCCGAGTACGGCGTTACGCGTCGGCGTGGAGCGAGTAGAGTATGAGCGCGAAGCCTACCGCAGTAAAGACGCTGTCGGTCAGTAGCGACGGGACGACATCCATACCCGCGGCGTGTAACGTACCGCCGGCGACAGAACCCGCGACGACGAATCCGAAGCCGATTGCGAGCGCCCGTAGAGCGGGTGCGCCGGTGCGTCTGTACGCCTTGTACGCGTAGTATGTCACGAGAGCGCCGAGAACGAGTATCACGGTACGTGCCGCGGCTAGGACCAGAACGACCTCGGGTCCTGACGAGATATGCGATGTCACGTCTCCTGAGACACCTCCCTCCAGAGGTTTTCGAGCCGCTCGTCACGTGTCTCCGGACGCGAAACGTCGACGCTCAGGCTATGGTCTCCGTTGAGCGTGACGCTCAGACGGTCGAAGTCGAGAACGTACCGGCTCGTGTGCTTACCGTCGTTCCTCACCTCTACCTCCTCGTCTACGAGGGATGCCTCCTGTAACGTATTGACCTTTCGGTAGGTCGTCGAGAGGGGCATATCGCAAGCCTCGGATATTTCGTTCGCCGTCATAGGCGCGTCGAGCGCCTCTATTATCTTGCGGCATCCGGAGTCGGCGAGCGCCTCGAAGACGGCGTCGGGCGTCGCCTTCTTCTCCGGCTTCATGCTCCTACGTACGTAGTGGACACACAAGAGGTGCGCGGTTTGTGTCAGCCGGCTGGTCTCGGCGACGCGTAACCTACTTCTGCCACGACAGCCTACCGCCACCGTGGAGAACCTCGACGAGTACCGTGAGTTACGCGAGAAGGTGCGTGAGGTAGGGGAGGAACGCGCCGAGGAGACACGCGACCTGTACGAGATGATAGACGCCGCCTTCGAGGAGTACCGCGAGGACGCTACGGGACACGGGGAGTTCGGCAGGTACGTCGAGTTCCAGAACGTCGTCATCGCCGCCGAAAACCGTCTCGAAGCCTCCGAGGTCTACCGAGGCGACGACTTCGAGAAGGCTCTTTCGAGGCTCGACGCGAGAACCTTACGTGACAAACACTTCCGTAAGGCGTTGTCAGACCTCGAAGAGGTAGCCGGATTCGTCGAGGAGTACGAACGTTACGTCGAGCTGAGGGACGCTCTCGAAGACGAGGCTTCGCGCAAGGAGCGCCGCGCCGGCGAACTCGGTGACGAGATACCTGAGGTCGAGGAACGTCTCGAAACAGCGCGGCGCGGCGAAGAGGTTGACGCGTCGCCGCTACGCGACGCCGTCGAGGAGTACAACGAGCGCGTCCACGAGGAGTTCGATGCGTTCCTCCGCGAAGCCCCTGCCGTCGAGGTCGCGCGTCTCGGCGAGAAGACGCTCGACTCGCCTCTGGTAGACGACGCCCCGATAGAGCGTGGAACAGCCGAACGACTGTCGCGCCACGTCGGCGACGAGTCGGTAGAACGCGTCCTCGAACTCGCCGACTCTTCCGACGCCAAGCTTTCGCACTACGTCGACGACACCGACGGGTTCCGTGCCGCGGTGCCGCGGACATTCTTCGAGACGGCGGATGGGGAAAGGTTCGAACTTAGCTACGAGCCTGAAGGCGTAGTGCGTCGACTCGTTCCTGAACTCGTGAGTATAGTGTCGATGTTCGGAGACGAGGAGACGGTTGCGGCGCTACGACGCATCGGGAGTATGGCGGAACGCGGCGAGTACGGACCGATGCGACGCGCTCTCGAAGCACGCGAAGAAGCAGGTGCGGATACGGACGCTCTCCGCCAAAGGCTCGACGAACTCCACAAGGAGAAGGAGCGTGTCGAGGAACACGCCGAGGCGATACGCGACGCGTTACAGGAGTGAGAGGGCTTCGGATGCGGAGTCAACGGCGTGGACACGTCGTATCACGTCTAAGGACAATCCCCAAGTCAGGCGTAAACGGTCGCGTCGGGCGTCGTCTACCAGAAAGAACAAATGTAGCCGCCGACAGTTTCTGACATGTCACGACTCCGAGACGCCGCTCCGTTCTTCGGTATGGCGGCGCTCTTTCTCGCCGTCTTGTTCCTCGCGCTCGCCCTCGTACCCACCTTTGACGAAGCGGGGCTACAGGCGACGGCTTCGCCCGAGGACCCTACGAACTCAGCCCTCTACTTCGGCGCTATACTCGTCTTCACCGTCTTCATACTTGTCGCCGTCCGCCGTGACCTCGACTTCGTTCTCCAAGCCGTCATACTCGGAGCGGTCGCAATACTGAGCTTCTACACCCTCGCGGCGTTCGTTCCCGCAGTCGCCGCCGGAGCGGTCGCAGTCGCGGTCGCAGGACTCGTTGGCATCTATCCCGAGTGGTACGTCATCAACGCCGCGGGCGTCCTGATGGGTGCGGCAGGCGCAGGTATCTTCGGTATAAGCTTCGGTATCCTGCCGGCGCTCCTCCTCCTCGGCGCGCTCGCCGTCTACGATGCTATAGCCGTCTACCGAACGAAACATATGCTGACCCTCGCCGACGGAGTCATGGACCTCAAGCTACCCGTTATGTTCGTCGTACCTCGCCGCCCCGACTACTCGTTTGTTGACGACGACGACGAGGTCACCGAAGGCGAACGCGACGCCCTGTTCATGGGGCTTGGCGACGCGGTCATACCAGGCGTCTTAGTTGCGAGCGCGGCGCATTTTATCGACGCTCCGCTTGTCGAGAACTTCGCCGCGATGGGCGCACTAGTCGGCGCGCTCGCCGGCTTCGTCCTTCTGATGCGTAAGGTTGCTAAAGGAGAGCCGCACGCCGGTCTGCCGCTTCTCAACGGCGGAGCTATACTCGGCTTCTTTGTCGGCGCTTTCCTGATGGGTATGACGCCTGTCGAGGCTATCTTCCCCTGAACCTGCTCAGAACGGCGGCTGTGAGAACGCCAACGGCGACTCCGACGAGCGCAGACGCCCCTTCACGTAACGGGACCGTATCGCCGTCTTCCTCCCATCCGTGCTTAGTCACCCCGGGAACGCCCTCAACGTCGCCGTCACCTTCGCCGACGACAACCTGCCCACGGAGACCGCTCTTTGCCTGACTGCCGACGGTCGACTCGAAGGGTAGCGTCGTGTCCTCCGACGGCGTGACGAAGGTCGCCGCCTCCTCAGAGCCTCCGTCAGCCTCTATACCGAAGTAACCGCTGGGATACGTCTCTTGGGGCAGACCGCGGACGACGAACTGATGGCGGATACGTGTCTGACTCGAAAAGGTCACCGTCAGACGCGTACAAGGCTCAGTCTCTATGACGGTCGGCTGGTACTCGAACAGCGGATATCCGGTGCCGCCCGAGACTGCGGCGACCTCAACATCCTGTTCGCCCGCAATTCGGTCACATCCCGGGGGAGTTTCGTCGGTGTTCTCGTTGAAAGTGTCGGTCTCGTCACCCTCGAAGGAGACGCCGCCAAAGCCCGACGCGAGAGGCACGAAAGCGACGAGAAGGGCGATAAGGACGGCGAGAGCAACGAGTCTTCTCATCGTATATCACCTCGGCGTACGACAGCGGCGGCGAAGAAGCCTACAGCGCCGACGACGAAGCCGACCAAGGCGGTGAGGGGGACGACGGAAAGAGGCGGAAGGAAGCCGTCGTCCTCAACAGGGGCGTCCGGCAGTCCGTGGTCGTCGAGTGCATCTTGGGTTGCGACGAGCGTTGTCGGCGCGTCGGTCGAGTATCTGTCTACCCCCTCAACGTACAACGGCTCCGTGCCGTCTATCTCGTCAACCTCAAGACGGACATGCTTTGCTTCCATCGGCTCTATCTCAACCTCATCAACCTCTGTGTATCCTTCACCCTCGCGTACCGACAGGTCGCCTGCGTCGGTGCGAAGCGTAATAGCCTCAGACGCCGTGTTCGCTACGTTCAGACGGTACACTCCGCCTTCCTCAACAACAACCAACGACTCGCGGACCGTGTCCGGATACGTACGTCCGTTCAACGTTAGGGCATCGTACGGTGCATCGTTGTACTCCCCAGTAGCTTCGAGTATCCGGTCGGGGTCTTCGTATCTCTCAGAGGCTTCGACGTATCCTTCTTTGACACCGCCGTAGACGAGGTCGTATTCAGCGTCGTACCTCTCCTCAACTGCGTTCGACGGCGCTCTCACCTTACCTCCACCAACGTTGTAACTCTGTAGCTGGTTGTCCGGACGGTCCTCCTCTACCACTATCATTCCCGCTAGTCCTTTCCGCGCGTCCTCATCGCGTTTTTCCGAGTAGTAGGTGAAGACGCCGGATTCAGTAGGACGGAGAATAAATGAACCCGCCTCTCCGGGCTGTATCTCGTCGCCCTGTACGGCGTGGTTACGGACGTTGACGCCGTCGAAACGGACTGCATGGGAAACGGCGTTCGAGTTCTCGACGGAGACGAATATCTGGTTCTCCTCCTCGACGCGGATAACCGGCGACGGCGGGCGTATCAGGTCGGTGTCAATATCGACGCCGCGCATCTTAGGGACGAAGAGCCACCGGTCGGCGTCGTCCCAGCCGTACGCCGAGGAGTCGCCGACCTCCTGTATCTCCACGTCCATATGGATAATGTCGTAGTCACCGTCCAAGGTGGTGTCGTCGGACTTACCGACTGCTCTCGACGACAGCGAAGTTTCGACCATTAGACTGTCAGGGGCGTTGTTGGCTCCAAGAACCGAGACGCCCACTACGCGCGGGTCGTCCGGCGCGCATACCGGGTCCGGCTCTACCTCCGCC
>JAQZCZ010000013.1 GCA_028751095.1 Euryarchaeota archaeon Ods01 | reverse complement strand
TATCGACGCCGTACGATTCAAGCGTCTCGTCAAGGGCGTGTAGACGTTCGACCGCCGCGGTCGTCTCGTCGCTCTCGTCTATTTCGAGTAGGTCGTCAACGCCGTCCCATCCCTCGATACGCGTGAGACGGACGACTGTCTGTATCTCGTCGTCGTCCAAGCCCGCATCAACGAGGCGTTCGCGTATCTCGTCCTCGTCGAGACGTTCGGACTTATCGACGGTACGGTGGACGACGCCCTCGGTTTCGTCGTCCAAGCCGAGCGAACCCACGACACCCCGCACCACACCGCGGTGGCTGACGCGTAACTCGTACTCGTCGGTCAGTCCAAGACGCGACAGAACACCGTCTGCGGCGGCGATTATCTCGGCGTCCGCCTCGACGCCTTCAGCGCCGAAGATATCGAAGTTAGGCTGGTAGAACTCACGAAGGCGTCCCGACTGAGGCTGTTCGTACCGCCAGAGCTTGGGCGACGAAAACCAACGGACGGGCTTCGACATCTCCTGCTGACGCGCGACAAACATACGGACGAGCGACGGCGTCAGCTCGGGCGTCATCGTAACGCGCCGCCCTCCCTTGTCCTCGAAAGAGTACGTCTCGTCAACTATCTCCTCTCCGCTTTTGACCTCGTACAGCCCGAGCGGTTCAAGCGAGGGGGCGGCTACCTCATCGAATCCGTAGGCACGCGCCGCGTCGCGGACTGTGTCGAAGACCTCGCGGCGTGCCGCCTGTTCGTCGGGGTAGAAGTCGCGGAAACCCTTGAGACTCTCGAACTCCATGCCGGAGAATGCGCCCGCCTGCGCTTAAACCGTACGGAATCAGAGACCGCTGTGTTTGATATCGTAGTCGTCGTCTTGGGGCTGGAGCTTCCGGAGCAGTTGCTTCATCTGCTCCTCGTCTATCTTCCCCTGCACGCGTCCGCTCTGAGCGAGAGCGACAACCTGTTGCTCGACCTGTTCTGCGAACTGCGGCTTCGCCATCTTGAGCGCTTCGAGACGCTCGCGCGCCTCGGGTTCGAGCGTCTGACGCAGTACCGCCTTCTTCTGTGCTTCGGCGCGCTGTTTAGCCTCCTCCTGAGATTCGCCGCCCTCGCCGCGCTCCTGTAGTTCCTTCACCTTCTCCTCGCGTAGTTTTTCGAGGTCGTCGTCGGTCATATCTAAGTTTAGGGATTCGAGACTTAAGGGTCTAACTCAGTCGGGTTACTCTGCAAGGAGTTCGTCGTCTATATCCGCCGCGATACCGTCGAGGAACTTCTGTCCCTCAGCCGTAACGACACGTCCCTCGCCGCCCTTCTGTTCGACGAGTCCTTCCTCTTCGAGCTGTTGGAGCGCGGTACGGATGACGTTGCCGCTTCCTTCCTCGTGGTGTGAAGGCTCGACGCCCTTTCTGTCGCGCGAGCCGTACTCCTTCTTGAGCCGTGCGACGCCTATCGGTCCCTCAATGTAGACCTTGCGGAGGAGCGACGCTGTCCGTGTGTACCACCAGTCGTCTTCCTCAGGAGGTAGCTCTTGGCTACGTCCTGTCTTAGCGAACTCTGTCCACTCAGGGGGTTCGACGGCGTCGAGGTTCTTTACCTCGTCCTTCGTCGTCTCGACGAGCCGGTCGCCCGGCACCTCGTGTGCTGTCGTCATTCTTGTTGGTGTTCGGTGCGACGGACGTTTAAGCTAACCGGTTCCTCGCCGTCGGCAGATACAATAACGACCGCCGGTAACTCGACGTATGGAAGAGTTCGACGTTCTCGCGCGCCTCGCCGACGAACTCGGCGTCGGTGACGACTGCGCCGCGCTCGAAACGCCGGACGAGGCAAATCTTCTCCTAACCACCGATATGCTTCATGACGCGACCGACTTCCCTGACGGAACCACACCACGGACGGTTGGATGGCGCGCCGCGGCGGTATCGTTGAGCGACTTAGCCGCGAGCGGTGGGCGCGCGCTTGCGGTCGTCGCCGCGTACGGAGCGCCCGACTTTGGTAACCTTGACGGCTTCGTCCGGGGTGCGCGCGAGGCGTGCGGGTCGGTCGGCGCGGAGTACGTCGGCGGCGACCTCGACGGACACGACGAACTCACCGTCGTGACGACGGCGGTCGGTGCGGCGGACGACCCCGTGACGCGTTCGGGCGCAAGCGTAGGCGACGCAGTCGCTGTAACGGGCGCTCTCGGGCGGACCGCGGTCGGTCTGCGCGAGTTCGAACGCGGGAACGTCGAACGTGGAAACGAGCTTTTTGTCTTCCCGCCCCGTGTCGATGACGGCGTCGCCCTCGCTCCGCACGCGACCGCGATGACCGACCTGAGCGACGGCGTCGCTGTCGGATTACACAACCTCGCCGACGGTTCCGGTGTCGGCTTCCGCGTCGAATCTGACGCCCTCCCGTTGCTCGACGGTGCCCGCGATGACGATGTCTTCGTGGGCGAGGACTTCGAACTCCTGCTGACTGTTCCGCCTGAATCCGTCGAGGCGGCGCGCGACGCGACGGAGACGCCCCTAACGGTCATAGGCGAGGCTGTCGAAGAAGGCGTCAGTATGGACGGAGAGGCGTTAGAGAGAAGAGGATACGAACACTAGACGAGGTCACGGACCTCGGAGTACCACATATCGTGTTCGTCGGTATCACCGGTGGCGTCTGCGATGAGCGCGGCGAGGATATGCCAGCAGAGTTCGTCGTCGGCGTCGCCGAGGTTGTAACGGAAGTCGTCGCAGGTGCAGGAACGTCCTTCGACTATGTACTCGTCCCCCTTTCCGACGACGACGACGAAGTCCTTGTACTCCTTGACGCGTCCCTCGGAGACGGCGTCTATGGCGCGTCTGCCGCGCGCGCCGTGGCTTCGGAGTATATCGTCGGTCACCGTTCCGGTGAGCCTGCCGCGTTCCCTCAGTTCGTCGAGCCAGTCCACAGAGGCGGTACGTGGCGGCGTCGTATAACAGTTTTCAGTCGGTGAGGACGTTTGTCTCTACCTCTCCTGTGTACGTGAGGAGATGGACGTGGAACTGCTTCCCGAACACATCGACGGCTCCGGAAACGTCGACGGTAATCTCGGTGTGTTCGCCGTTGTCGACGTGTGTCGCCCACCATTCGGGCAGGCGTTCGTTATCGACGGTGACGCAGAGGTCCAGTTCGTCGGTTTCCCCTGCGCCGAGTCTGAAGCCGTCGACCGTTCCGCCGCCGCCGACCTCAACGTCGTTCATACGTACGTCACAGACGATGTCGGAGAACCGTATCGGGAAACGCGTCGGGTTCTCGACGCGCGCCGTGACCTCAACGGGCGTTTCGTCCTCGTCGGGTTCGCCCCAGTCGGCGTTCACGTCGTCGACCGCGAAGACGGTTCTCCCAAGGACGGTCTTCTCGCGCCTGTCCGCTTCGTTGAGGAAGCTGAGAACGTCCGTCTCTATGCCCGTCCGGTAGCTAGGAACGCGGACACCGATATCGCTCATAGCGAGGTCGAGTCGGAGACGGGGCTTTACGCGCATACGGCTTTCCTCGCCCGACTCGATATGGCTCGTCCACCAGTCGCGTATCCGTCCGTTCTCCATCCGTGCGTCAAGGCGGACGACGGTACGGTGCGGGTCAAGGTGCACGCCGCTTTTCTCCGCTTCAGCGACGCGTACGCCGTTCATCTCTGCGACGTACTCGACCCCGAAGCTATCGACGTTTCCGTTGACGACGTTGGGTGACGGAAACCTTATCTCGGTCCTTATCTCGGCGGACCGGTCGTCAACCTCGCCCCATTCGCTGTCGACCTCGGCGCGTACGACACGGTCCCCGGGTAGAAGGTCCATATTTATCTCTCCTTGTGTTGTTTTCGGAACGACAGAATTAATGACTTGTGGTTTGCGTAACTCGTTTAGTTAGGGACGTTCTACGTCGTTCCATGCCGAAAGACGACGAGGACGTGCGGGACCGTATCATGCGCAAGTTCGAGGAGTCTCCGGGACAGCGTGCCGTCGTCGAACTACTTCTCCAGCGCGGCTTCTCGGTCAACGACGAAGGACGTGTCGTCTCAGGGGGTATCGAGATTCCGTACACGCAGGTTGCCGACGAGGTTAACGTTGACCGGCGAGTCGTCGACTCGACGACCGAGACGATACTAGAGGACGCCGAACTCCGTGCCATCTTCCAGAACATCTCGTCAATTCCGTCGTTACGCGACGTAGCCCCTGTCCTCGGTCTGTCGGTTCTCACGATACGCGTCGATGATGCCGCCTCTACGGGCGTTGTCGCCGAGATTTCGGGAGCTATCGCCGACGAAGGCGTCTCGATACGCCAGGCGGTGACCGACGACCCGTACTTCGCCGATGAACCGCGTTTCACCGTTATCACCAACGGCGAAGTCTCGGGCGACCTCGTCAAACGTATCTCTGAACTCGGCTTCGTCGAGGAGGTCGAGGTTCTTTCTCCCTGAGTCCCTCTGCCGGATATATGCGGTTAAAGATTGATATAGAAAGACCGTATACCGACGGGTATGTCAAACCCTGTCGTACTTGTACACGGATTTCTTGACACCGGCTACACCCCTTGGTGGAGCCTTCTACGGAGAAACCTTCGGCGCGAAGGGTACGACGACGGCGACATATACACCGTCAACGCCGAGACGGTTCCTGGACTCACCGTCCGCTCGCCGCGTAAGTACGCCGAGAAGGTACGCGCCGCCGTTGAGGCGGCATACGACGACGGCGGAGAAGTTGACGTTATCGCGCACTCGATGGGCGGTCTCAAGACGCGGTGGTACGTTGAGGAGATGGACGGCGACGAGATTGTTGACTCCGTCGTTACGTTAAGCACGCCACACCAAGGGACACGGACGAGCGGTCTCGCGGCGTTTACCAAGGGCGCACGCGATATGTTACCGTCAAGCAAGTTCCTCAAGCAGTTGAACGTCGATGGACTCGCCGAGGGCGTCGACTACACCGCCGTCTGGAGCAAGAACGACTACGCAGTCTACCCGAACGGACGCGGCTGTCTGCCGACCGACTGGACCGAGCGGTACGAGGCGAGGAACGTCCGTGCCGGACCGTACGGGCATCTGGAAATGGTCGGGCGGCGCTCAGTCTTCGAGAAGTACCGGACGTTTCTCTGAACGCCTAGGCGGCGGATAGATTTTTATCCGTCCCTGCTGTATCCCGCCGCATGGGTGTGGACGAACTCAAACAGTACGGTCTCGAAGAGATGGATGCTGACGAGATAACCGGCTTCATCGGCAGAAACTCTACCGGTGTTCTGGCGCTACCTGACTCTGACGTTCCTTATCTTGTCCCTATGGGATACAGCTATGATGGCGACGACTCGCTGTACTTCACCTACTTCGTCGGGGACTGGAGCCGTAAGAAAGAACGGACGGAACAGTACGGAAGGGCGAGGTTCTTGGTCTACGACGCCGACTCGATGTTCAACTGGGAAAGCGTTTCCCTTGTCGGCTCGTTGAACGAGGTTTCGGAGGAAGAGGTCGACGACTCCGCCCTCGAAAACGCGTGGCAACAGGCGGCTTTCCAGAAGAACGACGAGGTTAGCCTCAAGCTGTTCAGGTTCGAAGTCGAGGAACAGGAAGGCTTCCGTTACGAGGGTGCGCCGCCGGGATACGAGTAACCAACCCAAATCCTTACTTTCCCTCGAAACCACCGTTAGGTCATGTCAGAATCAGAGGAACGAGAGACGGTAAAGTCGTTCAATCCCGCGAGCGGCGACGTAAACGACGAAATCGAGGCGGCGACGCCTGCGGAGGTTGACGAGGCGGTTGAGGCGGCACGTGAGGCGCAGAAGTCTTGGGCATCCCGCTCGGTCGAGGAACGTCTGCACGTCCTCGACGTATTCCAAGACCACCTGATTCGGCGACGCGAGGAGGTTGCGCGGACGATAGCGTCGGAGACCGGCAAGCCCGTTGGTGAAGGACTCGTCACCGACCTGATTCCGGTTATCGACGCCGTCCGTTTCCTCAAGAAACGCGGTCCCGAGGTGATGGAGACACGTCTCGACCTCGACAATATCATGGTAATGGACCGGAAGAGCAAGATAGTCCGCGAACCCCTCGGCGTCCTAGGGATGATAACGCCGTGGAACTATCCTTTCGGTATCCCGGGTTCGCAGGTCATCTACGCCCTCCTTGCCGGAAACGCCGTCGTTCTGAAGCCCGCGCGCGAGACGACGTTGACCGGACTCAAGATAGAGGAGATACTCGTTGATGCCGGTCTTCCGGAGGACCTTCTGCACGTCGTCCCGGGAGGCGGAAGTACCGTCGGACAGGCGCTCATCGAGAGCGACATCGACCAGATGACATTCACGGGAAGCAACGAGGTCGGCGAGATGATACAGGAGCAGTGCGCCGAACGCGGCGTGCCGACGACGATGGAACTCGGGGGAAGCGACCCCGCCGTCGTCCTTGACGACGCTAACCTCGACAACGCGACGAGCGGTATCGTCTGGTCGAGGTTCATGAACTGCGGACAGACCTGCGCCGCGGCGAAACGCGCCTACGCGCACGACTCCGTCTTCGACGAGTTCCGTGACGAGGTCGTCCGTAAGGTCGAGAACCTCCGTGTCGGAAACGGTGCCGAGGAGAACGTCGATATGGGTCCGCTCATCGACGACGGCGCTGTCGAGGAAATCGAGAGGCAGGTTGAGGAGTCGGTCGAGATGGGCGCTGAGGTTCTCGCCGGCGGCGAACGCCTCGACCGCGAGGGCAGTTTCTACGCCCCTACGGTCCTCGGAAACGTGACGCACGATATGCCCGTTATCCGCGAGGAAACCTTCGGACCCGTCCTTCCTCTGATGTCTTTCGAGAACGAGGACGAGGCGGTCAAGAAGGCGAACGACACGCGTTTCGGTCTGACGGCGAGCGTCTGGACCCGCGACACCGACCGCGGCGAACGCGTCGCTCGCCGTATCGAAGCGGGGACGGTCGTAATCAACGACCACGGCTACACGTACGGAATCAACGAAACGCCGTGGGGCGGATTCAAGGACAGCGGACACGGTAGGACGCACGGCGTCTGGGGAATCGAGGAGGTCACGCGGATGAAACATATCAACAAGGGAAGTGCCGACACCGTCCCGCGGTCGCTCCGCCCCGAGACGACGTGGTGGTTCCCGTACTCCGACGACTACCTCGAAACGATGGGTGACGGCATTGAGTTCCTCTACGGAAACGGCGTGGTGCGTCGCGCGACTAAAGCCCCCAAGATGCTCAAGGAGCTAATCGGCAGGGACAAGCTCTGATGGAGGAAGACGATGGACGCACGTGACGTACTCGACGCATTAGCGCGGGATGAGGTCGTCTCGGGAGGCGCGCTCGCCGAACGTTTCGACGTTTCGCGGAACGCCGTCTGGAAACACGTCGAACGCCTCCGGGACGCCGGATTCGTCGTCGAAAGCACCTCCGAGGGGTACAGCCTCGAATCCGTACCCGAGTACGGCGGGCTAGCCGTCGCATACCGACTCCACGGCAGAACCGAGTACGTCGGTCACGAGATAGAGTACCGCGAGACGGTCGGGTCAACGAACGAGACTGCGGTCGAAAAGGCGCGCGACGGCGTCGATGAGGGCTACGTCGTCTTAGCCGACGAACAGACGGGCGGACGCGGACGGCGGAGGCGCGAATGGGCGAGTCCGTCGGGTGGCGTCTGGACCAGCATCGTCCTCCGTCCGGGGTTCGCGCCGCGCGAAGCCTCGCTCGTCACGCTTGCCGCCTCGGTCGCCGTCGCGCGCGCCGTTGAGGAGACGGGCGTAGACGCGACGATAAAATGGCCCAACGACGTTCTCGTAGACGGCGACAAGCTATGCGGGATACTCGTCGAGATGCAGGCGGACGCAGAAAGTATCGACCACGCGGTCGTCGGAATCGGGCTGAACGCCAACGCCGCACCCGACGTTCCCGACGCGTCGCCCACCTCGCTCGCGGAACACGTCGGCGAGGTTGACCGCGCCGAACTCACCGCCGACCTCCTCGCCGAACTCGAAGACGCCTACGAGAGCGGCGACGGAATCCTCGACGAATGGCGTGACCGGTCTTCGACGCTCGGGAGACGCGTCCGTGTCGAGACGCCGAACGAAACCCTCGAAGGCGTCGCCGAACGCGTCGATGAAACCGGCGCACTCGTCCTTTCGACCGACGACGGAGAACGTACCGTCACCGCAGGCGACTGCGTCCATCTGCGTTAGCAAGCCTGATTACGCCGGCGCACGTCGCACCGGTATGCAAGACTCCGGAGCCATCTTACGCGAGAATATCGAATCAGACGAGATAACCGTCCTACCGGGCGCGTTCGACGCACTGTCGGCACGTCTCGCGGGCGAACGTTTCGACGCCGTCTTTACCTCGGGGTTCGGTCTGTCGGCAACCACGCTCGGACTTCCCGACCTCGGCTTTCTCGACCGGACGGCGAACCTCGACCGCATCCGGAACGTCTCTAAGGCGTGCGACGCGCCCGTCGTCGCTGATATCGACACGGGGTACGGAAGCGCCCTCAACGTCCGTAAGACGGTCGGTGACGTTATCGACGCGGGCGTCGGCGGCGTCATCATTGAGGACCAGGACTGGCCCAAGAGATGCGGACATATGGACGAGAAACGCGTCGTAGACGAAGCCGAGGCGCGGACGCGTATCCGTGCCGCCGCCGACGAGCGCGACGAACGCGACGAGGACCTCGTTATTGTCGGACGTACCGACGCCCGCGAACCGCTCGGTATAGACGCCGCGGTCGAACGTGGTCGGGCGCTCGCCGAGGCGGGCGCAGACGTTATCTTCGTGGAAGCCCCCGAGTCACGCGACGAACTCGAACGCGCCGCGACGGCTTTCGACGTTCCCACCTTCGCCAATATGATAGAAGGTGGAAAGACGCCGTACCTGCCCTACGACGAAGTCAAGTCGCTCGGCTTCGATGTCGTCGTCTATCCGCTCTCGGGACTTCTCGCGTACACCCGCGCAGTCCGCGACACGTACGACGCACTCGCAGACGAGGGCGAAGCTTCGTCGGTCGAAAAGCTGTCCTTCGACGAGTACGACGAGGTTATCGGCGCGGACGAGTACCGTGAGAAGGAGAAACGTTACGCAGAAATGTATAAGTAGCTCCGTCGGTTATTTCGGACACGGAATGAGAGAGCGAGTCCTCGAAGATACCACGCGGATTCTGAAGAAAGGAGGATTCGCTGTAAGCGATACGTGTAACATACGCCCCAAGAGCTTCGATGTCGTGGCGCGCCGAGGCGACCTCGTTCTTCTCCTCAAGGTACTCGTCAATATCGACGGACTTGACGGCGAAACTGCCGCTGAGATGAAGGCACTCGCCGCGCATCTTGACGCCGAGGCTGTCGTCGTCGGCGTCAAGACACGTGACCACGAACTCGAAGACGGCGTCCTGTATCTCCGACGCGGCGTCCCTGCGATGAGTCGCGGCACGGCGCACGACTACTTCGTAGAAGGCGTCCCGCCTCTCGTCTACATGGGAAGCGGCGGTCTGTACGTCAATATCGACGGCGACCTTCTCGAAGACGCCCGTGACGATGAGGATATGAGCCTCGGGCGCGTCGCCGACGAACTCGGCGTCTCGCGCCGTGCCGTCTCTAAGTACGAGGACGGCATGGACGCAACGCTCGAAGTCGCTCTGAGACTCGAACAAATCTTCGGCGAGGAGCTTATCTCGCCCGTCGAGGTCTTCGACGAGGACGACGCAGAGGGCGAGACGACCGCCGACGAACCCGAGGACGAGACCGAGCGACGCGTCTTCACCATTCTACGCGACGCCGGCTTCGACGTCGTACCCACAGAACGCGCCCCCTTCCGCGCTCTGTCGCGCGAGAGCGAGGAAACCGTTCTGACGGGGACCGATGCGACAGGCTCCGACATGGTGAAACGAGCGCGTCTGATGAGCAGTATCTCCGACGTAACAAGGACCGAGAGCGTCTACGTCGTCGAGGAGAAGCCCGCGCGTGACTCTATCAAGGAGACAACGATAGTCGAGGTCGGCGACCTTGAAGACGTAGAGGAGTCTGACGACTTCCTGAGCCGTATAGAGAGCTAGTCCTCAGCGGGGTTCTTGCCGCCTGCTTTCCGTCCTTCTATACCGTCGACGTTCATCCTGTAGAAAGTCAGGTCCGTCTCTGCCATCGAACCACCCCACGGGTTCGCGGGCGACGGACGCCGTGCCTCGAAGATAGCTTCGACAGCTTCCTCGGGCGGCTCTTCGACCTTCTCGACCTCTCCGGTAGCTATCACGCTTGCCCATGCAAACCCCGTCGGGAACACGTTCGCCGTCGAGTCCCCCCACCGGCTTCTGTCAAGCGCGTAGACGGTCAGGGAGGCGAGCGGATGTTCGTCGAGTACCTCGAACTTACGTCCTTCTTCGACGGTTCCGAACTCGAAGTAAACGTCGCCTTCGTGGTACCCGAACGACATCGGGACCCCGTAAGGCTCGCCGTCGTCGCACATGCTCAGGACACCGAGCGACTCTCCCTCAAGAACCGCTTCTATACCATCTTCCGACAACTCCTCCATACCCATTCCTTCCGTCTCTATCTCGTCAGTCTCATCTGGCATAGGCGTCGGTTCGTCGTCCCGCGACAAATTCCTTCCGGCTATACGTGCCAGAAGACGAGCGCCGCCCCGACGGTGACAAGCATCAACGAGTTAAGCTTGACCGACGCTCCGTGGTACTTTTCGAAGGCATCGGGGTCGCCGTTGTCACGCGACCGGTCGGTACCTTCAATACGCGGGACAAGGTAGGCGCGCGAAAAGACGGCAAGGACGACTCCGACAGCGAGGGAAGCGAAGTACAAGCCGAGGTAGAGACCGAAGGCGTCGAGGACGCCGCGCACGACGCCCGCGCCGAAGGCGACGACTCCGAACAGGGAGCCAAGGACATAGTAGGCAGGGAAGATGGCGTTTACCACGTCGCCTGCCCGCTCCCGCTCAAGGACGGCGAAAATCCTCGGCGCTACGACGAACGAGAAGAAGACGATACTTCCGAGCCAGATACCTACCGAGCCGGTTGCGACCACGTCGACCGCACGTAACATAACGGGGATTGACCGACCTCACGGAAAAGTCTTCGCGTAGAAACGACGGCTTCAACCCGCGTCGGGACCTCCTTACTCCATGGAGACCGGAGAAGCTATACGGACGCGTCGGAGTGTCCACGAGTACGCCGACGAGGAACTGACGCGTGACGAGATTCTAAGTATTTTCGAGGACGTGCGATGGTCGCCGTCGAGTTACAACCTCCAGCCGTGGGAGTTCGTCGTTGTCGACGACGAGGAGGGACAGGCGGAGCTACGCGAGGCGGCGTACGGGCAGGAACACGTCACCGACGCCGCCGCTGTCGCCGTCGCGTTCGGGAACCTCGACAGGGGGGCGCACGCCGAACGCGTCTTCCGTGACCAAGCCGAGAAGGGCTACCGCGCCGAGGACCGCGCCGAGAAACTCATTGAGGAGATGCAGGACGAACCTTTCGAGCAGAACGAACGCTGGGTAATCCAGTCGTGTACCATCGCGGCGACTACGCTGATGTACGCCGCGTGGGACCGCGGCGTCGCGTCATGTCCGATGGGTGGCTGGGACGCCGACTCCGTCTGCGAGACCCTCGACGTTCCGGAGACATGGCATCCGGTTCTGATGCTGACGCTCGGGTATCCTGACGAGGAAAGCGACGAATGGGAACGCGAACGTAAGATGCGCCGTTCGCCGGACGAGTTTGTCAGCTTTAGAGACGGCGGAGAAGAGTAAGCCCCCTTCTGTTCTCGACGGCATTTAGCTGAGTCCGCGGACGCGGACCTCGCACCGCTTGCGCGGAAGCGAAGCACCGACGCCGATGCGGGACTACCAAGGCGTCGGCTTGCACCGGTGAGGTTTCGCCGTTCCACCGTTCCCTCCCCGTCTTCCCTCTGCCGGTTAACTCCCTCGCCTCGCGGCTCGGTTCGCGGACGTCACGGGTCGGGGGAGGACGTGTGCGTTTCTGTTCCAGAGCCGTCCCTTTCGAGACCTCCGCTTGCGCGAAGTCACCTGTCCCGCGGTGGGGGGACTTTCCTCGTTTTGACACGGGAGCCGTCCTTTCTCCACCATGGTAGTATACGTCGCCACGCCGTATACCGTTTGCGGAGAACTGCCGGAAGAAAAATTCTCACATGGCTAACCGAGATTGAACATATCCAAACAGAACTTCTGATATTATGCACGTAGAAACGTCGTAAATTGCAGAAAGAATTTATTCGTAGAACTCTAATGAACTATAGAATGGTTTCAAGGAGGGTGATAAGATGGGGACAGTACTGAACGCAGAGAAGGGGGAAAAAGCAGTCGAGCTTGCGCGTAACTCGATGCGTTCCTACGTCGCGGACGGTAAACGCGAACGCCCGGGATGTATGACCGACGTGTTCTACGAGCGCGTCGGTGCCGCCGTGCGTCTCGAATCGACGCGCGGGATGAGAAGGGTACGAGGTAGCGGGGTATCGTATAAACGCGAAAAACAGCTTTCGGAGGCTATCGTTGACGCGGTAATCGAAGCATCCTCTTCTTGCGAAGGCACGTCAGAACTCAGCAGATGTGAACTCGACTCGGTTTCGGTCACGCTCTGCGTCTTTGACGAGGTGGAGGAAGTCGACGGCGACGCCGCGGAGAAGCTGGAGGTCGGAAGACACGGCGCGATAGTCGAGAACGGACGCGACTCGGGATGGATGCTACCGACCGTGCCGGTCGAACGAAGCTGGAGTCCTGCCCAGTTCCTCGACAGGACGTGTTCGAAGGCAGGGATAGACGAGCGTTGCTGGGACGACGAAACGACCGGCTCGACGGTCTACCTTTTCGACGGACAGGTGTTTGAGGAGCAGAGTCCGGGCGGCGAAGTCCGCGAACTAGAGCTTGTCGCAAGCGTCTGAGAGAGCTCAGGCGTCTTCGACGGCTTCTTCTATCAGTTCGAAGCTCGACAAGACGCGTCCACGCGCCTCGTCGGCGTCGAAGTCGCGCACGACCTCTCCGTCGTCGAGTACCTGTACGTAGTCGGAGCGCTCGGCTTCGTCCGCGGGAACAACGTGTTCGCCGTCGTCGTCGCGGTAGACCTCCTTCCTGCCGCTCTTCTCGCCGCGTTTACCGGCTAACTCGCCTTCGACCTCGACGATATCGAGAGAGAAGTCGACCGGCGGAACGCTTGCCATGGAGCCTCCGACGCCGAATCCGTCGGCTACGTCGCGGAGGTCTATTATTTCGTCGATGCCTATACCCCCGCTTACGAAGATATCGACGTGGTCGTAGCCGCGTACGTCGAGTTCCCACCGAACCTCCTCGACTATCTCCCGCATACTGCCGCGTCGGCTTCCGGTCGTGTCGAGACGTACGCCTTCGAGCGCGTCTCCGAGCGTTTCCGCCGCCGCAACCGACTCCTTCTTTTCGTCGTCGTACGTGTCGCACAGCATTATGCGCGGATAGTCTTCGTCGACGTGTTCGTCAAAAGCCTTCCACGCGCGCACTTGGTCGCGCATCGAGATGACGAGAGCATGCGGCATCGTCCCCGTGGCTTCGAGTCCGACAGCGCGCGCTCCGGCGACGTTCGAGACACCGTCGGCACCGCCTATATGCGCCGAGCGCTCTATCATTGCCGCCGTCGTCGGATGTTCGCGGCGGGTTCCGAAGGAAACAACCGAGGCATCGCCTGCCGCGGCTTTCAGACGCGCCGCAGAGGTCGCTACCGCGGACGCCTTACAGATGAATCCGAGGAGAGCGGTCTCGTACCTTCCGAAGTTACGGTACGGTCCCTCGATACGCATCACGGGCGCTTTCTCAAATACGGAGCCTTCGGGGAGGGCGTACAGGTCGACGCCGGTTCCTTCGAGGAGACGTGCGGCGTCTTTCAGCCCCGCGAATACGTGTGGCTCTCCGACCGCCTCGCCGACATCGGCGACGACCGACGGGTTGACGCCCTCACCTTCGAGTATCTCCTCGGTTCTTTCGAAATAAGCGTCGGTTGCCTCGCCTTCGTCAATCTCCTCCGGCGTGACGATATCGTATCTACGTTCCATGGCGGGGAGTCGTCCGCGCGTACCAAATGCGTTGGGGAACTCCGGAAACAATTAGGTGCGCCGTGTTCTTTGTCGCGTATGCTAACCTTCGTAGGTCTTGGACTGTACGACGAACGCGATATTACCCTCAAGGGACGCGACGCAATCGCAGACGCAGACGCCGCCTACGCCGAGTTCTACACGAGCGTTCTCCCCGCCGCCCCCGTCGAGGACCTAGAGGAGTTCCACGGCACGCGTATAGAGGTACTCGACCGCGACGAGGTCGAGAGCGGAAGCCGCGTCGTCGACGAAGCGACCGAGAAGAACGTCGTCTTCCTCGTCGGCGGCGACCCTATGGTAAGCACGACACACGCCGACCTCCGTCTACGCGCGCTTGAACGCGGCGTTGAGACGCGTGTCGTCCACGCGCCGAGCGCCTCGACCGCCGTCTGTGGCGCGACCGGTTTACAGAACTACCGTTTCGGCGCTTCGACGACGCTTCCGTTCGACGACCACGAGGGCTGGGAACCCGACTCGCCGTTCGAACGCGTCGCCGAGAACCTCGAACGCGACCGCCATACGCTCGTCTACCTCGATATCTCGGACAACGGGAGGTATATGCGTGCCTCAGACGCCGCGCAACGCCTCGCCGACTCGGACGTAGACGCGTCTCTCGCCGTCGGGGTTGCGCGTCTCGGAAGTGACGACGTACACGTCTACGCCGGAAAGCCCGAGAAGGTTGCAGAACACGACTTCGGCTCCCCGTTACATCTCCTCGTCGTGCCTGCGTCCCTCCATCCCGTCGAAGAAGAGTCTCTCCGTCGTCTCGCCGACCTATCAAAAACTTAACTTCGTAGCGACGAAACTACGGAACATGAGATTCATAGTCGCCGTCGACGGCTCCGACGAAAGCGACGAAGCGGTCCGTCACGCCGCGTCGTTCGCGGAGCCTCTCGGCGCTGAGGTCGAGTTAGTCCACGCAATCACCCCCGAGATATACTCTGAAGAGGGACGGACCCTGATAGAAGACATGTCGGACGCAGAGGCACGCAGCGAAACCGTCCTTTCCGACTCTGCCGAGGTTGCCGAGGACGCCGGTATCGACGCCTCGACAAAGTCGCTGTACGGAGACGCCGCCGAGGAAGTCGCCGATTACGCCGACGAAACCGATGCCGACTCTGTGTTCGTCGGACACCGTGGCGTCTCGACGCAGTACGAGGACGTGGTCGGTAGCGTGGCACAGGAGCTAGTCAGAAAGGCGAACGTTCCCGTGACGGTGGTTCGGTGACGGTCGAACTGCCCTACTCGCCCGTCGACAAACTGATACGCGAGGTCGCTCCCGAGATGCGCGTCTCGTCGGGTGCGGCGGAGGAACTCGCCGAGAGGATACAGGACAAAGGCGCGGCTCTTGCCGTCATAGCCGCCGAGAACGCCGCCGAGGACGGACGAAAAACCGTGATGGCAGAGGACTTCGAGTTCGAGATACCCGACGCGCGAAAGAGCGACCTGATACTCCCTGTCGCTCCTGTCGACCGAATAGCGCGTCTGCGTATCGAGGACTACCGCGTGAGCAAGGACGCACGCGTTGCCCTCGCCGCACATCTTGAAGACTGGGCGACTCGGGTTGCCGAGGCGGCGGAGAGGCTCGCCCAACACGCCGGACGACGGACGGTCCAGCGCGAGGATGTAGAAGCCTACTTCGATATATTTGACAGTTAGCTGGCGGACTCTTCCACTATTGATTTACGTGCGGAACTGTTAGGAAGTTTACAGATGTGGCAAAGCAAGGCGGTCTTGTTCGGGGCAGTAACGCTAATTCTGTTGACGGGATGTCTCAACGGAGTAGTAGGCGACAACGGCGACAACGGTCTAGAAGCCGAAGGCGAAGCGACCGTCGGCGTCGCAGTAGGCATGGACGCTGAGACGCAGCAGTCGATAACCGACGACCTTAACCAGAGTGACCAAGAGCTTCTCCAGCAGGCTCAGATGGCACAGTTCGGTGAGGCTGAGCTTTCAGAGGACGAGATGGAGCGGGCAGAGGAGCTTCAGCAGGAGCTAGAGCAGGCTCAGCAGGAGGCGCTGGACGAAATTCTGGGTGACTTCGAGGGTCAGATAGACGCCTCCGAGACGTTGCAGGTTGAGGACAGCATAGAGGCAGGCGGCGAGTCTCTCTACCTCGTCTCGGGTAACGCAGGCGAGCTAATCGGACTTCTCGACGTACAGGGAGCCGAAGCTATTGTGAGCGAGAACCAGTACCAGCAGATTCTGGAACAACAGCAGGCTCAGCAGCAGATGCCTGCTCCCGAGGGCGGACAGCCGGCACCTCAGCCTTAGCCGCGTCTTTCCCTGAGTTCATCTAACAGCTCTTCGAGTTCGATGTCACGTGCCGCTAGGACGACGAAGAGATGGTAGATTAGGTCGGCGCTCTCGTGGACGAGTTCCCCGCTGTCGTCGTCTTTCGCCGCGAGCGTCACTTCGGTCGCCTCCTCTCCGAGCTTTTCGAGAGCGGCGTTGACGCCCTTCTCGTGTTCGAAAAGGCTCGACGTGTAACTCTCTTCGCGCGGGTTGTCCCGCCGGTCTTCGATTACCTCGTATAGCTCCTTGATGATTTCTGTATCTACCTCAGTCATCCTGCCCTCTCAGAAGGAGTTCGTGTATCCTGTAGTCATCGGTGAGTTCGGGATGGAATGCGGTTCCGACGACGTTTTCCTGTCGTACAGCGACTGGGTCGCCGTCGAACTCGGCGAGAACCTCGACGCCTTCGCCGACCTCTGAGACGACGGGGGCGCGTATGAAGACGGCGTGGAAACCCTCGTCGAGTCCTTCGACTTCGAGCGGCGCTTCGAACGACTCGCGCTGACGACCGAAGGCGTTACGTTCGACGGTAACGTCGAGCAACCCGAGCGAGTCGACGCGGCTGTCGTCGTTTCTCCCTAAGACAATAAGACCGGCGCAGGTCGCCAGTATCGGCTTACCCGCCCCGACGTGTTCGCGTATCTCGTCGTCTATTCCTTCGCGCCGGATGAGCGACGATATGGTAGTGCTTTCGCCTCCTGGGAGGGCGACTACGTCGCAGTCGGGGACGGTTCCCGAAGACCGTACAGCGACTGTTTCCACTCCGAGTCCTAACTCCTCGCCTGCCCGTCGGAAAGCGGCTTGGTGCTCCGACACGTCGCCCTGTACGCCTACCACGCCCGCGAGCATCTCAGTTACCGCGGTACTGGAGCTGTTCTTCTTCCGACAGGCTCTCCTTGCTCCTGCCCTTCATGCCGCCGCCGACGTTGCGCGAAATCTCCGCGAGAGCCGCCGGGTCGTCGTAACTGTTGACCGCCTCGACGATTGCGCGCCCCATGCTCTCGGGGTCCTCTGCGCCGAAGATACCGCTTCCGACGAAGATACCGTCACAGCCGAGACGCATCATGAGTGCGGCGTCGGCGGGCGTTGCTATACCGCCCGCGGCGAAGTTGACGACGGGCAGGCGTCCGAGTTCTGCCGTCTCCTCGACGAGCGGGAGCGGGGCTTCGATTTCTCGGGCGTAGTTACGGCGCTCCTCCGTGTTCATCCCCTGAATCTTACGTATACCTCCCTTTATCGCCTTCTGGTGACGGACAGCCTCTGCGACATCGCCGGTTCCCGCCTCGCCCTTCGTACGTATCATCGCCGCACCCTCGTCTATACGCCGGAGCGCTTCCCCGAGGTCACGCGCGCCACAGACGAAAGGCGTGTCGAAGTCGCGTTTGTCGATATGGTTCTTCTCGTCGGCGGGCGTCAGTACCTCACTTTCGTCTATCATGTCCATGCCGATAGATTCGAGGATGCGCGCCTCGGCTTCGTGTCCTATACGGACCTTACCCATCGCCGGTATTGAGACCTCCTCCAGAATCTCTTCGTTCGTCTCTACCGGAGCCATACGTGCAACGCCTCCGCGTTTACGTATGTCTGCCGGCACGGACTCAAGCGCCATTACAGCGACCGCCCCCGCGTCCTCGGCGATACGTGCCTGTTCGGCGTCGACTACGTCCATGATGACGCCGCCCTTCTGCATCTGCGCGAAGCCGCGTTTCACGAGTTCGGTGCCGCGCTTAAGCCCCTCAATGTCGGTGCCTTCTATCTCTCCCATCGTATTTTATGTAGGTTCGAGAACCGTTTAACAATTACGACTCCCAGTCGACCGAGTCGGCTCTGTGCCAGCCGTTGTAGGCGTTGATTCCGTCTCCAATACGGGTAAGACGGAAGTCGTCGCGTAGTGTCGTGTACTTGTAGTCGACGAACGTCATAGGGACACGTAACGACGGTTCTCGGTCATAGTCGCGGACGACCGACGCGACGCCTGAGTAGACGTGTTTGTGTCGGTGGTCGCGCACCATGGCGGCGAGGACGGGAGGCTCCTGTTCGTGCGCCGGCACGGAGTGAAGACCCTCTGCGGCACGGTAGCTGTACTCGTAACAGAACAGGCGCGGATTTTCGCCGTCGGCGAGCGCTTCGTAGCTTACGTCTTCCTCGAAGTACGGGCGGAGCCTCAGACGACGGCGAAGGATGTTGTCGGTGACTGCGCCGGCGAGGTAACGCGGCGTATCGTAAGCCGTCTCGTCGGCGAATACGTCGCGGAGAGATACGAGGAGGGCGCGCGAGTCGCGTGGGTCCGCGTCGGCGAACTCGCGCACCTTCTCAGCCGGAACGTCGGCGTATCCCCCGCGGAGGGCACCGACCGTATATCCACGCGTCTCGGCACCCTCGAGACGGTCGAAGAAGTCCTCGAAAGCGTGGAACTCAAAGACGTAGTCTCCGTCTTCGACAGCCGAGAGGTCGGCGGCGAACTGTTCGAGAGCGCCGTCAGTTCCGAGATGGTCGTCGAGACGGCGCGCTTCGTCGCTACCGGTATTCGAGTAACGGAACGACTCGCCGTCCGCCTCTACCGTGCCGGCATGGATTTCAACGGGAACACCCCCTGCTTCGGCGGTATGTTCGAACGGAACGCCGAACCCATCTTCGACAACCGGGGCTAGGTCCTGTGAAACGAGGTTCTTGTCGTACCCAAGCGCGACGTTGTGGACCGCCTTAGCGCCGCCTACGGTAGCTCCTCCTGCGGCGCAAATCTTGAGAAAGTCCCGCCTACCTAGGTCCATCGTGTCTCCGTACGGGGACGCACCGAGTAACTCTTACGCTCACGCAACTCGGCGGTGACAGCCTACCGTCTCCTCGTTTTCGAGAGCCGCCTCGACGATGAGCAGACCGACGACAACGGCGTTTCTGAGCGAGTGGAGTTCGGGGCTAAGCCTGCCGCGTGCGTATGACTTGACCTCCCCGCGGAGACGTTGTAGCTCGACACGTGCCTCACGTAAGCCGTCTTCGTCGCGCACGGGTCCAGCCTTCTCCCACATAACTTTCTGGAGCCTGTCGAACTTGGTGTCGACGAAGCCCTCGGGCATATCGCCGTTGAACGCGTCGGGTTCTCGGTCTACCGAACGAGGCTCGGCGGCGTTCTCGGCGGCGTGTTCGCCGGCACGTAGCCCCCAAGTCAGTCCTTCAAGGAGCGATGTCGACGCGAGACGGTTCGCGCCGTGTACCCCTGTCCGCGCAGTCTCCCCAGCGGCATACAGCCGGTCGATAGAGGACCGTCCGTTCTCGTCTACGACGACGCCACCACAGAGGAAATGTTCGGAGGGTGCAACCGGAACGAGTCCGGAGTCGGTTTCCTCGTCGGTCAGGTTCTCGTACGCCGTCGGGAACTCGTCGGCGAAGCCGTCGTCGATAACGGGCGACAGGTCGAGGTACGCCTGTCCGTCGCGGTTTACCTCGTGGACGGCGGTCGCCACGATGTCACGCGGTGCGAGTTCGCCGTCTTCGTGGTAGGCGTCCATGAAACGTCTGCCGTCTCCGTCGACGAGAACTGCGCCCTCGCCGCGTAGCGCTTCCGAGAGCAGGAAGCCGCGTTCAGCGTGCGCCGTCGGATGGAACTGGACGTACTCGGTATCCTCGACCTCTGCGCCCGCCAACGCCGCCATAGCGACGCCGTCGCCCGTCGCTCCTGGCGGGTTCGTGGTGCGTCCGTAGACGTCACCGATTCCGCCCGTCGCGAGAACCGTCGCGCCCGCTTCGACTACGAAGGCGTCTCCGTCGCCGACGACCAGAGCGCCGTCTACGCCTTCGTCGCCGACGAGTTCGAGCGCCGTATGTCCTTCGAGAACACGGGCGTCGCTTTCGGCAAGACGCCGTAACAGCGCGACCTGTACCGCTCGTCCGGTCGCGTCGCCGTGGTGTAGAATACGCCGGTTCGAATGTCCGCCTTCGCGCGCGAGGTCAAACCCGTCGCCGTTCTCGTCGAACTCGACGCCGAGTTCCTCGACGAGGAAGTCATCGACAACGCGGGACCCTTCACGCACCAACGTCTCGACGGCGTCCTCGTCGCCTTCGCCCGCTCCGGCTTCGATAACGTCGTCGACGAAAGCGTCGGCGTCCTCGTCGGGGGCACGGCGTGCGACACCGCCCTGCGCCCATCCGGTGTTCGTCTCGTCGGGGCGCGTCGCCTCGGTGACGACGACGACGTCGCTCTCCTCCGAGGCACGTATCGCCGCGCTTGCGCCCGCGATTCCCGAACCGACTACGAGTACGTCCGTCTTCATATCGAGAGCATCGTGTCAAGCGCCTGTTCGGCGAGGCGTTTGTCGTTCTCGTCTACATCGATACGGTTGACGACGTTTCCATCGGCAAGTTCTTCGAGGGCGTACAGGAGAAAGTCGGGGTCTATCTGACGCATCGCGTTACAGTCCATACACTCCTCGCCACAGAGACCGAAGACCTCCTTGTCGGGATTCTCGCGCGCAAGCCGTTTGACGAGATGTATCTCGGTTCCTATTGACCATTTGCTTCCCTTGGGAGCGTTCTCGACCTTCTCTATGATGGTCGATGTACTTCCGTCGTAGTCCGCCGCCTCCACCACCTCGCGCCGGCATTCGGGATGGACGATGACGTTGGCATCGGGATGCGCGTCACGCACGTCGGCTACGTCGGATGCTTCGAACCGTTCGTGTACCTGGCAGAAGCCCTCCCAGAGGA
Source organism: Euryarchaeota archaeon Ods01 (assembly GCA_028751095.1). Taxonomy (GTDB): domain Archaea; phylum Halobacteriota; class Halobacteria; order Halobacteriales; family Halorutilaceae; genus Halorutilus. Next base: position 11,968 of record JAQZCZ010000013.1, on the reverse strand, counting down.
TGAACGTCGCCTCACGTATCTCTTCAGGGGTGTTTCCCCCAAGTTCGTCTTCCCAAGGGTCCCAGACGACGAAGTCGTCGTCGCCGTACCCGAGTTCATGGAGGGTGTTGTGTGCGAGATGCTTGTCGGGCGTAAAGAGTATCTTCTCGCCTTGGTCGAGCGCCCACTCGAAGGCGTCGGACGCGTTCGAGGATGTGCAACACGTTCCGCCGTTTTCGGCGGTGAACGCCTTGAGAGAGGCGTACGAGTTGACGTAGGTGACGGGCGTCACGTCTTCGGCGGGGACGACCTCGGTGAGTTCGTTCCACGCGCCGTCGACCTGTATGTCCTCCGCCATTCCCGCCATCGGACACGAAGCCTCCATGCTCGGCATTATGACGCGTTGGTCCTCGTCGGTCACTATGTCGGCTGTCTCTGCCATGAAGGTCACGCCACAGAAGACGACGTTGCGCGCGTCGGCTTCGCCCGCGAGACGCGACAACTGCAGGGAGTCACCGAGGTGGTCGGCGTGTCTCGTGACCGAGTGGCGCTGGTAGTTGTGTCCCAGTACCACGGTATCGTCGAGTTCCTCGAGAGCGGCTTCGGTGCGTTCAAGCCGTTCTTCCTCCGGAATATCTTCGTACTCTTCGGGTAAAGCGCCCAATGAGTCGCTGTACTTCCAGAGGCTAAGTTCGGCGTCGTCGGTTACTGACATGTTTGAATAAATTTTTTCTTCAATACACTCTTTCTCTTGCGTATTTTCTTCGGCTTGAGCAAAAAAGAAGGGTCAGAAGTATAACCGTTGCGGTTTGGGGGACTATACCTTCATCGACAGGTCAAGCCATTCGGACGAGTGGACGAGGCTACCCATCGAAACTACGTCGACACCCGTCTTTGCGTACTCCGCGACGTTGTCCGGCGTTATTCCGCCCGATGCCTCGACGGTAACGTCGGCTGACCGGAGAACGTCTACGGCGACCTGCACCTCGTCGGGGTCCATGTTGTCGAGAAGAACGATATCAGCGCCGAGGTCGGCGGCACGTTCGGCTACGGCGAGCGTCTCGGCTTCGACTTCTACCTTGGTCGTAAAGCTCGCTTGGTCACGCGCCCGCCTGACTGCGTCTTCGAGACCGGCGAGTTCGATATGGTTCTCCTTTATCATCACGGCGTGTGTCAGGTCGTGGCGGTGTGGGTCGCCGCCACCGAGACGGACTGCGCGTTTCTCGAAGTCTCGGTATCCCGGCGTCGTCTTCCGTGTAGCCGCTACCTTCGTGTCGGCGTCAGCCTGCTCAATACGGTCCACGCAGTCCCGCGTCACCGACGCGACACCGCTCATAGAGCCGAGAAGGTTCAGGGCGAGACGTTCGGCACGGAGAAGGCTCGTTGCGTCACCCGACGGTTCTAGAAGACTGTCGCCCGACTCGACGCGCTCGCCGTCCTCGACGGCTGGGCACGGCTCCACACCGAAGTACTCGAAGACAGCGCCCGCTTCCTCGACGCCCGCAACGACGCCGTCTTCGCGCGTAAAGACGGTTGCGTCAGCGTTTCCCTCGACGACCTCGCTACTCACGTCGCGCCAGTCAGCGGAGAGGTCTTCGCGGACGAACCTCTCGATTACTTCGGGTCTCACGGCAGTTCGGACTCCGTCACGACGTTTATGTCGAGCGGCTTCTTGACGACCGGTCCGAGTTCGGTTCCGACCACGGTCTTAACGCCGCCCGCGCTCGCGGCGTCAAGAGCGCGCTGGTCTATCTTGTCGCCGAATACGACGCTTTCGACCTCACCGTTTCTGGAGCGGAGTTCGTCGCCGACCGCGCCGCCGTCGACACGTTCGACCTCGCGTCTGTCACCGTCGAGAAGAACCGCTTCGTCGGAGCCTTCGACCGAACCCAGACGTTCGCGGAGGCTTTCCTCTTGCTCCTCTTCTACGGATGACGTGTCTTCCTCTCCTTCTGTCTCGAAATCCGTTACCCCACCTTCTTTTCCGTAAGGCTCCTTGTCACGCAGTGCCTCGTTTATTTCCTCTCCCGAAAGGTCCTCGACACATCTCCCTTCGGGTGGATGCGCGACGTAGTCGAGGTCGGCAACCTGTCCTAGCTCTCTCAGTATTAGTTCGCCCCCCCTGTCTGAGTCAAGGAAAGCGGTCACGGTTCTCCCGTCTGAGAGTTCGGCGACAGCATCGGGAACGTCGGTACCTTCGACTCCGATAGCGTTCTTGACCCCGTACTTGAGAAGGTTGAGAACGTCGGCACGTCCTTCGACGACGAGGACGGCGTCGCTCTCGGCTACGTTCGGTCCGGCAGGCAGACCGGCGTACTCCGTAATCTCGCCCTTCCGGACGCCCTTACGTACCTCATCGAGCATCTCTTCGGTACCCATCGCGGCACCGTCAAACATCTCGCGGTGGATATACTTGGCGCGCTCAACGATTTCCTTCCTCTTGGTCGTACGTACGTCTTCGACGAGTTCTATCTCAACCGACGCCTCGCAAGGACCGATGCGTTCGATGGTTTCGAGTGAGGCGGCGAGTACGGAGGTCTCGACACGGTCAAGGCTACTACCTATCGTAACCGTACCGCGTGAACTCCCGTTCTGACTCTCTACGTCAACTTCCATACGGCTTATCTTGTCGGAGTTCTGTAGGTCGCGGAGGTCGAGGTCTTCGCCCAACAACCCTTCTGTCTGTCCATATATCGCGCCGACGACGTCGGACCGCTCTACGACGCCGTCCGCCCTGAGATTTGCGTGAATGTAGTATTTCGTGGTGTCTGAGGTTTGCAATCTTGAACCTCCTTGACTGTGTTCGGAGATGAGCGCGGCGCACAATTAAGGCTTGTGAGAAGGGTTTTGTCGTCGGGCGGTCAAAGCCACCCATGACGATGGACGAGATAATCTCACGACTGAAGGACGAGTACCCCGAAGCCGATACCACCCTTGACTACGAGACACCGTACGAACTCCTTGTCGCAACCGTTCTCTCGGCACAGTGTACCGACGAACGCGTTAACAAAGTCACCCCTGACCTATTCGACGAGTATCCGACGCCGGAGGCGATGGCGGAAGCGCCGCAGGAAGATGTCGAGGAACTCGTACGTTCGACGGGATTCTACAGCCGTAAGGCGCGGCATCTACGTGAGGGGGCGCAGACCCTCGTTGAGGAGTTCGACGGCGACGTACCGCAGAACGTCAACGACCTGACACGTGTCGAAGGCGTAGGACGGAAGACGGCGAACGTCGTCGTGTCGAACGCATTCGGCACCCACGAAGGAATCGCCGTCGATACGCACGTACAGCGCCTCTCCCAACGTCTCGGCTTGGTCGATACCGACGACCGGGACGGTATAGAGGACGCCCTTCGCGAGCAGGTGCCGCGCGAGGACTGGGGTCTCGTCTCTCATCTCCTCATCTTCCACGGGCGTGCGACGTGTACGGCACGCAGTCCCGACTGCGGCGACTGCGTCCTCGAAGACCTGTGCCCGTCTTCACGCGTCTAACGGCGGCAACAACCGAAAGTATGATACGGGCACGCGGAATACCTCCGGTACCATGAAGATGCCGAGACGTTTCAATACGCACTGCCCCCACTGCAACTCACACCACGAGCACGAAGTGGAGAAGGTTCAGCGTGGACGAGAGACGGGTATGAAGTGGATAGACCGCCAGCGCAAGCGCAACAGCGGAATCGGTAACGACGGTAAGTTCTCGAAGGTCCCGGGAGGAAACAAGCCGACGAAGAAGACCGACCTCCGGTACCGGTGTAGCGAATGTGGAAAGGCACACACCCGCGAGGGATGGAGAGCAGGAAAGCTGGAGCTAGAAGAATGACGAGCAGAATCCTACGCGTCGACTGCGGCGACTGCGGGAACGAACAGGTCGTCTTCGAACGCGCCGCAACGGAGATATCGTGCGCCGTATGCGGAACGACGCTCGTGACGCCGACCGGCGGTAAGGGAGAGCTACACGCAGAGGTATCCGAGGTAGTCGAGGCTCGATAATGAAGTACTCCGGCTGGCCCGAACCCGGCGAACTCGTCGTCTGTGAGGTTACCGAGGTCGAGGACTTCGGTGCCTTCGTCGACCTCGTCGAGTACGAGGACCAGGAGGGACTTATCCATGTCTCCGAGGTCGCGAGCGGCTGGGTCAAGTACATACGCGACCACGTACGCGAGGGTCAGACGGTCGTATGTAAGGTTCTGGAGGTTGACGAGGATAGCCAGCAGATAGACCTGTCCGCTAAGGATGTAAACGACCACCAGAAGCAGGACAAGATACAGGAGTGGAAGAACGAGACCAAGGCGGACAACTGGCTCTCGATGGAACTCGAAGACGATGAAACCTACCGAGAGGTTGCCGAGGCACTCATTGGGCGTTACGGGACGATGTACGAGGCGCTCGAAGAGGGAGCTATACGCGGCGAGGAGGTCTTTGAGGACGCGGGTATCGACGGCGAACTTGCCGAGACGCTTACCGAGGTCGCACGCGAGAATATTAACGTACCATACGTCGAGGTGACGGCGTACGTCGATATCGAGACGACGGCGGCGGACGGTGTCGACGACGTTATCGAGGCTCTGAGCGCGATAGAGGCTCCCGAGTACGACGAAGCCGACGGCGACGTTGAGATAGAGGTTGAGTACGTCAGTGCGCCCGAGTACCGCATCACGGCGAAGGCACACGACTACAAGACAGCACAGCGTGCAGTCGAGGACTGTGCCGAGGTAGCCAAGAGCCGCATAGAAGAGCTTGGCGGTCGCGGCGAGTACCACGAGGAGCCGCATACCTCCGAGGCGTGAGATGAAGGCGCTGATACGCGCCTGTACGTCCGACGAACACGACGGTACCTTCTACACGCTTTCTGATGGCTGTCCGGTCTGCGGCGCTCCGACACGCAACACCGCACCGCCAAGGTTTTCACCCGACGACGCATACGCCGAGTACAGGAGGCGCACTAAATGGACGAAATAGAAGTCGTCGAGGTCGCTGAGATAGAGACGGAGCCGTCGGTTCTGGTCGAAGGTCTTCCCGGGGTAGGTCACGTTGGAAAGCTCGTCGCCGAGCATCTTGTCGAGGAGTTCGAATCGCGGTTGGTACGGCGTATATACAGCCATCACTTCCCGCCGCAGTGTGCGGTCGACGAGGACGGCACGACGGAGCTTACTTCTGCCGAACTATACGAGCTAGACGCAGACGGCGTCGAGATGCTCGTCTTGACCGGAGACCATCAGTCACAGACGATAGACGGACACTACAAGATTACCGAAGCACTCCTTGACACGGTGACTGAGGCGGGAGTCGAACGCGTCTACGCGCTTGGCGGCGTTGCAACAGGCGAACTCGTCGAGGAGTACGGCGTCGTCGGCGCGGCGAACGACGAGGCGCTCGTCGAAGAAGTCGCAGAACTCGGCGTCGAGTTCGGCGAAGGAGAGCCGGAGGGCGGTATCGTAGGGGTCTCGGGTCTTCTCCTCGGCATGGGCGAACGTCGCGGCGTCGAAGGCGTCTGTCTCATGGGTGAGACGAGCGGCTACCTCGTTGACCCCAAGAGCGCTCAGGCGGTTCTCGAAGTCCTAACCGACGCCCTCGGCTTCGACGTGGACACGGAGGAACTCGAAGACCGCGCCGAGGAGATGGAGGAGGTCGTCAAACGTCTCGAAGAGATGAACCAAGAGCCGGGTGGGATGGGTAGCTTCCCGGCGGACGACGACCTGCGGTATATCGGATAGTTACCTTTTGAACACCCGGATTTAGGTTTGAGGAAATAGCCGTTCAGCGATAGCCTCGCGCACGGTTTTGGTTTCTCGCTCACTTCCGCTTACCATCACAACGGTACCCGACGCACGTTCTCCAACAGCACCCGGTATTGAGCCGAAGAGAGCGCGTGAGACTGCAGTCTGCCGCGTAGTCCCCATACAGACGGTATCATACTCCTCAACCGTTTCGAGTATCGCCTCCCGTATATTGTCGGTTGTGACGACCTTCGCGTCGTAGTCATCTGCGCCAAGACCTGCCTCCTCGGCTACCTCCGTTATTAACTCCTGCCCTTCTCTCTCCGGCCCCTCCACGGTGACAGGCTGTGCATTAAGAAGTGTCAGGCTGCTACCTTCTTCCCAAGCCTCGGTATACTCGTATCCTCTACGTGCCGCAAGGGGTGCGTACGGTCCTTCTCCCACGAGAACGATGACTCTACCAGCCTCCTCCCGCGGAGTTCTGACAAGGGTAACTTCGCACGGCGCGTTTTCCATAACTGTGTCGAGGTTCGAGCCAAGCACGTGGTGACGGCGTTTCCTTTTTCCTGACCATCCCATAACCACCTGTTCAGCGTTCTCGTCCTCGGCTACGTTTACCATTGTCTCACCTATGTCGCGTGCTATTATCGCACGCGTCCTGAGCGCTATATCGAGGTCGTCGGCTATCTCACGAGCGTTTTCGAGGAGTTCGTTCTGCGCTTCTATACGCTCCTGCTCAAGTTCACGCTGTTGTGCGGGCGATGTCTGTGGGGGAACGGTGATAATATTGACAGCAACGAGTTCGGTCTTGCCCTCGGTTTCCTCTGCCTTCACGCTTGAAGCGGCGAGACGTATCAGGTTTCTCTGCGTGTTCGGATTAGCTACCCCGACAACCACGCGGTGTACTTCCTCTCCGTCCTCCACCTTTTCGGGTGCGACGGCTTCGCCGACGAGCGTCGTTGAGATGGCTTTGTCGCGCGAGTAGAAGACGTACCACAGGACGCTCAGACCTATGATACCAATACCGGTCAACTGTACCCAGCTAACCGGCGCAAGCGAAACTTCGACCATGGTCAAGGGAACCGTGAACGCCGCGACGCGGTCGCCCATCTGTACCATGACCGCGAGGCACGCGACGAAGCCGAGCGCGGGAACCGCAGGATAGAGAGCCGACGGTATACGGAAGTCGGGTTCGTAGCCCTCGGGTTCGGCTCTGCGCAGAACCACGACAGCGACATGGACGAGGGCGTAGGTCACTAGGAACATGAACGCCGCTACGTCGGCGAGGAAATCGATAGGGAACGGTCCGGCGATGAGGGCGAGTATCACAACGCCGGTTACGAGTATCGCGCGGTAGGGGGTTCTGTACTCGCCATGTATCTGGTTTAGCCAGTTGGTGAGTATCTTGTCGCGTCCCATGGCGAAGTTGACGCGCGCCGCTGACAGTATTGAGGCGTTAGCGGACGAAACCGTGGCGAGGAGAGCGCCGATTATCATGATGAGCCAGCCGACGAAACTGAACTCTATGGTGATAATTCCGAGAAGGTTAACCGAGCCGAATATCCCTGCCGCCAGTTCCGCGACGGCGGCGACGGGAACGTCTGAGTCGGCGAGAACGTCGATAGGTAGGATTCCCGTGCTGACGAACATCACGAGTACATACATGATAGTCGGGGTCAGAACGGCGGCGACTATAGAGAGCGGAAGGTTACGTCCCGGTTCCTTGATTTCCTCGGCGCTCGTTGCAATTACCTCGAAACCGATGAAGGTCACGAAGACAGTACCCGCCGTCGCACCTACAGCCGCCCATCCCTGACCGCCGGTAAACGGCGTGAGGTTGTCGAGGTTAACGCTAAACAGACCGACGATGATGAATACGGCGATTAGACCGACAAGCGTGACGACGATGTAGTTCTGTAACGAGCCGGTTTCCTTGACGCCGCGGTAGTTGACGGCGACAAGTATAGATGCCATCACGAGTCCGGCGACAACGACAGAAACAGCGGCTGAGTCCGCGTTCAGGAGATACTGACCGAAACCGAGCATATAGAACGCCGTAGCGAACATCAGACCGCCCCACATACCCCAGCCGACGATTGTTCCGAAGAAGCTCCCGAGCGCGTGGTTGACGTAGTAGTAGCTTCCGCCCGCCTTGGGCATGCCGGTGGCGAGTTCGGAGAGTGAGAGCGCTGCGAGTAGAGCGACGACGCCGCCGATAGCGAACGCCACCATGCTCGCAGGTCCCGCCGCTGCGGCGACGATTCCGGGCAGGACGAAGATACCCGCGCCTATCATCGTTCCAAGTCCGAGAGTGTACGCTTCTAAGAAGCCGAGGTCTCGTGCGAGTTCTTGGTCAGACATAGTTTAGTCTGTGTTACGAAATGTGTATCCTCCGAGGGCGGAGTCGCAGTTAGGACAGCAGACGACGCCGGTGTCCGAGTCCATTTTACGTCCCATCCTACGGTCTGCTCGAACTGAGTCGAACATGAAGTTCGAAGCATTTCCTTCGTAGCCACAGTACGGACATTTTGGCTTGTGTTCTTGGTTCATCCGGTTCACCAGTTCATCCTATATGGACGAACGTAGCCGTAGTTAGAGGGCGCGGGTTTATTACTGTATCGCCTTTCGCTACTGAAGGCGAAATATATAGTGCCGATATTAGGGAATCAAAAATAGAACAGGTATATATGCTAGTGGTAGTTAAACAAGAATATGAGAAGAGACTCGAACGGCGGCTACCGTCTCGATGAGATAGACCGCCGCATAATATACGACCTGATGGTGGATTCACGTAACACATCCGCACCTATGATAGCCGACGAGGTCAACGTATCGCCCGCGACCGTCCGTAACCGGATAAAGAGCCTCGAAAAGAACGGCATAATCAAAGGATACAGTATGAACGTGGACTTCGAGCGTGCTGAAGGATACCTCACCAACCTATTCCTATGCCATGTTGACTTCAACGAGGTACAACGCGTGACACAGAAAGCGGCGAGCATCTCGGGCGTCATCAACGTGCGCGAACTTATGGGGGGACGGAGAAACCTACACGTCCTCGCCGTCGGCAAGGATACCTCCGAACTCCGGCGAATCGGGGGCGAACTTTCGGAACTCGGCTTGGAGATAGAGGACGAAATGATTCTGCAGAACGACGAATGGCACCCCTACACGCCGTTCGGACCCGACAACGGCGAACAACGGAGTTCGTTCACGGACCTGATAAACCTCGCGGGCGGTGCTGACGTTATAGAGGTAACAGTAGACGAGTCGTCGGAGATTGCCGGTAAGACGCTGGAGGAAGCCGTGAACGAGGGTCTGATACGCGACCAGACGCTCGTAATCGCGGTTGAGAGAGACGACGAGATGGTAACGCCGAACGGTAGTACGGTGATACAGGCCGACGATATAGTGACAGTTTTTTCGCGCGATGGTGCCGACGAAGAACTAATACGGACCTTCCGCGAAGATTCAACCACGGTCGAGTAAATAATGGTGGGGAAGAGGTTTTTGGAAGTTCTGGGGGTAGCTGGTAGCGAAGTAATTTACGAGTGCAGGCGTTGTGGTGTTAAGCTTTCCGAGGAGTCCGAGGTATGTCCCGAGTGTGGTTCGGAGGAAATAGCCTCCTATGAACTGGAGTAATAGGAACTGTTGGTATAGTAACTCAACCCAACACTAGATATCCCGAAACTCTATCTCGTCGTCGGTCCTACCGGCTTCTTCCATGACCTCCTCTGAGACTTCGATGGGGCATTCGGTCCGAGTTGCGAGCGCAACGGCGTCGCTCGGGCGCGCGTCGAGCGAGAACTCCTCGCGTTCGCCGTTATCGTACCTCTCAACGTGTATCTTAGCGTAGAACGTTCCGTTCATCAGGTCGTCGATAACGATACGGTCAACTGCGCCGCCCATCTCGTTGACAGTATTCAGAAGCAGGTCGTGTGTCAGTGGACGCTCGAAGGTCTCGTCAGAGAAGCCGACCTGTATCGAGCGCGCTTGGTCGGCTGTTATCATGACGGGAAGGTAACGGTCTCCCGCTTCGATAACGACCGCGTGGGCATCCTCACCTGCGGTTCCGACACCCTTTATGCGCGCGCGTAACATGGGTCTGCTTAGTCCTCTAACTACTTTATCCCAACGGTCGGTTAGGTTTCCTTAGAGACTCCTTTCTCGAATACTTCGCTGTTGGGTACGACGTGTTCGCGCTCTCCGTCGTCGACACGTGTCGTCAGGAGGTCAACCTCTTGGACGACACCTTCGACATCGCCCACGGTTATCCTGTCTCCGACCCCGTACTGGTGTGTCGAGATGATGTACAGTCCGCTGACTGCGCTCGGAAGGACGAACCGGAGCGCGACCAGACCGACCGCGACAGCGCCGAACAGGTAGGCGGCGAGAAGTATGTAGAGCGCGAAGGTCGAGACGCCCAGCTGGCTCAGAGCCATGAGGAGGGCGACGAATATCACCGAGTAACGGACGACCGACGGAAGGACGCCTATCTCGGATACCTTGACCGATTCGAGACGCTCCGAGACGACGACAGCCGCCTTGTCGCCGAGTATTGCGCCGAAGACGAGTACGAAGAACGCCGCGACGACGTTCGGGGCGTAGTTCGTTATGCGGAGAAGAATAGTCTGGTCGAACGGGTCGAAGTCGAGGAACTCGAACGCGAACAGGACGGCTGAGATGTAGATGAACCACTCTACGGTCGTCGCCACTATACCGACCGTACTCGTCCCGAAGGAGTCTGCGACGCGTTCGAAGGTCGTCCCTTCGACGAAGTCGTCAACCCCCGTCGACCTGCCCGTGCGGACGAGGATACGACGGACGAGATAGCCCGCGACGATACCGACGACGAGGACGAGAGCAACCGGTGCAAGTTCGGCGAGTAGCTCGGCTGTCCGCGAAAACCCGTCGACCGACTCGTCAACCGCCGTCTGCCCTACCATCAGTACTCCTCCGGGTCGAGTTCGAGCGCGAGTTCGCCGCCGCGGAAGACGCGTACCATCCTGTCGCTTTCGCTCAGGACGACACTGACGGCGTTTGTGTCGCGCGTTATCGACGCCGCCGCCATATGCCGCGTGCCGAGACCGCGCGGGATATCGACCCCTTCGCCGTCCGCCTCTAGGTAGCGGTACGCCGAGACTATCTTACCGCTGTCGCTGATAACGAAAGCTCCGTCGAGGCGCGAGAACTCCTTGAGCATGACGTTGACGATAGGGTCACCGACGTGGACATGCGACTTCTCGAACGGGTTGTACGAGAGTTCACGCGACTTCTCCATGACGTTGCCCGCGTCCCCGATGACGAACAGCGCGCCTATCGGCTCACCCTTCTGTCCCTTCTTCCCTAGCTCTATCGCCAACTCGACTACGTCGCGTATCACCGATGGCTCCGCCTTCGAGTCGGTGAACAGGCTGTAAAGTCCCGACCGTATCGACTCGGTGACTTCGAAACGCGAGAAGGTGTCGGGTTCGGAGTCGAAGACGTTGTCGACACAGACGACTATCTCGCCCTCGGAGACCAAGCCGTTTTCGAGCGCACCTTCGACGCCGTAGCGGATGCGGTCCTCAAACCTGTCGAACTCGACGGGGAGCGAAACGTCGCCGTTCTCGTCGGAGACGACAACCATCTCGACATCTTCGTCGAAAGCGTCGGGTAGCTTGGTCTCCGAAGCGAACACGAGGAGCTTCTCGGCACCTGCGAGTACCTCTCCGACACCTTCTTTGACTGTCATTCGTCTCCACCTTCGTTCCGGAACAAAAAGAGCTTTGGCAGACGTTCGTCAGACAGCCGGACTCAGGTCCCGAAGATTGAACAAGTTTATGTCACGAAGGCGTCCAAAGAAGGTTAAGATGTCAGTAGAACAGAAACAGGTTCGTGACCTTCAGGAAGGCAACTACGTGATGATAGACGAGGAGCCTTGTATCATCAAGAGCTACTCGACCTCGAAGCCGGGTAAGCACGGAAGCGCTAAGGCGCGTGTCGAGGGAAAGGGCGTCTTCGACGACCAGCGTAGGTCGTTCTCGCTTCCGGTCGACGCTAAGATACAGGTTCCCATAATCGAGCGCAAGCAGGGACAGGTCGTCTCACGGACGAGCGAGGATGTCGCGCAGGTAATGGACCTAGATACGTACGAGACGGTCGATATGAAGCTACCCGAGGAGATGGATGTTGAGGAAGACGACACTATCACCTTCCTCGAAGGTATGGGACAGCGCCGCGTAGTCGAGGAATAGATGAGTTTCGCGGGAGCCGACGACGGCTACG
>JAQZCZ010000039.1 GCA_028751095.1 Euryarchaeota archaeon Ods01 | reverse complement strand
GCCACGCGTACGTCGAGACGTTCGAGAACGGCGTCAAGAAGTGCCGAGCCGACGCCTTCGCGCCGGTAGTCGTCGTGGACGCGGAGTCCTTCAAGCCACGCCTCGTCGCCGCGCGTCACCGCATGGACCGTCCCGACGACCATTCCGTCCGTCTCGGCGACAAGGGTCACTCCCTCTTCGAGCCAGTCGTCCCAGACATCGGGAACGAAGTCCCATCCGTCCCATGTTTCGTCGGCAAACTCGGTGACCTCGCTCAGGTCGCCGCCGACTGCGTCACGGAGTTCTACGTCCATGGTCTCGAACAGTCGGTTATCTCTCCGGCGAGGTTACGGCGCATCGTCTCGCGCGCCTCGTCGGCGTCCTCCGAACTGCCGAGCGCCCAGATAAGCTTGACGTACGCCGTCTCGGGTAGCGTGTCCTCGGCTTCGACGACACCCGCTTCGAGAAGGTCGCGTCCGGTGTCGTAGACGCGGTCACAGACACGTCCTTCGAGACACTGCGACGCCATCACGACGACGCCGTCGTGTTCCTCGACCGTCTCTATCCAGTCGGTATGTGTATGTCCCAGACCCGTTCCTTCGATTACGACGCCGTCGGCGTCCTCGTCTACCACGGAAGCGTCTTTTCCGGGAACGAACTTTACGTGCTGGACATTCTCGTTGAGCGACTCGTCAAGGGCGGGGTTGTCGTCGGTACGTTCGTCGCCCTCGCGTCGCCATTCTACCTCCCCCGTCTCGTAGTCAACCGTTCCGAGGGGATGGCGTCCAACCGTCTCGAAGGCGTCGCGGCGCGACGTATGGTTCTTACGTACGCGCGTTCCGCGGTGGAGCGCGCATTTTCCGTCGCTCCTGTCGGAGTGCATACAGACGAGTACCTCCGCAACATCGTCCTTCGCGGCTTCGACGGCACAGACCGCGTTGACGACGTTGTCGCTCGACGGACGGTCGGCGGAACGTTGCGACCCGACGAAGACGACGGGGACAGGCGTGTCGAGCATGAAGGCGAGTGCGCTCGCCGAGTACGCCATCGTGTCGGTTCCGTGCATGACAACGACCCCGTCCGCACCCTCACGTATCTCGTCTCTCACGGCGCGCGCAAGCTCCTGCCACCGCTCCGGCGTCATGTTCTCGCTCAGAATATTGGATACGACGCGCCCGCGGTAGTTGGCACGTCCGGCGAGTTCGGGGACGGCACGCAGAACATCCTCGGCGTCGAACTGCGCCGTAACCGCGCCCGTCCGGTAATCGACCGTCGATGCTATAGTACCGCCGGTCGAGATGAGCGAAACCGTCGGTAGCTCGTCGTCGCCTTCAAGCGTCACGTCGTCGGGGCTTTCGTCCTCCTCGGCTTCCTCCACGACCTCGACCGTCGCACCGTCGCGCGAGACGCCGACGTTGTATCCGTCGTCGAGCTTTACGACCAACTGGTCGTCATCGGACGACGGCAGAAGGACGCCCTCGTAGCTCTTTTCGCCTCTTTCGACGCGTACTCTGTCTCCTTTGTTCGTACTCATTTTATCTCCTCGACGGCTTCGTCGAGCCTTTCTTCGGATAGTTCGAGGTCTTCCTCCAAGCTATTCAACGTGTCCATGTCGCGTTCAAGGGCGTCACGCGCCTCGGAAACGAGTCCGTCGTCGCCAGGCGCTCCGTACGAGTCGTGGCTATCGACACATCCGCGCGGGTCGAGCGCGCGTTCGACAGTCTCGTCATCGATACCGAGTTCCTCGCCCGTAACCTCGCGCGCCGTCTCGCGGACGTCTTCGGCGGTCGGCGTCTCAGTTTCACGCGCAACCGCGCCGACGAGATGGTGCGCCGTCCTGAACGCGATTCCGGTTTCACGGACGAGCGTGTCGGCGAGTTCGGTCGCGCCCACGAAGCCGCTTTCGGTCGTCTCGCGCGCCGCTTCGCGGTCGAACTCCGCCGTCTCAACGACGCCGGCGAGGACGCGCGCCGAACCGCGTGCCGCGTCGAAGCCGTCCCAGACGTGTCCCGTCGCCTCCTGTAGGTCGCGGTTGTAGGCGGCGGGAAGACCCTTGAGGTTCGACGCTAAGCCGTTCAGCGCGCCCTGAACCGTCGCCGTCTTTCCGCGCGCAAGCTCGGCTGTGTCGGGGTTCTTCTTCTGCGGCATTATTGATGACGTACTCGCGTAGGCGTCGTCGAACTCGACGAAGCCGAACTCGTGTGAACTCCATAGAACGAGGTCTTCACATAGACGGGAGAGGGTGACGGCGACGTTGAGCGACGCCGCGACCGCTTCGAGCGCGAAGCCACGCGACGCAACGCCGTCCATCGAGTTCCGCGTCGGGGCGTCGAAGCCAAGGAGCGCAGCGGTCCGTTCGCGGTCTATACCGAACGATGTTCCGGCGAATGCGGCGCTTCCGAGAGGAGATTCGTTGACGCGCCTATACGCGTCGGTGAGCCTTCCGAAGTCACGTTCGAGCGCCGCCTCGTACGACAGGAGATGGTGCCCAACGGTCGTCGGCTGGGCGCGCTGGAGATGCGTGTATCCCGAGACGAGCCAGTCGTCGGTTTCCTCGGCACGTTCGACGAGAGCGGACCGTAACGCGAGAACGTCGCGCATCGCGCCGAGGAGTTCGTCGCGGAGGGCGACGCGTATACAGGTCGCTACCTCGTCGTTACGCGACCGTGCCGTGTGCAGACGCCCGCCAACGTCCTCGCCGACGCGTTCGACGACCGCCGCCTCTATCGCCGGATGTACGTCCTCGTGCGAGTCGTCGAGAGCGTCGAAGCCGTCGTCGCGCACCTCTTCGAGCGCCCCGAGTATCGCCGCCGCGTCGTCGTCCGACACGATTCCGCGTTCCGCGAGCATAACGACATGTGCGCGTCCGACCTCGATATCGGCGTCGAAGATACGTCTGTCGCTACCGAACGACGACAGGAACTCGTCGACCTCGTCGTCGGTCGCCCCAAGCCTGCCGCGTCGAAGTATATCGGTCATAGTTGAGGGTTCCGTTCCGGGCGCATAAACGTACCGTCAGATAACGTTCTCTCCCATCTCCGTTTCATTTATTGCGTATCAGTCACAATTAATGGTATGAAAAATCCGTCCGACGTTCTCCTGTCGGGTCCGGTAGAGTATTCTCAGGAAGGTGTTGTAGCGTAGATGCCGACAGGTCTCAAACGTGACCTCGGCTTACCTGCGACGACAGCAATCGCCGTCGGCTCTATGGTCGGGAGCGGCATATTCATCCTCCCGGGCGTCGCGTACATGACGATAGGCGAAGAGGGCGTCGGACATCCTTCGGTCGTAATGGCGTTTCTCGTCTCAGGCATCCTCGTACTCCCCGCGGCGCTCTCAGCGTCCGAGATGGCGACAGCGATGCCCGAGGATGGGGGTTCGTACGTCTACGTCGAACGCGGCATGGGTCCTCTCCTCGGTACCATCGCCGGAATCGGAAACTGGTTCATGCTGTCGTTCAAGGGAGCGCTCGCTCTCATCGGCGGAATGCCGTACGTTGTCTACGTCCTTCCCGCGATAAACGAGATTGATATCCTCGGCTTAGACCCCGTGGTCGTCCTCGCGCTCGTCCTTGCTCTCCTCTTCATAGTAATCAACATGGTGAGTACGTCGAGTACCGGTACCCTCCAGTTCTTCATCGTCGGCGTCATGGTCGTCACTATGGCGTGGTTCGTCGTCGACGGCTACGTGTCCATCAACCCCGAACTCGTCGCGGGTTCGTTCGCTGTCGGCGAGGCAGGCTTCCTCGCCGCGACTGCGCTCGTCTTCATTTCGTACGCCGGCGTCATCAAGGTCGCCGCCGTCGCGGAGGAAGTCAAGGACCCTGGACGCGTCATCCCGCGTGCGATGGTAGGCTCGCTAGTCATCACGACCGCGATGTACGTCGCCATCGTCTACGTCACTATCGGACTGGTCGATATCAACGAACTGACTGCGCCCGCCGACGCCGCGGCGACCGACGCCGAGCTGTTTGCCGACGGCACCCTCAACCACGAAGGGGAAGGTCCGATAATGGCTATCGCCGCCGACCGCGTCCTCGGCTCGCTCGGCGTCTTAGCGGTCACCGTCGCCGCTCTCGCCGCCCTTGCGTCGACGGCGAACGCGGGTTTGCTGTCAGGCTCGCGGTTCCCGTTTGCGATGGCGCGTGACGACCTCGCCCCCGACGCCTTCGGACGTATCAGCGCGCGTTTCAACACGCCTCTTATAGCCGTCGGGGTGACGGGCGCGATGATGCTGTTCATGATAGCCTTCCTGCCCATCTCGGAGGTCGCCAAGTTCGGGAGCGCGTTCCAGATACTTGTCTTCGTCCTCGTCAACCTCGCTCTCGTCGGATTCCGTGAGGGTGCGGTTGAAGGCTACGACCCCGACTTCGTAGCGCCCCTCTATCCTTGGGTGCAGGTCTTTGGAATGGCGAGCGGTCTCGTCATCCTGACACAGATAGGTGCGTTGCCGTTTGCGGGTGCCGCGTTCATAACAGCGGTCTCGGCAGTCTACTACTACCTCTACGCCCGCGACAGGGTCGACCGTGAGGGTGCCGCCCGTGCCGGAGTCCGCGAGTCGGCTGTTGACCGCGCGGTAAAACGGACCCGCGAGCTGTTTGAGAGCGGCGAGCGTTACAAGGCTCTCGTCGCCCTTTCGCGCACCACGTCCGCGGCGGCAAAACGCGATATGGTTCGTATGGCGTCAGACATATCCCGTCTCAGAAGAGAGTCGTTAAGCGTCGTACGTTTCATCGAGGTTCCCCACCGTGTCTTCGCCGACAGCACCCCGACGGCGCGCGACGCCGACCCGTCCGAGTGGTTCCTTGACGACGACGGCGAGGGGGTTTCTTCCCCACAGGAGATACGTGAAGCCCTCCTCCCAGACACAGACCTTGAGGTCGACTACCGCGAGGTCGAGTCGGAGAGTACGAAGAGGGCTATCGCCGAGTACGCGTCCCTCGAAGGCTTCGACCTCTTGTTCCTTGAACGTCGGCGCGAGTTCCTGAGTTCGTCGTTGTTCGGAGACGACACGGCGTGGATACTCGATAACGCTCCGTGCGACGTGGCTCTCGTCGAAGACCGCGGATTCGACGGGGCTGACGAGGTCGTGGTAGCAACCCGACGTGGAAGGTACGACCCTCTCAAGATACTCGTCGCCGACGCCATCGCCGACGAGGAGGACGCGACGCTGACACTGATGCAGGCTGTCGGAGAATACATCCCCAAGACGCGGTTAGAGACGATAGAGAGCTATCAGGCTGAGCTAGCGTCACTCTGTACCGTCCCCGTCAACACGCGTATCATACAGACGGACGACGAGGTTGCCGGAATCGCGCGGTTCTCCCGTGACGCCGACCTCCTCGTAACCGGTGTCGGACGCCGTGGTCTTGCAGGAACAGTGTTAGGTAGCCCCGAGGACGCCCTCGTCGATTCGGTCGACTGCACCGCCCTCATGGTTCAGACACGTGAGGGGCGGCGTAGAAGCA
Organism: Euryarchaeota archaeon Ods01; assembly: GCA_028751095.1. Classification (GTDB taxonomy): domain Archaea; phylum Halobacteriota; class Halobacteria; order Halobacteriales; family Halorutilaceae; genus Halorutilus. The sequence continues at coordinate 13,566 of JAQZCZ010000039.1, read as the reverse complement.
TCATCGAGAAGCTACTGATGGACTACGTCTTCTGACGCCGCGGTTATAACGGCGGCGTCCGAACGTCATCCATGGGCGACAAACAGTCTCCTGTTGTGCGCGCCGTCGAGGCGGTCGAGGCTCTCGAACGTTTCTACCAAGCCGTTCTCGCCGCCGCCCTCGCCGTCGGCATCCTGCTTCTCGTGTCGGGTATGCACGTCCTAGGACTCGTCTGGCTCGTTGGAGGACCTACCTTCGTCTTCGGCGTACAGCGATGGGAGGATTAGAAAAAACGTAAGAGCCGTCTTAGTCGTCGGCGGGCGTAACTTCGCTCGTTGCTCCGTAGTCGTCTCCGGCGGTAATCGTGTCAGGCTCATCGATTACGTACAGGACGATGAGCATCGAGACGACGTACTTAGCGATTATGTCGAGGATACTGTAACCCCACGACGTGTAGGCGACGCTTTCGATGATAGCGAAGCCTTCGACGCCAAGCGCCCAGAAGATGGGGTAGCCGAACCACATGACAACGGTCAGTATCTTCAGTTTCTTGAAGATGTCGTCGGTCCCCGCCTTTTCGGCGTCCTTCTGCCACTCGACGAGTATGATGTAGACGACTACGAGGAAGAAGATGCTACTCATCGCGTACCAGAACCACCGGAAGCCGTGGCTCGAAGTCGTAAGCGCGGCAGCGAGTCCGGTGACACACATCGCTATGTCAAGCGTTATAGCGGTGAACAGCTTGGTCAGGTTGGTTCCGGCGATTAGACCGAGCGATAGGAGGATAAGGGGTGTCGACAGCGCCCATGTGAGGTAACGTCCCCACATCGTCAGGACCCCGTCAACCTCCTCACCGGCAACCATAGTCGTGAACTCCGCGGCGTTATGTCCGTCAGGCATTTCGAGTATGCTTACCGTCAGCCCCGACGCCAGCCCCGTATAGCTCGCTATTGAGACGACGGATATCATCATCGTTGAGACGACGATGAGCTTGGCGCGCGGGTCAACGAGGTCCTTAGCGAGGAATACGATGGCGAGTATCGTCAGCCCCGCCAGCGCTATGTTGACGTACAGGGACGACGCCAGCAACGTGTCCTCTAACACATGCTGGAACAGGTCGGTCTGGGTTACTTCGCTACCGTGTGACGATAACGGTACGTGCTGTGCTACTGATTCTACCGGAGCTGTCCCGTCCATAATACCACGTCAAAAGTTCGTTTTGCAGATTAATAAAATTGTTGCCGGCTTACCTAATCTAAGGTTAGATTCTGTCGGATTAACTCAGCGAGCCGCAACCGAAGGAGATTTACACGGAACCGACGTATTCGGGGTGAAGCTCCGTGGTGTAGCGGTCAATCATAACGGCCTTTGGAGCCGTTGACGGCGGTTCGAATCCGCCCGGAGCTATTGCGGTGAGAACCAAGGAGGGTAGCGGAGCGGACCGACAGAGGTTCGAATCCGCCCGGAGCTATTTTCCTGCTGATGAGAACCAGAGAGCGGGAGCGACCGTGGTCGAATCCGCCCGGAGCTATCTTCTGCTCAGATAAACTCCCGAAGGAGGTCGGCGTATTCGACGACCCCGAGGTAGAGGGAGACGACTAAGACGATTGCGACGGGGACACGTACGAGCCATATCCAGACGGTGCCGAGGGTTCCGAGACCGCTCGTCCCCTTCTCAAGCTCTTTGAGTGCACGTTCGGCGGCGAACCAGCCCACTAGAACCACGAGAAGCAACGAGCCGAGGACAAGGAGTACCTCGGCGGCGAGCTGGTCGTAGAGGTCTATGTACGCGCTGTCGAACGCCACGGGAAGTCCGATGAGGAAGGCTGCGCCTCCGATTCCGAAGGCGGCTCTCTTGCGCTCGGCTCCTAGCTCGTCAACGGCGTACGAGACGACGACTTCGAGTATGCTTATGGCGCTCGAAAGCGCGGCGAGAGCGAAGACGCCGAAGAAGACGATGCCGACGACGGCACCGAGCGGTATCTCGCCGAACGTCTGTGCAAGGGTGACAAATATAGCGCCCGGTCCAGGTTCGTCGGGGAGGATGCCGACGGTGAACAGTATGGGAAAGACGACGAGTCCGACGATGAAGGCTATACCGGTGTCGAAGGCAACTATGATTCCCGTGTCTTCTCCGAGGTTTCTGTCTTCTTCTAGGTAGGAGGAGTAAGTAATCATGATACCCATACCGAGCGAAAGGGTGAAGAACGCCTGACCTGCGGCAGCAGGTAGTACCGACTGCCAGTCGGCGGCTATCTCGCCGAAGTCAGGCGACAGGTAGAACGCGTACGCCTCCGCGGCTCCTTCGAGGGTGAAGGCGTAGACGGCGAGTGCGACGAGGAGGACGACGATAGACGGAACCATTACCTTGACGGCAACCTCGATACCTTGGCGGATTCCGTACGCGACTATGGCGATAGCCGCCGCCATGAAGACGGCGTGGAACAGGACAGCGTCGAGACCCGTCGATATCTCGACGAAGTACTCTCCGGGGGTGTCGGAGTACGCACCCGTGAAGCTGTCGAGGAAGTAACGGACGACCCAGCCCGCGATTACGCTGTAGTACGACAGTATGACGAAGGCGATGAAGACGAACAGACCGCCGATGTACTTCCACGCTCCGCCTCCGTACTCGGCGAGCGCACCCACCGGATTAAGGCGCGTGTCCCTGCCTATGCTGAACTCGACGAGCATCGCCGGTATTCCGATTAGGAGAACGAAGAAGAGGTATACGACGAGAAACGCCGCGCCGCCGGTCTCACCGACCTGAAACGGAAACCTCCAGACGTTTCCGAGACCCACTGCGCTACCAACCGCCGCGAGTACGAAGCCCACGCGCGTCGCCCAGCTTTCTCGTATCTTTTCGAGTGACATAGTTCAAACTACTCAGGAACCGACATATAGTTTCCGCCGTCTTTGCTCACCTCTTGCCGGTTTCGGGAGAGGTATATACGACGCGCACGTAACGCGTAGTATGGCTGCAGAAACGCAGACCCGCTCGTACCGCACGTCGGACGACAGGTTCGTTATCTACGACTCCGACGAGCCTTGCGCGTACCTCTCGTCGAGCGTCTGCGTGGAGCTGGACGAGGCTAGGTAGCTATACAGGTCGTCGTATCAGCGACGCCGGAAGTTTCGTGTATCTCGCCGGCGACTATACCTCTTATCTCGTCCGTGTCATCGACATCAACCTCAGCAACGGCGTCGTACTTTCCCGTAACGGCGTCGACGCGCGCTACGCCGTCTAGTTCTCTGATTTCGTCGACCGCGTCTAGTATTGAGTCGACATCGCACTGTATCAAGACGTAGGCTCTCATGCAGACAAAGATTGCTCCCCTAGTACATAAATCTCCGCCGTCGGTCTAACTCAGAGGAAGTCCTGCACCGCTATTCCGTACAGACCTCCGAGGAAAAGGGCGTAGGCACCGCATCCGACGAGGAACGAGATAGAGGTGTTCGGGAAGGTCGTGCCGAGCGCGAGCGGTAGTAGGAAGACGCCGAAGACGAACCAGAACGTCCCGACGTAGATGAACGCGAGGAACGTCGTCGCGCTTGCGAGTCCGAAGACAGAGACGAGCGCCGACGAGATGGCGCGGACGAAGCCGAACTCGGCGGAGAAGAAGATAACGAAGAAAGCGATGTGGTTGGTGAAACGGACGACGAGAAACGGAAAGGCGACGGTCAACAAGCCAAAGATTACGGCTATACCGACGGCTCCGAGTTCGCCGAAGAGTGTTCCCCCGCCGAGGCTCATTATCAAGCCGCCGTTTACGATTCCTGCAATCCCGCCGATGAGTCCTCCTATCCATTCTTTCGTCCTTATCTCGCCTATACCGCGAGGTCCCGTCTGTGCCAGCGACATTACTCTTCCGTATCGCCCGAGGGTTATATATCCGTCGCCGCGGAACGACCTGTTTTTGTCTCGCCGTCACATAGGCTGTGCATGGATAAGGACGAAATAATCGAGACTCTTCTGGAGGACGCGCGCCAGAACGATGCGACCGACGCCGTGGTGGTAGAAGTTCCGCCTGAACTACTCCGCGACTCCGGCGCGACGTACGGTGACGAGGACGGGGTGCTTGTCGAAACCACCGTTGTCGCTGGACCGGTAGAGGAAGAGACGGAGGAGTACGTCGAGCTAAGGATGCCGTCGCGTGTTGGAGAACGCGAGGACTTCTCGCCGGAGGTGCGCGAACGGATGCGCCCCGACGACCTCTACGGATTCAGGGACGGTAACTTAGACGGTGTCCGTCTGCCGAAGGACGAGGTTACGGTATACCGCGTTCAGTAGAACTCGACGCGCCCGCCACCGTTCCGTGAGTCTTCGAGACCGTGTTTGGCTGCCATTCCCGCCTCGGCAGGCGTCCCTCCCTCGCCGACGCCAACCTTGAGTTCGACATCCGTTCGTTCCTCGACCGCGGCGACGACCTCTCCGTACTCGTCCGCGTCTAGGAAAGGTGCTACGCTGATGTAGTTGTCGCCGCCGACGAAGAAGGTCGTGGCGTCGCGTTCCCACATCTCCTCCATGAGTGCGAGACCCGCGCGCTCCACGAGGAGGTGACAGCCGTATGCATCTATCTCGTCGGTGTAACGTTCGGTCGCGTTCTCTATATCGAAATGGGCGACCTGTAGACTGTCTGTCCCGCTGAGGTCCGAGACGAGCCTCTCCTTCCGGTCGGAGTCCTGCGCACTCCCCTCGTTCTGGACGAGAGCCGAGGCGCGCCCAACGGCTTCCTTTGGCGTCTCTCCGTCGGCGACACCCATCGAAACCGTGACGGGATAACGGTTGCCGACGCTTCTCTGGACGGCGCGGTGTTCGTCGACAGAGACATCTTCGGTGAAACAGACGACGTTGTCGAAACGTGAGAAGAAGACGAGAGACTCGTGCGCCCCGAACGCCGTCGAGAGGTCGGCGTAGATGCTCGACTGCAACGCCTGAAGGTCCGTCTCGCGTCTAGGCTCCGGCGTAACCGTCCAAGGACCGTAGTTGTCTATCTGAACCAGCGTCGTCCTTACCATGGCTCCTCCGTCGCTTCTTCCATCGTTTGTAGGTGTCCGACCGGAGACATAAGCGTAACGTTATCGGTACGCATTCCACAAGCGTTACCCGTTGGAGTTATATTACGTCCTGACGTACGCCCTGTAGTGCGTTACGACCGTAGCCCGCCACAGGACGACACCCACCTCGACGGTGTCTGGGAGGTAAAGCAGAGGATACGCCGTGAAGAGGGCTACCTCTGCCAGACATGGGAGTTCTTTTCTTCTTCGTACGAGCGCAACACGGGGCACGTCGTTCTCAAAGGTGGTGACGTGGCGGGGAACGGCGAGGAAGGCGGCGAAGAGGTCGTCGGCTTCGCCGTCGTCCGCGGCGACGGATACATACTTTTCCTCGGTGTAGAGCCTGACAGGCGTGGCGAGGGTATAGGAACCTCGCTCGTCGAACTCGCCGCGGAAGACCACGATAAGCTAACCTGCCACACCCGTGACTCGAACGAAGGCGCGGTCGAGTTCTACCGTAATCTCGGCTTCGAGGTAGAGAGGTACGTCGAAAGCTACTACCAAGACGGCGAAGCGGCGAGATACATGGTACGTGACGACAGAGGCTCGTTAAAGAGCCGTATCACAGACGCTATTATCGGAGAAGACTGACGCGAGCGCCGACGTTGTCGGGAGATGCAACCAACGTGGGCACGCCGACCGAGGACGCTACGTCTTCGGCGTCCTCTGACGTGGTCACGGCGTAGACTGACGGACCCCACGAGGACTGCCCTGCGCCTGTTACAGGGCTATGGGCGGCAAACTCCTCGACAATAGGGGCGGAAGAACTGTCGTATACGCCGTCCTGTTCTTCCGTGTACCAGACGCCGTTAAGACGGTCGAGTTCCGCGACCCCCGCACCAAAGAGCGACGCGTCCCCCTCCAAGGCGCCCGGAAGGATGCGCGCGACGAGTTCGCGGCGGACCGAGTCGGCGATACCCTCGTCAGCGCCGACGACACGTTCCATACGCCGCTCTTCATCTTCGCCGTGTGCCCCCTCGCCGTCCGGAAAGGCGACGACGAAACGCCAGTCTGACGGAAGTTCGTGGCGCACGGCAACCGGCGGAACACGACGGGCGGACCGTGGCGTGTCAGGGTCGTGACCTGCGTCGACCACGAAGCCCCCCTCCTCGAAGACAGCGCGTCCGACGCCGGAGCGGACGCCGCGTCCGAGGGAACGTACGTCTTCGCGTGTAGCCTCGACCCCGTTGGCGCGTGCCACAGCTTCGAGAACCGCTGACGCGTGCTGTGTCCCGCTCCCGAGACCCACGTGCCGTGGGAGGCTGTCGCGTACAACGAGACGTGCCCCTCCGACCCCGAGAACCTCGACAGCCCTATGTACGATATCTCCGAAGTAGTCCTCGGCTCCCGCCTCCTCTATCTCGACACCGTCAGCGGGTTCAGCTTCGACGACGGCGCGCGGGTGGTCGATTCCGACGCCGACGCCGCCGTAGAGACGTCCCGTCTCGCCCGACAGGTCGAGGAATCCGAAATGGAGGCGTGCCGGCGTCTCTACCCTGACTCTCATCGCCGGAACTTGTCTACCGACGCACTTTAGGCTTCGGCAGACGACCGTCGGGCATGGACCTTCTGGTAAAGAACGGCAACGTATACGTCGACGGCTACGTCGAGAACGTCGACGTAGGCGTACAGGACGGACGTATCGCCGAGGTGGGCGACGTAGAGACAGCCGACCGTGTAATCGACGCGTCGGGCTGTCTCGTCCTACCTGGGATGGTAAACGCACACACGCACGCCGCCATGTCGCTCCTCCGCGGATACGCCGACGACCTCCCTCTCCAGACGTGGCTGGAGGACGAAATCTGGCCCGTCGAAGCGCATCTTACAGCCGAGGACGTACGTGTCGGAAGCCGCCTCGCCGCGGTCGAGATGATAAAGACGGGCACGACGGCGTTCGCTGACATGTACTTCCATATGGACAAGGTCGCCGATGCTGTCGAGGAGTCGGGGTTGCGTGCCTCTCTCGGTTACGGCATTATTACGGTCGGCAAAGACGAAGAGGAATCCGAAGAGGAACTGCGTGAAGGCGTCGAGTTCGTCCGCGAATACGACGGCGCGGCGGACGGACGCGTACAGACGATGCTCTGCCCTCATGCCCCGTACACCTGTGACGGCACGACGTTACGTGAGGCGGCGGAGGCGGCGCGTGACGAGGACGTTACGCTTCACACACATCTCAGCGAAACCGCGGGCGAGGTCGAAGATAACGTCGATGAGCACGGTGAACGCCCTCCCGAATACCTCGACTCCTTCGGCTTCTTCGAAGGGAATGCTTACGTCGCCCACGGCGTCCATCTCAGCGACGACGAACTCGGGTATCTCGCGTCGAAGAACGTCGGAGTCGCGCACTGTCCTTCGGCGAACATGAAGTTAGCGTCGGGTAACGCCCCCGTCGCCGGTATGCTTGACGCCGGCGTCACCGTCGGTATCGGCACGGACGGACCGGCATCGAACAACACCCTCGACCTGTTCAAGGAGACACGACACGCCGCTCTGGTAGCGAAGAACCGCGAGGACGACGCGTCGGTAGTACCGGCGCAGACGGCGCTCGACGCCGCAACCCGAGGAGGTGCGAACCTCCTTGGCACCGGAACGGGCGTTATCGAAGAAGGACATCCCGCGGACCTAACCGTCGTCGACCTCGACGCACCGCATCTGACGCCTAAACACGACCTCGTCTCGCACGCCGTCTACGCGGCGAACGGAGGCGACGTAACGGCGACCGTAGTCGGCGGCGAGGTACTGATGGAGGACGGCGTCGTCGAGACTATGGACGCCGAAGCCGTCGTTGCGGATGCCGAAGAGACGGCGCGCGAACTGGTCGAACGCGCTGAAGCGGAGGGATGACGATGCGAAGGTTCAACGTCGAGACGGGTTCACGGACCGAGGTCGTAGATATCACCGAGACCGTCCGAGAGGCGGTGCCTGAAGACGCGACGGGCGTCTGCACGGTCTTCGTGAAACATACGACGGCGGGCGTCGTCGTACAGGAGAACGAGACGAATCTGGTAAACGACATCGAGAACTTCCTCAACGACCTCGTGCCCGACGAAGGACACGCACACGACGCGCTCGACGGAAACGCGGATTCGCATCTACGCGCGACGCTCGTCGGTTCGGACGTATCGGTGCCCGTCGAAGACGGCGAACTCGCGCTCGGAACGTGGCAGAGCGTTCTGTTCGTCGAGTGTGACGGTCCGCGGAGGAGGGAAGTTGTGGTCGACGTAGCGTGAGCCATATACGTTCCGCGCCGTAAGTCGTCCCATGACACTCGACGAACTCTTAGACGACTACCTCGACGGCGTTCTCGAGCGTAACCCGCACGTTGCGACGCTTCTCGGCGTCCACGAGTACGACTCCGAACTTCCGAGCGGAACGCGCGCGTCGGTCGAAGACGAGATAGAGGCGGCGCGCGACCTACGCGACAAACTCGACGGCTTTGACGGGTACGAGGCGGAACTCGCGCGTGCGAGCCTCGACTACGACCTGTACGAGATGGACGAGGTACGTGTCTGGGAACGCGACCCACAGGCGGCGGACGCCGTCGTCTCCTTCGTCTATCCCCTCTACACGCGTAACTTCGCTCCCTTCTACGAACGTATGGAGTGTATCGCCGACCGTCTCGAAGACGTACCTGATTATCTCAGCGAGTCGCGCGACCGGGTCGAAGAGCCTGTCGAGGGATGGGTAGAGCTTGAGAAGCAGGCGTGCGAAACGGTCCCCGGTCTCCTACAGCTTATCGCTGACGAGGCAGGTGAGATGGAGCGTCAGGACCTCGCGTACCGTGTCAGCGTCGCGTGCGAAAAGACGGTCGACGCGCTCGACAAACATCTGGAGTGGCTGGACTCCCTCAACACCTCAGGAGACTGGCGGGTCGGACAGGATACGCTCGACGAACTCCTCGAAAGGCGGTGTATGCCGCCGAGCGAAGATGTCGTTCGTCTCGCCGAAGAGGAGATAGAGGCGGCAAGCGACGCCCTCGCCGAAGCGGTCGAAGGTCTGGGTGCGGAGCCGACCGACGCCGTCGACGCCGTCGAAGCCGACCGTCCGTCGCACGACGCCGTCTTGGACGAGTATATCGACGCCGTGCGCGAGGCGCGGTCGTTCGCCGCTGAGGTGGTCGAGCTACCCGAGGAAGGCGTCAACGTCGCCGAAACCCCCGAGTATCTTGCGCCGCTCGTCCCCGACACGGCTTACTTCGAGCCGACACCCTTCGGCGACGAAACGCCGTCGTACTACGTTACCTCGTCGGGCGACCATCCTCGCGCCGAGATTGTCGGTCGTTCTGTCACCGACCTGTATCCCGGGACACACGTCCAGAAAACGTTCGCCGCGGCGAACGTCTCGAAAGCCGTCGTCCTCGCAGGACAGTTCAACGCCTTCGGTGACGACTTCGTAGAGGGCTGGCGTGGATACGTCGAACGTCTCGCGGTCGAGTCGGGATACGGGGACGCCCGTTTCGAGGCGTACGTAGCGCGCAACCGTCTCGTCGCCGCATGCCGCGCCCTCATTGACGTAAAGCTACAGACGGGCGAGATGACACTACGCGACGCCGCGTCTTTCCTCGCCGACGAAGCGGGTATCGAAGGCGAGCAGGCGGTTGCTGAGGCGCGCGAGTACAGCCGCGGACCCGGGGAGCAGGCTTCACGTCTCGTAGGTACCCGCCGCCTCCTTGAACTCTGTGACAGCCGTGACGCGGAGTTCAGAAGCCGGCTACTCGAAGGCGGCGGCGTTCCGGTAGAGTTTCACAAACGGAGGCTCGGCTAGACCGCGGAAGCCGCCTGTGCGACGAGTTCGTTCCTGTCGTTCTCGTACTCAACGAGAGCATCCCGTGCGGCGTCGTTTCCTATCGCACGTAGCGCACGTGCGGCTCCTATACGCACCGTCTCGTCTTCCTCTTCTTCGAGAATCTCCGCAAGGTCGCCGACGGCTTCGTCGCTCCCTATCTCGCCAAGCGCCTCTGCCGCAGCTCCGCGGACACGTGCCGAGTCGGATTCGAGCGTAGCCACGAGATACTCGACTGCCTCGTCGTCGCCGATACGTCCGGCTGTCTCTGCCGCCTTCGTACGGACGTGAGGCTGAACCTTTCTCTCGGGGTCGAGAAGTCCGAGTATCTTCTCCGTCGCCTTTTCGCTACCTATACGCCCGAGAGCATCCATCGCCTCCATCTTGGTGTCGTTGTTGTTGACCTCATCAAGGAGAACGTCAACGGCGGCTTCGTCGCCTATACGTCCGAGAGCCTCTATCATCTCCAGACGCATGAATGTCGTGTCGTACTCGGGAATCCGGAGAGCCTCAATTATCGGCTCGGCGTTCTTCTCAGCCTTGAAACGTTTCAGACCCGACAGCTCAGGCGGGAACTCGGTAAAGTCGTTGTCGAAGAATCCGAGCCGGTCGAGCTTATCTTTCGTCGTGTCTGGTTCGTCTTCTTCCTCGCCGTCTTCTTCGTCGGCTTCCTCGGACTCCTCAGCTTCAGGCTCATCAGAGTCGTCTTCGCCGTCTTCTTCTTCAGACTCACCGGCTTCCTCGCCGCCCTTGGCTTCGTCGACATCTTGCTCGTCAGGCTCGCCGGCATCTTCGTCTTCTCCTCCTTCTTCGTCGGTAATCTCGGCGGCTTCCTCTATCCAGCTCTCGGCGTTTGACTCGGGCGCTTCGGCGGCTTCGGCAACCTCCTCGGCTCCCGCGTCGGCTAGCGCGGCGACCGAGTCGATACCGGAGTCGCGTAGACGGTCTGCGTACGTGGAACCGACGCCGTCTATATCTTCTAAGCCCTCGTTGTCGCTCATAACGGAAGTTCCGGCGGGCGAGGCAAATATCTTGCTCTATGAGGGGGAGTTTAGAACGGAGACTCGATTTCCATACCGGTGTTGTCGCCCCCTCCGGTTCCTATCTCAACCTTATCGACGCCGTCCACCGAACGTGGGAGCTTGTTCCGTATGGCGGACATCGTGGCGTCGGATATTCCGCATCCCGAACATGCCCCTTCGAGGCTGAGACGGAGAAGTCCCTCGTCCTCATCAAGTTCTTCGATTACCGCCTTGCCGCCGTGTCCCTGTATCTGTGGGAAGTTGCGCGCGAGGAACTCACGGACATGTCCTTCGAGGCTGTCTTCGAACTCGTCGCTTTCCTTGACGGACGGTGTCTCAACACGGAATCCCGCACGTCCGTTCTCGACGACGTAGTCGACGGTGCATCCGTCAACTGCGGCGGCGGACTCTTCGTCGACATAGACGGGTACCTCGTTGCCGTCTACGGTAACCTCCCCCGAGTCAGCCGAGTCCGAGAACTCCAGCGCGTACGATGCCTCTCCGTCGGCGTAGTCGACCGAGACGCTGACGCCGTGTCCTTCCATCCCACGGTCGTCGAGCAGGCTCCGTATCTCCTGCTCCGCCTTCGGCGTCATCTCAACCTGTATCTCGTCGGTCATACCAAACTTTCGTCGTGGACCGACAAAAACCTCACGGGCGCAGGCGCGCGAGCCAGTCGTCGAGTTCGGCGGCGTCGATAGGCGGCGAACACGTGAAGTTACGGCAGACGTATCCCGTGCCGTCGTCGCGTGGTTCGCGCCCTTTCCAGACGGGTGCTCCGTCGGGGTTGACGGGCGTTTCGTCCGACGGGCGCGGGGCTACGAGAGCGCCCGCCGTGTACGTCGAAGCCAGCGAGTCGCGCCACGTATCGAACTCCGCGACGGGAACGACCTCCAGAGGATTCGCGCTCCGGTCGGCGGCGAGGACCGTCGATTCGTGTCCGACAGGACGGCGTTCCGCATCGGGGGCGTGTGTCCCGACGGCGGCGCGTGAGGGTTCCTCAAAACGTTCGTCGAACGACGAAAGCGCCACGAGTAGGTCAGCGGCGACTCCCGCGCTCGCTGGCGTGGAAGTGTCGGTCGTCTCGCGGGGACGCGTAACGAGCTCCTCGCCGCTCTCAGGCGTGTAGTAGAGCACGCCGTCGTCGTAGAACTCGTCAAGGATTACGTCGCCGAGTTCAAGTGCGAAGCCGAGGGCGTCGGTGTCGCCCGTCGCTCCGAAGAGGTCGAGAGCGCCGCGCGCCACGAAGGCGTAGTCGTCGAGGTAGCCGTCAACGGCGACCTCGCCGTCCTTGTACCTGCGCGATAGACGGTCGCCGTCCCAGAGCGTCTCGCGGACGAAGGAAAGGGCGTCGTCGGCGAGTTCGGCGTAACGTTCGTCAAGGACGACGCCGCCCGACGCGAGCGCCGATACGGCGAGTCCGTTCCACGACGCGAGTATCTTCTCGTCGCGTTCGGGACGCGGACGTTCCTCGCGTGCTTCGCGCGCCTTCTCACGGACATGTTCGAGCGCCTCGCGGGTTTCGGCGACCGTCTCGTCGCGTTCCTCGGCGAGTTCCTCCACCGTCGCGGAGACGTTCAGGACGTTGCTACCCTCGAAGTTACCCGAGTCGGAGACGCCGTAACGGTCGATAAAGAGCGCCGCGTCGTCACCGAGGGCGTCGCGCGCCTTGTCGGGAGTCCAGACGTAGAAAGCGCCTTCCTCGCGCTCGCCGTTCCGTTCGCTCTGCGCGTCAAGGGTCGAGTAGAATCCACCTTCGGGCGACATCATCTCACGTTCGAGGAAGTCGAAGGCGCGCCGCGCCGCGCTCGCGAAACGTTCGTCGCCCGTGACTCGGTGAACGTCGAGAAGTAGGCGCGAAACCTCGGCGTTGTCATACAGCATCTTCTCGAAATGCGGTACGGTCCAGTCCTCATCGACGCAGTAACGGTGGAATCCGCCGCCGACGTGGTCGTGAAGACCGCCGCGTATCCACGCCTCCGCCGTCTCGACGGCGACATCGCGGAAGACGCCGCGGTCGGTGCGCTCCCAGGCGCGTAGGAGTACGTCGAGACGCGTCGGATGCGGGAACTTCTGTCCGCCCCCGAATCCGCCGTCTGTCCGGTCGGCTTCGTCAACAAGCGCCCCCGCCGCGGTGACGAGTAGGTCGTCGTCGGGTTCGCCCGCTGTCGCCGTCTCAGGCGAGTCGGCGCTCTGAACGCGCTGTGTCCAGTCGTCGGCGCGGTCCTCGATTTCGTCGCGTTTGTTCTCCCAAGAGTCGGCGACGGATTCCAGAACCTCGCTGAAAGACGGGCTTCCATGGCGCGGTTCGTCGGGGAAGTAGGTGCCGACGTAGAACGGTCGTCCGTCGGGCGTCAGGAAGACCGACAGGGGCCAGCCGCCGCGTCCCGTCGCCATCTGACAGACCTTCTGGTAGATGCTGTCTACGTCGGGACGCTCCTCGCGGTCAACCTTGACGGAGACGAAGTTCTGGTTCAGAAGGCGCGCCGTCTCCTCGTCCTCGAACGACTCCTCCTCCATGACGTGGCACCAGTGACACGCCGAGTAACCGACGCTTAGGAAGACGGGTACGTCGCGCTCGCGTGCTTCCTCGAAGGCTTCGTTGCCCCACGGATACCAGTTCACGGGGTTGTCCGCGTGCTGTTGTAGATACGGGCTTTTTTCGTCGGCGAGATTATTGCGGGTCATGTTTGGCGTACGTAACGCGACGGTAAAAATCGGG
>JAQZCZ010000006.1 GCA_028751095.1 Euryarchaeota archaeon Ods01 | reverse complement strand
TCCGAGCTGTTTCGGTTCCAGCCCCCGAATATCCCGAGCAAACGGGTCGGCAAATGGGTCGGGATAGGGTGCAAGATATCCACTCGAAACAAAGGTATAGCATGGGTTAAATATTTTCCGATGGTCAGGTACCATCTGGAACCGCTCTGAGAAACACACCCACCCATTCTTTTCGAGTGGAGACTTAGAATTAAGGGAGGGGTGGGGGAGGGGTGGGGGGTGGGGAAAAAGAAGGCTAAGAAAGAATAGGAATAGAAACGCGGAATGTAATGGAGATGATACACAGAAGAATGAGGAATGAAAACAGATTAGAAGATTAGAACAAGAAACAAAAATAGAAAGTATTAAGTCCCTTATCGAAAATATATGCTCGTAGACTTATCGGTAAAAGACCCGAGCCTGTCCAAAAGTATAACATTTCTGACATTATTAGAATATAATTTTATCCTAGGTGCTAACGCTTACATCCGTTTCGTTCCCCACCCCCTCTATATTCTCCTCTCCACCCGAAACAAAGGGGGTGGGGGTGTTCATTTCCAACGTATCCCGGAACTCATCCGAGACCAGCGGGGGCTTTCTTTTGGCTGTTGATGTTGAAGGATATATGCATATTTGAGCGTATGGACCACACCTCGTTTACTATGGACTACAACCCGTTCAAAACCATTCTTAACAAAAATGGGCGTGTTCGCGTTCTCTCTGAGCTTTTTCACCCCCAGCTTCTTCTCCTTCTCCTTCTCCTTCTCCTTCTCCTTCCCCTCCTCCCCCCCTCTTCCCTCCTCTTTTCCTCTTATTCATCCCTCTCATAACCTCTTAAACACACACCTCTTACCGAACTCCTGTCGTAGAGCATTCCTGCGTTTTGACTCTTGAGTTCTCCAGTCGAAACAAAGGGGTGTATGACCCGTGTCTGACGCAGATTTATTAACCTTGGTTTCTGACTTCATCATACCGTAACGCCGCCGGACAGCCACGGCAGGGATAACATGGGTATAATAACTGAAATAAGAAACAGCATATCCCAGACTGTAAACGGGATATTCGCCGACGACGGGACCGCACGTATCGGTATCTACGGTCCCCCTAACGCCGGCAAGACGACACTTGCGAACCGTATAGCGCGCGACTGGACGGGCGAGGCGATGGGTGCCGAGTCGCAGATTCCTCACGAGACACGGCGCGCACAGAGAAAAGAAGACGTTACCATCGAGAGAAACGGGAACTCCGTAACGCTCGATATAGTCGACACGCCGGGCGTCTCGACCAAGGTCGACTACCAGGAGTTCGTCGACTTCGGGATGGATGAGGACGACGCCATCGAGCGGTCGAGGGAGGCGACCGAGGGTGTCGCTGAGGCGATGCACTGGCTCAAGGAGGATATCGACGGCGTCATCTACGTCCTCGACTCGTCGCTCGACCCGTTCACGCAGGTCAACACGATGCTGACAGGTATCATCGAGTCGCGCGACCTTCCGATACTCATTATCGCCAACAAGGTCGACCTCGAAGACGCCTCGCCTCAGCGTATCGACCAAGCCTTCCCTCAGCACGAGACGGTTCCGCTGAGCGGTCTGGAAGGCGATAACACGGACGAGCTGTATGAGAAAATAGCGGAGCAGTTCGGGTGATAACCATGCCGGAACAAGTCAAACACGACGACGGCGAAGGCGGCGTCCAGATAGATATGATTAGCGCGGGCAGGATGGACGAGATGACGAGCATGGAGAAGATACATTTCATACTCGACGGCGTCCGCGAGGGGAAGGTCGTCATACTAGAAGCCGGTCTTTCGCCCGACGAGGAAGCGAAGCTTATCGAGGTTACTATGACCGAAATCTCGCCCGACGGGTTCTCGGGTATAGAGATAGAGTCGTACCCCAAGGAGTCCCCCAAGAGCGGATTCCTCGACCGTATACTCGGAGAGGACGAGTCGAAGATGACCGTCATCGGTCCCGCGAACCAGATAGAGACACTCCACAAGGACAGCGAGCTAATCAGCGCCGTCGTCTCGGCGAGGTGAGACGCGTGCCTCACGAATGCGTCGAATGCGGCGATGTCTTCGACGACGGCTCCGACGAGGTATTCGAAGGCTGTCCGTCTTGCGGAGCCACCAAGTTCTTCTACGTCAAGGAAGTCAGCTCCGAACCGTCGAGTTCCGAGACTACTCCGTCGGGTTCTGAGGCTTCCGAACCAACCTCTCCTTCCGAGACCCTCTCGGCGGAGACACAGCCAGCCGAGACCAAGAAACCCGTTGCCGAGACTCAGACCGGCATGGGGGGCGACGACGATATCGTCGAAGCCGACTCGGAGTACGAGCGAGCCTTCGGCGGAAAGCTCGACGACAGCGGAGACGAAGACACGTCCGACGAAATATCTGAGGTGGACGGCGACGACGCCGGATTCAGGCGTGCCCGCGCCGACGAGGCGCGCCGCGAACTCATGGACCAGTTCGAGACGATACGTATCGTTGAACCCGGGAGCTATGAACTCAACCTGATGAACCTGTACGAAGAGGACGAGAAGATAATCGCGCTACAGGAAGACGGACGTTACCAAGTTTCGCTCCCCTCGGCGTTCGACGACTGACTTCTATCTCACCTTTCCGTTTCTCAAAACCGTTAAGTCCCGAACACCCGAAGTCGGGACAAATGGATATCGTAATCTCAGTCGGCGGTTCGGTTCTTGTACCCGAAATATCCGCCGAACGCGTCTCGGAGTTCGCGCGCGTCGTCGAGAAAATCGCCGAAGAACATTCGGTGACTCTCGTCGTCGGCGGCGGGAAGACGGCGCGTGACTACATCGGCGTCGCACGCGAACTCGGCTCCAACGACGCTATGTGTGACTACCTCGGGATGGACGTGACACGTATCAACGCCCGTCTCCTTATCGCGGCTCTCGAAGGAACGGCGTACCCCGAACCCCCTACGTCGTACCGCGAAGCCGAGGATGCGCTCGCCGACGAAAAGGTTCCCGTCATGGGCGGAACCGCACCCGGGCAGACGACCGACGCCGTCGCCGCCGTCTTCTCCGAGTACACTGACGCCGACCTCCTCGTCTACGCCACGAGCGTCGACGGCGTCTACACCGCCGACCCGTCGACGGACGACGACGCTCAGAAGCTCGAACGCCTTACCCCCGAGGAACTCATCGAGATAGTGATGAAGACACAGATGGACGCAGGTACGAACTCGGTCGTTGACGCACTCGCGGCGAAGATAATCGAGAGAAGCGGAATGCATACGATAGTCCTCGACGGCTCCGACCCGACCGACATAGAACGCGCCGTACTCGACGGAGTCCACGACGGTACTGAGATACTCCCCGAAGAAACCGACGAGGAACAGGGTGCCCTCGATGACTTCTGAGGATACACCCGACGTTACCACCGAGTTCTGGGCGGACGAAGCGGCGCGCCGCGTCGCCGAAAACGACCGTCCGCCCGTCGTCAAGGGCGGCGTCTCGCCGTCGGGGGTCCCGCATATAGGCAACTTCAACGAGGTACTGCGTGGCGCGTTCGTCGTCCGCGCGCTCGAAAGACGTGACGACATCGACGGCGCGCGACAGGTCTTCACGAGCGACGACCGTGACCCACTCCGGCGCGTCCCCCAAACCGTCCTGTCTCCCGAGGGGGAACTCGTCGAACTCGGTGACGAAGAGCGCGACGAACTACGCGACCATCTCGGCAAGCCGTACGTCGATGTCCCCTCGCCGTTCGGCGACGGTTCATGGGCGGACCATTTCGCATCCTTCCTACGTGACGACGCCGAACGTCTCGACGTTCCCGTCGACTTCGTCTCGAACGACGAGATGTACTGCGGCGGAGAGTTCGACGACGCCGTCTACGCCGCCCTATCGAACCTCGAAACCTCACGCGAGGTTATCGCACGCCACCAAAGGACCGCGGACGAGGACTACGTCCCGTTCATGCCTGTCTGCGAGGAATGCGGACGTATAACCCCGACGGTCACCGATGTAAACCTTGACGATGAGACGGTTGACTACGTCTGCGACTCCGCCGACCTTGGCGGCGAGACGGTAGAAGGATGCGGACACCGTGGCACTGCGACGTTCCGCGAAGGAAAGCTACCGTGGCGTTTCGAGTGGCCCGCTCAGTGGGCGACGCTTAACGTTGGCTTCGAACCCTTCGGAAAGGACCACGCCGAAGGCTCGTGGGAAAGCGGCGTCGAGATAGCCGAGGAGGTCTACGGAACCGAACCGCCCGAACCCCTCGTCTACGAGTTCTTCCTCGTTGACGGCGATAAGATGTCCGCGAGCGAGGGCAACGTCTACACGGTCTCCGACGTTCTCGAATACGTCGAACCGCCCGTACTACGGTACTTCTTCGCTCTCGACCCCAAGAAACAGCGCGACCTATCGCTCGCCGAGGTACAGCATCTCGTCAACGACTTCGACCGTGTTGAGGACGCACACTACGGACGCGAGGAACCCGCCGACGAGACCGAGCGCCTGTATGCCGAACGCGTCTACGAAGACCTCGTTACCGCCGACCACGAACCCATACGTCCGCCGTACACATTCGCCGCGATGGTAGGCGTCGCCTCTTCCGACGAGGCACGTCTCGACACCCTCCGGCGTTCGGGACATCTCCCCGAGGACGCCACCGAACCCCAGAAGCAAGACGCGTTACGCCGCGTCGAACTCGCCCGTAACTGGGCGCTCGACCACGACAACCAGTACGCCGTCCGCGTCCTTGACGAGACGCCCGACGTAGAGTTTGCCGACGATACCCTCGCCGCCTTCGAGGACCTCGCCGATGTGGTCGAGAGCGGCGCGTCGCCCGACGAGATACAGAACGCCGTCTTCGAGACCGCCCGCGACCATGACCTCGGTGTCGGCGACTTCTTCTCCGACGGCTACCGCCTCTTCCTCGGACAGGACTCGGGTCCCAAGCTTGGACCACTCCTCGGTGCCCTTGACCGCGACTTCGTCGTAGAACGTCTCCGCGACGCCTGAACCCCACTGGTCTTATTAAGATTCCTTGGCTATATCCCTCAGGATGTACGACGAGATACTTTTCCCGACCGACGCAACGAAGACGGACGAGAAAGCCGTGGAGGACGTTTCTCAGATAGCCTCCCTCCACGACGCTAGGGTACACGTTCTGCATGTGGTTAACGAGTCCGCCGTTGATGCTCTCCTCTCGGCTGACCCTTCAGCGGACCCTGAACGGGTCGAGGAGACTCTTGCTGAGAAGGGCGAGGAAGCGGCTTCCGAAGTCGAACAGAACTGTGCCGAAAAGGGTGTAGAGACTGAGGTTGTCATCAGGCAAGGGCGTCCGGAGGAGGAGATAGTCGAGTATGCCGAGTCGGAGACCCCTGACCTCGTAGTTATGGCTACGAAAAAGAAGCCGGAAAGGTACTCGGATATTCTGGGGAGCGTCACCGAAACCGTAATGAGGTCGGTTGATACAAGGGTGATGGTGGTAAAGACGGGCGAAATGACGACTACCTGAGACCTGTCGTTGAGGCTATTTTCGGACGTATCTGCGACGCCTGACCACCAAAAAGTATTCCGTCCCCCTGTCCGTTAGACTCCAAAGATGGGACGCAAAGACCAACCTGACGAGGACGATGACCCGTGGCTCCCTGATACCGACGACGACGAAGACGACGGGGACGACGGGCTTTCGTGGGAGGACGACGAAACGGAGAGCCGAGGCGACGAAGAAACGGGGTCGGCGGGGACCCCTGACGCCGGAGACTCCTACGAAACGGATGACTCACCGGAGGATGATGACGGGTCTACCGACGACTTCCCCGAGCCTGTCTCGGAAGTCGGGACCCGCACGGGAGACGAGGAGGACGACGAAGACAAACCTACGCGGGAAGACGACACGGAGACGCGCGACGTAACGGGCGCGGATTCCGGCACCGGCTCCGACCTATCCGGGACACGGGACGAAACGGGTTCTGACACGACCGGCATATCGGAAGACGACCAGCCGACGCGGTCCGATACCCGTACATCCGAAACCGTCGACGAGGACCGTTCCCGAAGCCGACCCGACCGTACCGTGAGGGAGCCAACCGGGGAACGAGGCAGGCGCGGAAAGCTTGAAGAGCTTGAAACAGAGCTACGCCGTAAAGAGGCGCGTCTCGAACGCCTCCGCGACGAACTCGGACAGAAGGAAGAAGAAATCGAAAGACGTGAGCGTGACCTCGAACTCCGCACGGCAGAGGCGTCCGACGAAGACACCGGCTCCGACCGTCCTGCGAAAGCCGCGGGCGCACTACTCGGCTTTGCCGGACTCCTCGGTCTCGTCGCGGGCGTCGTCGTCGCCGCAGTTACGGCGTCCCCTGGGGTCAGACTCGCCGCGCCCGTAGCCGACGCCGCCCTTCTCGCGTCTAGCGTGGGTGTCGTACTTCTCTCTCTCGTTGTCCTTGCCGGCGGATGGTGGAGCTACCACGCGAAAAGATGGTACAGCGCCGTCTTCGCCGCCGTCGTTGCCACCGTCTTCGTATCGCCGCTCGGGATTCCGGCGCTCGTGCTAATCGCAGTCTCCGAGCCGCGTTTCGACTAGCTCTACTCGACGCGTTCGACTATCGTCGCTATTCCCTGACCGAATCCTATACACATCGTCGAGAGACCGTACCGTCCTCCTGTACGTTCGAGTTCGTGGACCAGCTTCGTGATGAGCGCGCTACCCGTAGCACCGAGCGGATGTCCGTGCGCGATAGCCCCGCCGTTCACGTTCGTCCTGTCCCACGGCGCGCCCGTCTCCTCTAGCCACGCGTGTACGACCGAAGAGAAAGCCTCGTTACATTCGAACAGGTCGATGTCGTCGACCGTCATATCCGTCTTGTCCAGAACCTTCTCGGTAGCAGGAATCGGACCCGTCAGCATCATAACGGGGTCGACGCCCGCGAGCGCCACGTCCACGATACGTGCCTTCGGCTCCCAGCCTTCTTCCTCGACCTTCTCGCCCGAGGCAACGACCATCGCTGACGAGCCATCGACGATACCCGATGAGTTCCCGGGCGTGATGACGCCGTCCCCTGGACCACGGAAGACGGTCGGTAGCTTCTCAAACTTGTCCCGCGTCGTGTTGGGGCGCGGATGCTCGTCCTCTTCGACGACGATTTCCTCCACCGTCGTCTCGCCGTCGTCGTCCTCGCGCTCAACCTCCGTCTCTACCGGAACAAGCTGACTCTCGTATCTTCCGTCCTCCACCGCCTCCTTCATACGCATCTGCGAGTCGAAAGCGAGGTCGTCTACGTCGTCACGTGATATCCCCCATTCGTCCGCGATAAGCTCGGCACTCTCTCCCTGAGGGACTATCTTGAAACGGTCGCTGTACGTCTCGCTGAAGGAGCCGAAGTCGCCGTCACTTCCCATCGGTTCGCGCGTCATATGCTCGACGCCCCCCGCGATTACGCAGTCGTGCATACCGCTCTTGACGTTCGCCGCCGCGAAGTTGACCGCCTGCTGTCCCGAGCCGCACTGCCTGTTCAGCTGGACACCGGGTACGTCGACATCCCATCCGGCGACGAGCGGCAGGAGACGAGCGATGTTGTAGCCCTGCTCTCCCTTCGGAGTCACACAGCCGTAATGGATATCCTCGATGTCGTCCGCAGGGTCGAATCCGACGCGGTCCTCCAGAGCCTTCAGAGGCTCCGCCCCGAGGTCCTGCGGATGGGTGTCTTTGAAGACCCCGTCTTCCTTCCCGAACGGCGTCCGTACAGCGTCTACGATATAAGCGTCGTTCTCAGCCATGCCCGAACTTGTCGCCGCTTCGGTATGTAGCTTGCGCCGGTATGTCGGGGACGTTTATTATCGCCGGTCCTCTACGTCCTCTATGAAGCTACCCAGCGAGATAGTCGTGGACTCCTTTCTTCCGACCTTCCGTGCCTTACTCGCCTCCGAACTCGACGAACGCGGCTTTACCCAACAGGAGATAGCCGAACGGATGAGTATATCCCAGCCTGCCGTCAGCAAGTACGTCGCGGGTGAGGTTGAGGTTGAGGAGGTTATAGCGCGTGACAGCCGCGTCCGTGATACAGCCGAACGCGTCGCCGAAGGGTTCGACGACGACAGCCTCAACGAGTACGAGGCTCTTTCCGAGGTTATCGGACTCGTCCGCGCTCTCGAAGACCGCGGACCTATCTGCGAGGTCCACGAACGGGAGGCACCGGCGCTCCGAGGCACCGGCTGTGACCTCTGTGTAGCGGGCGGCGACTCCCGTCTCTTGGAGGAGAACGAGACCCTTCACGACGTACGTCGTGCTGTCAGGCGTTTCAAGAACGTTCCCAACGTCGCCTCGCATGTCCCCAACGTCGGAACGAACGTCGCGCAGGCTCTCTCGGACGCCGAATCCACAGCCGACGTTGCCGCCGTTCCAGGACGCCTCTACGCGATGAACGGACGCGTACACGTCCCCGCGAACCCCGAGTTCGGCGCGTCGAAGAACGTCTCAGCGGTCGTTCTTGCCGCCGCCCGTACCGAACCGTCGAAACGCGGGGCGCTCAACCTCGCTACCTCTGACGAACTACTCTCCGCCGCCGAAGATGCCGGCATGCGCGCCGTTGAGTTTGACCCTGACCGCGACGAGCGCCGCGACGCACTTGCCGAGGCGTTCGCTGACGGGGTTCCCGACGTAGCCTACCACCGCGGCGGATTCGGTGTCGAACCCGTCGCGTACGTTATCGCTGAGGACGCCCCCTCTGCGGTCAGGATGGTCGAAAAGCTTCTGACCGACGAATATTAGTCGACGGCGTTCCTGTGACAGGGGTATGACGGACGAACTACGGCGCAGTATCAACCGAGGCGTAGCCCTACTGCTACTCCCTCTGACGGCGTTGGTCCGCGGCTCCGAGAGCCACGTCTGGTCGGACGACTACGCCGCTCTCGGTGTTGTGGGCGAGTTCGGATACGTAATTCTCCCTACGGCTCTGTTCGTCGGGGCTTTCCTCTACTTGGTGGTGTCGGCGGTCAGACAGGCGTCGAAAGCGGTCTCAGACACCGAATCCGGCTGACTACTCCTCCTCGGCTTCGGCGTATATCTTCTCTACCTTGTCGGCGTGTTCGTCGAGTATGTTACGACGTTTCTTCTTGAGGCTCGGCGTCAGCATGTCGTTCTCGTCGGTCCACTCCTCGGCGACCAACTCGAACTTCTTGATAGTCTCGTACTTCTCGAAGTTCCGGTTGACCTCTTCGACCTCTTCCTCTATCCATCCACGCACCCTGTCGTCGTCGACGAGAGCCTCGTCGTCTTCCGGCAGGTCCATGCCTTCCTTCTCGGCGCGTTTACGGACGCCTTCGAAGTTGGGCACGATTAATGCCGAGATAAACTTCTCGTCGTTTCCCATTACCATGCACTGTTCGACGAGTGCGGAGGTTGAGAACGAGTCCTCGATTGGCTGGGGCGGAACGTTCTTTCCCGTCGAGAGGACGATTAGCTCCTTGACTCGGTCGACGAACTTCAGATAGCCGTCGTCGTCGATACGGACAACGTCGCCTGTCCGGAACCACGGGTCGCCTCCATCGTCGGCTTCGGTAAACGCCGCCTCCGTCTCTTCCGGCTTCTCCCAGTAGCCCTCGGTGACGTTGGGTCCACGGACGAGGAGTTCGCCCACGTCGCCGTTACGGACCTCGGGCGGCGCGGCGTCCTCGTCGAGCTTTACCTCGATATCGGGAACGGGCGGACCGATAGTACCTATCTTAGGGTTCTCTGGCGGGTTGGCTGAGACGATGGGCGCTGTCTCCGTCAGACCGTATCCTTCGAGTATCGGCATCCCCATTCCGTGGTAGAGCGCACACAGGTCGGCGGACAGGCTACCGCCGCCGCTTATCATGAACTCAAGCTCGCCGCCGAGCGCTTCGCGGACGTTTGAGAAGACGAGCTTGTCGGCGAGGCTGTGTTTCGTCTCCAGAACGAAGCCCGCCGACTCCGCCTTGTGGTACTCCGCGCCGACTTTGGTCGCCCAGTCGAATATCTTCTTCTTCACCGGCGAACTGCTCGCTTCTTCCCGTATCGCGTCGTATACCTTCTCGTAGACCCGCGGCACGCTTGTCCCCGTAGTCGGACTCACCGCGCTGAAGTCTTCCTTGAGAGTGTCTGGACTCTCGGCGTAGGCGACCGTCGCTCCGCTCGCGTACATCAGGAAAGACGAGAACCTCTCGAAAGCGTGTGCGAGAGGCAGGAAAGAGACGACACGGTCGTTTTCGTCTATTGTCGGCAGGTCGTCGTCCTTGTCGGGAC
This sequence comes from Euryarchaeota archaeon Ods01, assembly GCA_028751095.1. GTDB lineage: Archaea > Halobacteriota > Halobacteria > Halobacteriales > Halorutilaceae > Halorutilus. Next base: position 33,311 of record JAQZCZ010000006.1, on the reverse strand, counting down.
GAGGTCCGAAACGTTTCCGTGCTTGGTTTATCGACGACCTGAAGTTCCGATGCTCCAGACGGACGCCCTTAGGCTGACCGGTGGTACCGGAGGTATAGATGAGGGTGGCGAGGTCGTCGATATCGATAGAGCTTAGCCAGCCGTCGAAACTACTATCGTCGTAGGATTCCTCGCCGAAGGAGTAGACATCCGCGAGCGTGTGAACGTCGTCGCGTTCGAGGTAACCGTCGTCGACTTCGTCCATGGTGACGATGAACTCAAGCGACAGTTCGTCCTCGACCTCAAGGACGCGTTCCAGAAGCTCCTCGTTTTCGACGACTACACCCGAGGCGTCGGGGTCGTCGAGCAGATAGCGCGTCTGCCGAGGCGACGACGAGGAGTAGACGGTGGTGACGGTAGCGCCGCGCGACAGGAGCGCGAAGTCGGAGAGTGCCCATTCGACACGTGTGTTCGAGAAGATACCGACACGGTCGCCTTTTTCGACGCCCAGTTCGTCGAAACCCGCCGTTAAACGACGGTACAGGCTCTGGAACTCCCCGTAGGTCAGCGACGCAAACCCGTCATCCGGCGCTTCGTCCAGAGCCTCGGGGGTCAAGGTTCTGTCGTATACACCGCCCTTGTACATGCTCGCCTCGGCGTCGGGACGACGTTCCGCCGCCTCGTCTATCGCCTCGGGAACCGTATTCCACCCCGTTACCTCGTCCTCGTACTCCTTCTCAGCGTCACGCCAGTCTGATGACATGGTCTACACGACGCGCGACAGGGGAAAAAGCCTTTCTCCGGTTTTCTCCGGCTACTCGGGAATTAGGCTTGCACGAGTGAACTCTTGGTTGGCGCTTCCTTCGAGAGCCTCCTGAGCATCTTCGAGTGGGAACTTGGCGTCAAGCAGGTCATCGTACGGATAGTCGTCGGCGTTCCTTTCGAGGAAGTCAAGCGCCTTTTCGAGGTACCACGGCTGGTAGAACAGGAGCGACTTGACGTTGATACGTTTCACGGTGAGGTCGGCGGGGCTGAACTCCGTCGTTAGTTCGGTGGCGATATTACCCATCTCGACGTACCGAGCGCCGTTACGGAGCATACTGACGCCCTCCTTGAACGCCGCGGGGATTCCGGCGACCTCGATTCCCACGTCCGCGCCGTCTCCGCCCGTTACCTCCTGCACGCGGCGTATACGTTCGCCCGAGTCCTCGTACTCCTTCATATCGACGACGTGGTCCGCTCCGAACTCCTTGGCGCGTTCGATACGTCCAGGTGCGCCTTCGACGACGACTACCTCGGCACCCGTCTCCTTTGCGACCGCGATGGCGTTCAGACCGAGTCCGCCCGCTCCCTGCACGAGAACAGTCTCGCCCTGTGTCAGGTTGGCGCGGTCAAGCCCGAAGATGACCTGCGAAAGGGCGCAGTTAGCCCCTGCGGCTACGTGATTGGGGACGCCGTCGGGGACCTTGTAGAAACGCTGGTCGGGGTTGATGTAGTAATGAGTCGCAAAAGTCCCGCGGAAATGCGGCGGTATCGAATGTGGCTGCATCCATTCGCCGGTACTCTTGACGACCTCACACGCGTAGAACTGTCCGTTTGAACAGCCCGCACATTCGCCGCACGGCTGGAAGTAGACCGGCGTAACAAGGTCTCCTTCCTCAACTCGGTTTCCTGCGGAGTCGGTCGTAACGTTGTCTCCGAGTTCGTCAACACGTAGAACCGCTTCGTGTCCCAGCACCGCCCCGTTCGGGACGGGGAACTCGCCCTTCCAGAAATGCACCTCGCTCCCGCAGACGTTGGTCTGGACGACCTCGGTGAAGACGGCGTCGTCCTCGATATCGGGCTTGTGTTCTATCTCCTTTATCTCCGTCTCACGCTCCCCAGCGAGCGTCACGACCTTTCCGAAAGACATCAGTAGATGAAGTTAGTCTCGATGTCGGTTGCGGTCTCGACCATCTCGACAGCGCCGTCGCTGTACTGCATGACCCGTTGCATGTCGCCCTGAAGCTCGAACTTACCGCTCATCAGGCTGTCGATAGCTCCTATCTCGCCCTGTGCGAGAGCCTTCCAGTTCTCGTACGGTCCGATGATTTCGAAGCCGTACTCGACCCCTTCGAGGTCGTCAACCTGATACGCCTCGGTACATTCGCCGCCTTCGAGTCCGATGAAGTAATGTACCTTCTCGTTGTCGCCTACGAGTTCGGGAAACTCCTCCTGTGCTTCCTCGTCAACCTCTATGGTAAAGATGAAGTCACCGTTCCATCCGACACCCCAGTCGCTCGCCTTCTCGGCGTACTCGTCGTTGCTGTTGAGCTGTTCCTTCCACTCGTCTATCCATTCGTCGCTCGGGAAATCTACTGTCATTATTTACCTCCTTACGGCTACCGTTGCGTCCCTTTCTCTTAAACTTGACTATGGTAACTATTCCCAAGGATGTCTGCCGCGCATAACCCGCAGAAGATTTATGCCCGTTGCTGTCCCTGACAAACCATGGACTTCGGACTCGACGGTAAGACCGCCTTAGTCACAGGAGGAGCCGGACGTATAGGAAGCGTAGACTGCGAGATACTCGCTCAGGAAGGCGCTGAGGTCGTCGTTCTCGACGTTGACGAGGACTCCGCCGAAAACGTCGCCGAGGGAATACGCGACGACGGCGGCGAAGCGTTCGCGGTCAAATGTGACCTCACCGACCGCGAGGATGTCGAGGATACGGTCGCCGACGTACGTGACGAGACGGGCGGCGTCGATGTTCTCGTCAACAACGCCGCGATGGTCGATGCCCGCGACCAGATGAAGGACTTCGACGACGAAATCTGGGACCGCGATATCGAGGTCAACCTTACGGGCACGTACAATATCACCCGCGAAATCTTCCCCGAGATGTGTGAACGCGGCTGGGGACGCGTCGTCAATATGTCGTCGATGGCAGGGACGCACGGAGGATTCGGACAGGCGTCGTACTCGTCGACCAAGGCGGCGATGGTCGGATTCGGTAAGACGCTCGCCCTCGAAGGCGCTCAGCACGGCGTAACGTCGAACATCATCGCACCGAATATCGTCGTCGGTGCCCTCGCCGACATGGATATCGAACAGCTCGAACAGATGGACGAGTACTTCGCGCGTATAGCCAAGGCGACGCCGATGCGTAAGCTCGGTACCGAGGAAGATGTCGCCAACCTCATCGCCTATCTGTCGAGCGAACAGGCGAACTACGTGACAGGGCAGGTCGTCGGCGTCACGGGCGGAATCGACCTGTTCTCGTTCTAGAGCGCGTCTATCTCCTCGTCGCTTAAGCCTGCTTCACGCAGAACCTCGTCGGTATGCTCGCCGTGCGACGGAAGCGCCTCGTCCGTCTCGCGTTCGACGCCCGACAGCGTCTTCGCCGGAAAGCCGACACGCGGCGGCGTGCCGTCGCCTCCGCGTAACAGACGTTCGCGCACGTCGTCGTCCTCCAGCGCCTCGTCAAGCGAACGTACGGCGCGGAAAGGAACGTCGGTGCTGTCGAAGGTCTCGCGCCATTCGTCGAGCGTCCGCGACCCGAAGATTTCGGCGACCTCGGCACGCGTCTCGTTGTCCCCGGGATGGTCGGCTACGAGGTCGTCGCGTCCCACCGTCTCGCAGAACTCCGCCCAGAACTTGGGTTCGAGCGCCGCGAGCGTCACGTCCTCGCCGTCCGCCGTCTCGTAGATACCGTAGCAGGCGTACCCGCCCGTCAGCGCCGTTTCTCCCGCCGCCGCCTCGGAGTCGTCCGCGAGAGCGTCGGGTACGACCGCCTGCGAGAACGACAGGAGCGACTCAGCCATCGAGGCGTCGATATACTCGCCGCCCGCGCCGCGTTCTCGTCCGAGAAGCGCAGAGACGACCGAGAGCGCCGCGAAGACGCCGCCTGCCATATCGCCGACGGGGAAGCCGGGTATCGCGGCTTCGCCACCGTCACCCGTCCGCGTCATATCGAGCAGACCGGCGTAAGCGGCGTAGTTCAGGTCGTGCCCCGCCTCGTCCGCCGCCTCGCCCTCCTGTCCGTATCCTGAGAGCGAGCAGTAGACGATATCCTCGTTACGCTTGCGCACGTCGTCGTAGCCAACCCCGAGACGGTCGGCGACACCCGGACGGAAGCCTTCGACGACGGCGTCGGCGTCCCATCCGTCCTCGTCCACGAGCGCGTAGAAGGCGTTGAGTGCGTCGTCGTCCTTGAGGTTGAGCTTCACGCTTCTCTTGCCGCGGTTCACCATCGAGAAGACGCCGCCCTCGCCGTCGAGACGCGGTGTCGCGTAACGCGCGTGGTCGCCCTCGGGTGCCTCTATCTTCACCACGTCAGCGCCGAGGTCCGCGAGCATCTGCGTCGCGTACGGTCCTGGGAGAAGACCTGTCAGGTCTACGACACGTATTCCGTCGAGCATGGGGGACGTTGCGGGCTAATCTATATATTACCACGGGTTCTTTGTGAGTTGTGACCGAACAACACGGAGGCGTCTCCTTTGCGCCCGACGAGGAGACGCGCCTGATTTTGGACAGCATAGACGAGTTCATCGAACAGGAAGTAAAGCCGCGCGAGAAGGAACTCGGCGAGACTTTCGACAACCCGCGTCTACGTAACGCACCGAACGGAGCGGTCGCTGACGAGGTAATCGATGCGGTCGACGAGGTCCGGCGGAAGAGCGCCGAGGCGGGCTTCTACGCCATGAACATGCCCGAGGAGTACGGCGGCGACGACGTTTCGAACGTGACGTGGTACTTCGCTAAACGTCGCGTCGCCGAGAAGGGGCGCGGTCTGTCGGAGTTCATGCTCGCGGGTCCCGAGGGACCGAAGCCTCTCCTCTTACAGGCGGAGGGCGAACAGGTTGAGCGTTACCTCGAACCCTGTATACGTGGCGAGAAGACGACGGCGTTCGCGCTCACCGAACCCTCGGTCGGCTCAGACGCACCGAGCATGAAGACGACCGCCGAGAAGAAGGGCGACGAATGGGTCCTGAACGGGACGAAGCAGTGGATTACGAACGCCCCCCACTGTGACTTCGCACAGGTCTTCGCACGCACGACGCCACAGGACGAAGCGGGAAGGTACGGCGGGATTACGTGTTTCCTCGTCGAGCGCGACGAGTTCGAGTTAGGTTCGCGTAACAACGCCGTCGGCTTGGAGGGACTACAGGCGGAAATCGTCCTTGACGACGTACGTGTCCCCAACGACCGTATCCTCGGAACCCGTGACGGCGCATTCTACAACGCGATGTCGTTCCTCTCGCTCGGACGTCTTGAACTCGGAGCGACCGCGGTCGGTATGTCGCGCCATCTCCTTGACCTGTGCAAGGAGTACGCGGGCGACCGCGAAGCATTCGGACGCCCTATCGGTAAGTACCAGCAGATATCGAACATGGTGGCGAAGGGACGCGCACGGAACTACGCCGCCGACGCCGCGGGTACACGTCTCGCGTGGCAGATGGACGAAGGACAGGGGACCGTGGAGCAGTCGTCAATCTTCAAATGGTTCGCAACCGACACGTTCTGGCAGATAGCCGACGACGCCGTTCAGATACACGGCGCGAGCGGTCTATCGGAGGACAGTCCGTTCATGGAGCATCTACATCTCGCACGTATCCTACGTATTGTCGAAGGCACCGACGAGATACAGCTCAATACGGTCGCTAAGCAGAACGGTCTCCTGTAGTCAGTCTTCGGCTTCCGCGCCTACGTCTTCTTGTCCCTCGTCGTCTTCCTCTTCCTCACGTAGCCTTTCGAGTTCCTCACGGAGCTTCTCGTTTTCCTCTTCGAGTTCTTCGAGGTCTTTTTCATCCTCTGCCCCACCTTCTTCCTCGTAAATTTCGTCGAGCTTGTCGACTAGTTCGCGCCGGAGGTGTCCCTCAGCCATAGGCATGACGCGCATAGCCTCGTCGGTGTATCCGATACCGATAGGTCCGATGTTTATCTTTATCTTGAGTCCGTCTCCGAACTCCTCGACTATCTTGTCGGTGAAGCTGAAGTGGTACTTGAGAACCTCTTCCGCTTCGCGTCTGTCGTACGCCTCTTCGAGCGCTTCCCAGAAGTCGTCGGTCTCGACCTCGACGAGCGGAGCCATGTCGCGCGCGACCTCGTCGAGACGTTGCATCATGACCTCCTCGAACTCCTCGGTCTTTTCGCCCTCGTAGTGCTGGTAGAAGAAGTCGGACTGGAGGAACCGGTCGCGGTACTCCTCGATATCGGGGTCGTTCCCCTCGGCTATCTCCTCCGAGTAGTCCATTATGAGGTTGAACTCGTTCTGGAGGCTAATCTTGATGGTGCTAATCTCGCTGTCGATTATAGGACTCAGGACGAACTTGGCAACCCTGTTTCCCGGGAGGAAGCCGAGACCGACGACCGCGAGCGGCTTGAACTCCTCCAAGGCGTACTCGGTCACGTCCCCCAAGAAGACGTGTAACTGGTCCCGTACTGCTTCTTTACCCATGGTTTCGTCTAATTATATAATTCCTACGGTATAACTCTTTCCGTGAACCCGTTCGGGAAACGAAGCTAACGCGTCAGTTAACGCGTCAGTAGACCTGCTCGACGCGTCTCTCTAGGTCGTTTCGGAGGTTGGTCTCGGCGATGTCGAGGACGCGCATAGCCTCGTCCGTATACTCTATCTCGGTTCCGAGGACGCGTCCGCCTATCTCGACGGTGAGGGATAGGTCGTCTTGGTACTCGCGGACGGTGTCGGTGTACGCGAAATGCTTGGGAAGCATCTCGCGCGCCTCGTCCTCGTCGTAGGCGGCGACGGCGGCATCCCAGAAGTTATCCTCGCCCGTCTCGATGAGGGGTGCCATGTCGTCGCCCATGTTACGCATCCTCCGTGTCAGGTCGCGTTCGAGCTGGCGGCGTTCGCTTCCCTCGAAGTTCTGGTAGAAGATATCGGAGCGCAGGAACCTGCGCCGGTTTTTGTCGACGTTCCCCGTCTCGGCGTAGTCCATGACGACCTCGAACTGCTGTTCGATGTTGGCGCGGAAGAAGTTGAGTTCCTCGCGTATCACGGGACGTACGACCGACTTGGCGGTGCTGTTCCCCGGAAGGCGGTTCATGTTGACGATACGCAGGGGTTCGAACTCCGAGAGGGCGTCGTCGATTATCTCCTCCATGAAGTCCTCGAACTTGTCCAAGACCGCTTCCCGACTTTCTTCCTCGACAGAACAGGGGGATGCGGAGACCGACTTGACGGACTCTGACATACGTTGGACGTTCGTTAAGCTGTCAATGTAATAAACCTTTGTACGACGACCGTCGAACCGACAACCACAAACCATTAAGACGGGACGGACGTACCGCGCGTAATGGAACTTCCCGAAGATATCGACGACGACACGGTAGCCGACGTAGCTGACCGACACGGAACGCCGACGTACGTAACCTCGGCGGCGACCGTCCGCGACAGGTTCGACCGTCTCCGTGACGCCTTTCCCGACGCCCGGATTCAGTACGCCGCGAAGGCGAACACGAATCCGCGTATACTACGTCTGTTACGCGAACGAGGCGCGGCGCTTGACACCGTCTCGCTCGGCGAGGTCGTTGCCGGAGAGCGCGCGGGATTCGGGGGCGACGAGATGATGTACACCTCGTACGCGCCGTCGCCCGATGAACTCGCCGAGGTTGTCGACCGCGGCGTACTCGTCAACGTCGACTCGGCGGGACAGATGGAGACGGTACTCGAAGCGGGTGCCGACCGCGTCGGTGTACGTGTCAATCCGGGGGTGGGCGCGGGACACAGCGACGAGGTCGTAACGGGCGGAAAGGGCGCGCGTTTCGGCGTCTCGCCCGACGAAGCCGCGGCGCTCTTCGAACGCGCCGTCGGTGCGGGCGCCGACCCCGCCTGCCTCCACGCACATATCGGAAGCGGCTTCACCGAACCCGAACCCTTGGTCCGCGCCACCGAACGTCTCTGCGAGGTCGTCGGCGACCTGCCCGTCACGCCCGAGTACGTCGATATCGGCGGCGGTCTCGGCGTTCCGTACCGCGAGGGCGAGGAACCGCTCGACGTTGCGGCGCTCGGCGAACAGGTGCGCGACGCCTTCAACGTAGACGCGACGCTCGTCGTCGAACCCGGACGTTACCTCGTGGCGGAGTCAACCGTACTCGTCACGCGCGTCAATACCGTCGGCGACGGTGTCGTTGGCGTGGATGCCGGATTTAACGTCCTACTGCGCCCCGCGATGTACGACGCCTACCATGCCGTCACCAACCTCTCGCGCGACTTCCCCGTCGCCGAGTACGACATCGCGGGACCCATCTGCGAGTCGGGTGACTACCTCGCCCACGGGCGCGAAATCGCCAAGCCGCGCGAGGGCGACCTGCTCGCCTTCCAAACGACGGGCGCGTACGGCTTCGTCATGGCGTCGCGTTACAACTCGCGCCCGCTCCCCGCCGAGGTTCTTATCGACGACGGCATCGAACTCATACGCGAACGCGAGACGGTTGAGGAGCAGTTTAGAAACGTAAAGCTTGATTAGCGCGTTCCCGAAGTTCTGGCATGAGAATAACCGTAAGCGGTCCTCCCGGAAGCGGGACGACGACGCTCGCCGAGGCTCTGTCTTCACGTTTCGACCTCGAACACGTCTCCAGCGGCGATGTCTTCCGGTCGATGGCGGAGGAACGCGGCGTCACGCTCGCCGAGTTCGGACGTATCGCCGAGGAAGACCCGGAAATCGACCGCCAAATCGACGAGCGCCAGAGCGAGATAGCCCGCGAGAACGACGATATTGTCCTTGAAGGACGCCTGTCGGGCTGGATGGCTGACGAAGCCGACGCACGTATCTGGCTCGACGCGCCCGCCGATATACGCGCCGAACGTGTCGCCGACCGCGAAGGACAGACCGTCGATGAGGCACGTGACGAAATCGTCGGGCGCGAGGCGAGCGAGGCAAAACGGTACGAGGAGATACACGGAATTAATATAGACGACCTGACCATCTACGACCTCGTCGTCGATACCTCGCGGTGGGACAAGGAAGGCGTCGCCGAGATAGCCACGACAGCGGTCGAACGCCTCTGATGCACGACAAAGGCGTCGTCGTTATCGACAAGCCCGCCGGACCGACGAGCCACGAGGTCGCTGACTGGGTGGCGCGGATACTCGACGTTGACAAGGCGGCGCATACCGGCACGCTCGACCCGCGCGTCACCGGATGCCTCCCCGTTCTCTTCGGTCCGGCGGCGCGCGTCTCCGGACTTTTTGCAGACGAAACGAAGGGGTACGTCTTCGTCCTTGAACTTCACGGCGAACCGACGCGGTCGGTCGCCGACCTCTTCGACGAGTTCGAGGGACGTGTCTACCAGCGCCCGCCCGTACAGGGTTCGGCGAAACGTCAGTTACGCGAGCGCGAAATCGAGAGACTCGAACTCCTCGAACGCGACGAAAACCGCTACCTCGGGCGCGTCGAATGCGGCGCGGGGACGTACGTCAGAAAGCTCTGTCACGACCTCGGACTCGCCCTCGGCGTCGGCGGACATATGGCGGAGCTAAGACGGACGTGGAGCGGCGGCTTCGCGGTTGAGGACGCCTGCTACCTCCAAGACCTCGCCGATGCGGTCGCCGTGAGAGACGATGAACCCGAACGTTTCGACGCTCTCGTCACGCCGCTCGTTGACCTCCTCGCCGAACGTCTCCCTGTCGTCCGCGCCGAAACGAACGCCGTCGAATCCTTGACCAACGGCGCGCCGCTGTATCCGCCGGGTGTCGTCTCCGTAGGTGACGCCGTCGAGGATGAACGGTGCGTCGTCGTGGCGGACGGCGAAGCCGTTGCCGTCGGGACCTTCCGCGGCAAGGACGCCGAACCCGTCGTATCTCCTGACACCGTCGTCCGCGGGTAGCGGAATTCTTAACACGCGTTCACGCCATTCTCAGACATGACCCAAGCCGACGTTGACGAAGGGAGACGTAAGATTGACTGGGCGCGCGAACATATGCCGATTCTAGCGGACCTCCGCGAGAGATACCTCGACGAGAAGCCGCTTGACGGCGTCGTCGTCGGAATGGCGATGCATGTCGAGGCGAAGACCGCCGTACTCGCCGAACTCCTCGCCGAAGGCGGAGCCGAGGTCGCTATCACGGGATGTAACCCGCTTTCGACCCACGACGACGTTTCGGCGGCTCTTGACGCGACCGACGGCGTACACAGTTACGCCGAACACGGCGTCGACAAGGACGAGTACTACGAGGCACTCGACGCGGTCATCGACCACGAACCCGACGTTACCGTAGACGACGGGGGCGACCTAATCTTCCGTATACACGAAGAGTACCCCGAACTCCTCGACGGTATCGCGGGAGGCTGTGAGGAGACAACGACGGGCGTACACCGTCTCCGCGCTATGGACGACGACGACGCCCTGCGCTACCCCGTCTTCGCCGTCAACGACACGCCGATGAAACGCCAGTTCGACAACGTTCACGGAACCGGCGAGTCGTCGCTTTCGAGCATAGCGATGACCACGAACCTCCTTTTCGCCGGAAAGACGGTCGTTGTCGGGGGATACGGCTACTGCGGACGCGGCGTCGCCAAGAAGGCGGACGGTCTAGGCGCTAACGTAATCGTGACCGAGGTCGACCCACGTCTCGCCCTTGAGGCGCATATGGAGGGCTACGACGTTATGCCGATGAACGACGCGGCGGAGCGCGCCGATGTCGTCGTAACCACGACAGGGAACCGCGACGTAGTGACCCGCGACGACTTCGAGCGTATGAAGGACGGCGTCGTACTCGCCAACGCGGGGCATTTTGACGTAGAGATAGACCTCGACGCCCTCAACGAGTACGCCGTTGAGACGCGTGAAGTACGCGACGGCGTCCGTGAGTACGAGACCCCCGACGGACGCCGCCTGAACGTCCTCGCCGAAGGACGCCTCGTCAACCTCGCTACCCCCGTCTCTCTCGGACATCCGGTCGAGGTCATGGACCAGTCTTTCGGCGTACAGGCTCTCGCCGTCGAACGCGTCCTCGAAGACGGCTATGACGCCGGCGTCCACGATGTCCCCGACGACGTCGACCGCCGCGTCGCCGAAATAAAGCTCGATGCCCTCGGTATAGAGACCGACGACCTCAGCGACGAACAGCACGAATATATGTCTTCGTGGCAACACGGCACGTAACGAAATTCTTTTGTTCCCTCTCGACCTGACAAAAACAGAATGAACCGGAAACTGCTGGTAGCGGGCGTTCTTGCGCTCGTTGTCCTTTCGGGATGTATAGACGCCCTTGACGACGCCGAAGACGTTGAGGAGTACGTCCCCGAACAAGCCGACGCAGTCGTACACGTCGACATGGATGTTCTCGAAGACGATACCACTGAACAGCTGGCTAACGCGATGATAGATATGGAGATGGAGGAAGAAGGTGAAGACTACGACGGACCCGAGAGCTACGACGAGGTATGGGACGAGATAGCTGAGGAACTCGACGAGGAAGGTATCGACCTTGAGCCGCGTGACCTACACGAGTTCGTCTTCTTCTCCGAGGTCCCCGACGACCCGATTGAGGCGGAAGACGACGAGTACGCCGCCGCGGTAGTCAGCGCTGACTGGGACGAAGACGAACTCCTCGACGCGATAGAACGGAACGCAACCGTCGAAGCCGACGAGTACAACGACCGTCCGTTCTACGAGGTCGAGCCTGACGACGAACTCGAAGACACGTACTACCTTGCCGGACTCGCTCAGGGCACCTTCAGCGTAGGAGAGGAGGAAGCCGTCCGTGACACGGTCGATGTCGCCGTCGGAGACTCCGAAGCCCTCTCCGGAGAACTCCGCGACGAACTCGACCGTCTCGAAGGAGACCACGTCAGATTCGCCATGTCGACACCCGACTACGACTTGGGTGACGAGCTGGCTGACGACCCTACGGCACCTGACCTTGACCTCGGAGCCTTTGACGAGATAGATGTCGTCTCCGGCTCGTACTACACCGACGACGACACGCTTGGAACGAGCTTCAATCTCCGGACTGCTACCGAGGAAGACGCCGAGGACATCGAGAGCGCTATAGACGGCATCCTGTTCTTCGCCGGAACCCTGACGGGTGAGGTCGAAGCTCTCGACGACTTCCTCGACGAGATAGATATCGAACGCGAGGACTCGACCGTCGTGGTCTCGTACGAAACCACGGTTGACGACATTATCGAGACGATGGAGGAACTCGACGACCTCGAACCTGCCGGACCCGGTCCCGCTCAGCCACCTGGCGAGTTCGATGAAGGCGCCGAAGACGACTTCGGCGAGGAGCTGGACGACGACTTTGCCGACGACGCTGAGGAGTTCGAAGAGGAGCTTGAGGAAGAGTTCGAAGATGAACTCGAAGACGGCTTCGGTGAAGACGAGTTCGAGGAAGCCTTCGAGGAAGAGTTCGGCGGCTAACCGCCCCGCTCCGAAGGTAGCACAGTGAAGAAGACAGCACTTCTGAAGAAGGAGGCGTTCTCCGCCAAGAACCGCCTCCCTACCGTTCTGATTCTGCTTGTTCTCCTCCCTGCCGTCTTCGCGGGTGCGGCTCTCGTCTTCGAGGACGTTCTCCCCCGAGACTCGCCTATCGCGGTCGTCCCTTCCGATGACACCGTGACCGACGACGAACTCGAAGCCGTTGAGGGCGTCCTTTCGGCGTTCTCCGAACCCTCGACCTACGACGGCGACCTCGACAGGGCGCTTGAACGCGAGAGGTTCTACGCTGCCGTCGAAGTTCCGCCCGAGTTCGCCGACGACGCCGGCGGAACCTTCGTCGTCCACGTACACGGCTCCGTCGTTCCGTTCGACGAGCCGTCACGGATAATCGTCTCCGTACTCGACAGCGGCTTGAGGGGACTCGGCACCGACGCCTCTGTGGAAAGGAACGTCGTCGGAGACGAAACCGAGCTTTCGGAGTACCTCCTACCCGTCCTACTCGTTTCCCTCGTTCTCGTCCTCGGCTTGACGTACGTCCCTCACGAGCTTCGGCGTGAACGCGGCGCGGTCGAACGTCTACGCCTCGAAACCTCTCTCGTCTCCGTCGTCGTCGCCAAGGTTGCCTTCTACTCCGTCCTTCTCGTCGTCCCTGTCGCAGTCTTCCATCTCGCCGCAGTCTATCTTGGATACGACGCTGTCTTCGTCTCTCTACCTGCCGTCGCTTTCCTCGTCGTCACCTTCGTCTACCTGTCCTTCCTCTCGTCCGCGGTCACGCTCGCCACCGACTTCGGCGCACTCGGACGTTTTGTCAACGTCTCCCTCCTCTTCGGTGCCGTAGTTCTCTCTAACCTCGTTTATCCCGTGGGATTCTTTTCGTCGCTCCGACGTGACTTCGCACGCCTTCTTCCCACGCATTACTCAGCCCTTGCCGTCAGGAGCCATGCGACGAAGGATGTGCCTGCGACGCTGTTCGCTGATGTCTTCGTCGCCATCTTGGCTTTCACCACCCTTACCTTCGTCGCCCTAGTAGCCGCGGCGAGGAGGTACGAGCCATGACCCTCCTCCGGATGCGGGATGTCACCAAGCTGTACGGAGACACCGTTGCGCTTGACTCAGTCGACCTGTCGGTACGCGAAGGGGAGGTTCACGCTCTTGCCGGACCGAACGGGAGCGGAAAGACGACGCTCCTCGATATCGCCCTTGGACGTGTCGCTCCGGACTCCGGGACGGTCGAAAGGAACGCCGAGGTCGGATGCGCGTTTCAGGAGCCACGTCTCCTCGACGACCTGACGGTCGCCGAGAACCTGTCGGTCTTCGGAGCCGACGACCTCGAAGTCGTCGAAGAGCTACGTCTCGACCGTGTTCTCGACAGACGGGCGGCGGCGCTCTCGGGCGGATTCCGTAAGAAGCTCGACACGGCGCTCGCCCTCGCCGACGAACCCGGTCTTCTCCTGATGGATGAACCTCTCGCCGACCTCGACGACGTTTCGAAACGCCGTCTCGTTGAACTCGTCGGTGGTTACGCGGACGAGGGAAACGCCGCCCTCGTCTCGACACACAGTCTCGAAGAGTTCAATCCCGTCGACCGTCTGACAGTTCTCTACGACGGCGACGTTCTACTCGACTCCCTGACGGACGAACTCGACGTTTCGCCGCACGATGCCTACCTCCGCGCCGTTGAACGCGCCGAGTCAGAGTAAGACGGCGGCTACGAGGGAGAAGAACAGCGCGCCGCTCACCACGGCGTTGACCGTGAAGAACGCCTTACCGATGTCGTGTTCGGCGACGATATGCTCGTAGACGAGTAGCGCCGCCGCGACACCGACGCCCGCACCGAAGACGGTGGCGTTGAAGCCGGTGGTTGCTGTCCAGCCGACGAGAGCGACGAGGAAGACGACCATGACGCCGTGGCACGCCGCGCTGACGCGTCGCGCAGTCGCGCGTCCGTAGACGGCGGGGACTGAGCGGAGACCCTGCTCGCGGTCGAAGTCGGCGTCCTGGAAGGCGTAGATGATGTCGAAGCCGGCGTACCAGAAGACGAGAGCCGCGCCAAGGAGGAGCGACGGGTAGTACTCCAGCGTTCCGAGGTAGCCGACGACCTCGCTCAGACCGCCAATGACCGTCGCCGTGTCCGCGCCACGGACAGCTATCCATCCCCCGATAGGCGCGTACGAACCGTTCAGACCGAGGACGAAGTGCGCCGCAGTCGTGTAACGTTTGGTGTACGGGTAGATGTAGGCGTGGACGAGTATCACCGGCGAAAGGACGAACGCCGTCGTGTTGATACGGTAGGCGCTGTAGAACAGGACCGCCGACGCGACCGCCACGAGGACGTACGCCTCGGCGCGCGACAGTCTGCCTGACGGTAGCGGACGGTCTTCGGTACGCGGATTGGCGGCGTCAATCGGCTCGTCCACGATGTCGTTTATCATCAGCGACGCGCTTCTGCCGCCTATCAGACCGGCGAATATCCAGAAAAGAAGCCACACGTCCGGAACGCCGCCGTCGGCGAGAAGCGCACCCATGAAGGCGAACGGAAGGGCGAACAGCGTATGCTCGATACGTGTGAACTCCGCTACCGTCCGCGCCTTTTCCGCAAGTTTCACGTTTGGGGTTGAGGCGCGCCGCGTTAATCGTTTGCGTCTTCTCCGCCGCCGTAGCCGCCGCCCCCTGGCGTCCTCACCTCGACGCTCGTTCCTTCTTCAACCTCAACGACCGCACGCGCCCCGACCTCCTCGCCGTCGACGAGGTTGACGCCCGTATCGCCGTTACCACCGCCCTCTGCGCCCTTCGGTGCGCCTTCGCGTCTATCGGTCAGGAACGAGACAGAGGCGTCTTCGAGAACTATGAACCGGCGGACGATACCGTCGCCGCCCACCTGTGCTCCGCCTCCGCCGCTCCCGTCGCGCACCGCGTACTTTTCGACGCGTAACGGATACTCGCGTTCGAGCGCCTCGACGGGCGTGTTAAGCGTGTTGGTCATACCGACGTGGACGCCGTCGGTTCCGTCGCGTTCGGGCGTCGCTCCCGCCCCGCCCCCGACCGTCTCGTAGTGCGAGAAGCCGTCGTTTCCTACCGTCACGCTGTTCATCGTTCCCTGTCCCTGAGAGGGTAACGGCGCGTTGGTCGCCTCGCGGAGAGCCTCGACGACGGCGTCAACGACGCGCTGACTCGTCTCGACGTTACCGCCTGCTACCGCCGCAGGAGGTTCGGGGTCGAGTAACGAACCTTCCGGAATCCGTACTTCTACGGGCGCGACCGACCCCGAGTTCGCCGGTACGTCGTCGCTGGTAACACAACGGACGACGAAGGCAACTGCGCTCTCTGCGACCGCGCGGGGCGCGTTCAGGTTGCCGTCGTGTGTCTCGCTCGTACCCGAAAAGTCGACCTCTAGTTCGTCGCCGTCTACCTCGACCGTTGCCTCTATACGCGGACCGCCGTCCATTCTCTCGGTCGCTTCTCCCGCGCCGTCGGCAAGCCCACTGAGTTCGTCGCGTGCCCTCTTCTCGGCGTACTCGATTAGGGCGTCGAACGCCTGCGTACCGTTCTTCTCTACGTACTCGGAGAGGCGTTCAACGCCGCGTTCGTTCGCCGAAACCTGCGCCCGAAGGTCGGCACGCCTTTCGTCCGGACCACGAACGTTAGCGAGGAAAGTCTCCAGAAACGCCTCGTTTGACTCTCCGCCTTCGACGAGACGGACCGGCGGAACCCGTAACCCCTCGTCGTGTATGCTCGTTGAGTCCGCGGGCATACTCCCGGGGACGGTTCCGCCTACGTCGGCATGGTGGGCACGCGTCGCAACGTATCCGACGTGTTCGCCTTCGACGAATACGGGCGAGACTAGCGTCACGTCGGGTAGATGTGTTCCGCCGGCGAACGGGTCGTTTACTCCGACTACGTCGCCCTCCTCGGGCTTGAGATGCGCCGCACGTTCAACCGACGCCGGCATAGCACCGAGATGCACGGGTATATGCGCCGCCTGTGCGAAACACTGCGCCTCGGCATCGAACAGGGCGGCTGAGCAGTCGCGGCGCTCTTTGATGTTGGGCGAGTACGCCGTCGAGACGAGAACGTCGCCAACCTCCTCGGCGATACCTTCGAGACGGTTCCGCGCCACTTCGAGTTCGACCGGATTCATCCGTCGTCCTCCATATACAGGTCGCCTCCGTCGCCTCTCGCCTTCCACCCCGAAGGGACGACCGCTGTCGTCTCTCCGTACTCGACTACGGCGGGCGTTTCGACCTTTCCTTCCGGAACCCCGTCGTAGAAGGCTGTCTCCTCCGTGCCGCCGCCAAAGACGGTCTCGCGCCACTCTACCGACGGTTCCGTCGTCCCGCCCACCTCGGGCGAGTCGTTCTCGACTACCGCCTCGGCGCGGAACGACACGACACGCACGTCCTCGTCCATCGTATACCCGTACCGCGTCGCGTGTTCGTTTTCGAAAGCCGCCTTAGCGTCCTCCTCGTCGAAGGGACGACCGACGGGAACGGTGAGTTCGGTTCCCTGACCGACGTAACGCACGTCTGCGTAACGGCGTGTCGGAGCGTCCTTACCGAGTTCGTCACGCGCCTCCTCTTCAAGCTCGCCCAGCACCGCCTCGGCGTCGTACCCTTCGGTTACCGTCCTCGAAGCCTCAGCCTTCTCGTCGGCGCAGAGAAGCCCGTAGGCTGAAAGGACTCCGGCGGCGCGCGGGACTACGACACGCTCGATACCGAGCGACGAGGCGACATCTACGGCGTGTGCCGGTCCCGCGCCCCCGAAGGCAACCATCGTGAATCCGCTCGGGTCGTATCCGCGTTCGACTGTAACCGACCGGACGGCGCGAGCCGTCTTCTCTCCCGCGACACGCCGGACTCCCAGAGCCGCCTCTGTTGTGTCGTCGAATCCTAGTGAGCCGAGAGCTTCACGTGCCGCGTCGTCGTCTATGACGACCTCCTCTCCTAGCTCTTTGCCGTCCCTCACGTACCCCAGCGCAACGTCGGCGTCGGTTACTGTCGGACGTTCGCCGCCGAGTCCGTAACAGGCGGGTCCGGGGTCCGCCCCTGACGACTCGGGACCGACGCGTAACGCGCCCCCTTCGTCCACGCGTGCGACGCTTCCGCCCCCCGCACCGACGGTCGTAACGTCTACTGAAGGAACACCGACATGCGCCCCTTCGACACGCGTCTCGGTCGTCCTCTCGACGCCGTCACGTACTATACCTACGTCGGTTGACGTACCTCCCATGTCGAAGCTGACGACTCGGTCGCCGTACTCCGACGCCCCGACGACCCCCGCCGCCGGACCTGACATTACCGTTCGAACCGCGCTCTCGGCGACGCGCTCGGGACGTGCCACGCCTCCGTTCGACGACATGACCCTCGGCTCGGGCGCTCCGATTTCATCGAGGCGCTTGACGAGACGGTTCAGGTACGACTCGACGGGCGGCGTCACGTAGGCGTCTACTACTGTCGTCGAACCCCGTTCGTACTCCCTAAACTCGGCGAGTACCTCTGACGAAGCCGAGACGTGAACGTCGAACTCGTCGTTCAGAATACGCGCCGCCTCGCGCTCGTTCTCGGAGTGTGCGTACGAATGCAGGAAACAGACGGCGACGGCTTCGACCCCGTCGAGCGGCAGGCTACGTAACTCCTCCTCGTCGACCTCGCGTCGCTCTCCGTCAACAGTCACGCGTTCGTCGACACCGAAACGTCTCTCTCTCGGTACGAGTGGAGAAGTACGTTCCGCAGAAAGGTCGTAGAGTTCGTCGCGCGTCTGCCTACCGATTTCGAGAACGTCCTCGAACCCTTCGGTCGTGACAAGCGCTGTACGTGCGCCGTCGCGTTCGAGTACCGCGTTGACCCCGACGGTCGTTGCGTGGACAAGGTCGTCGATATCATCGGGTTCGACCCCGACGGACTCACAGACCTTTTCGACGCCACGTACCACCCCGATGCTCTGGTCCTCGGTCGTCGGCGTCTTTGCCGTCGTCACACCGTCTTCCGTCGACAAGGTAACGTCGGTGAATGTCCCGCCTACGTCGACGCCTATGCGCATACAGGTCGGCAGGCGCGCCGCCGAAGTAAGCCTGTCGTTAGACGAGACGTACGTCGACGCAGACGTTGTAGTCGTAGGGGGCGTACGAACGGACGACGACGCGGTCGAGTACCTCGACTTCGTAGCCGGCGTCCGCTGCCGCACCGCGTATCTCCTCGACCGCGCCGTCGAAAAGGTCGTCCTCGTGCCGTATGTCGTAGTAATGTATGACTGCGCCGTCCCGTGCCGCCTCGCACGCCGCGTCGAGGAAACCGTCGGCGGAGTGCGGCAGGTTCATGTAGACGCGGTCGGCGGTTCCCGCGACACGTCGCGCCACCTCACGCGCGTCCTCGTTGTACGCCGTCACGCGGTCCTCGACCTTGTTCCTTGCCGCGTTCTCACGTAGGAGTTCGACCGCGCTCTCGTTGATGTCGGAAGCGACTACGTCCGCGCCCGCTTCCGCCGCGGCGACCGTGAACGGACCTACGCCCGCGAACATGTCGAAGACGGTCTCATCAGCCGAAACCTGCGACGCGACACGTTCGCGCTCCTCGGCGAGACGCGGCGTAAAGTAGACGTCGGTAAGGTCGACGACGAACTCACGTCCGTACTCGCGGTGGACGGCGCGTGTCTTCTCTTCTCCGGCGACGTACGACATACGCCGCGTTCTTTCACGCCCTTCGACCGCTGACTCTACACGTAGCGCGGTGGAGATTCCGTTGTCCGCCTCGACGAGCGCCTCGCCCGCTTCGTCGTCCTCCTCGGGTTCAAGTAGCGCAACGTCCCCAACCGTCTCGAAACGCGGCTCGTAACCGAGTATCTCGTCGGCGTCGGTCTCGTCGTCGCGTTCGTCGAAACGCCGTACGGTCGTCGGCAGGTCGTCGGGCACGTCTGTCACGGGTATGTAGAGGTAGCCGTCCTCCTCTTGGATACGTAGGTCGCGGTTCAGGACGCCTTCGTCGGCAAGATGTTGACGCGTCCCCTCGCCCTTCTCTCGCGGTACGCGTACACAGGTAGACTCCACGACGAAGATAGGCGTCGAGCCGACAAGTCGGTTTCGACGTGGCGCGCCGTACCGTACCACAGAGGTTAAGCGGCGCCTCCGCGTACCGTGGATGAATGATAATCGGCGTTGACGCCGGAGGCACTAACTTCGACGCCGTGGCTCTCGAAGACGGCGTCGAGGCGACTGCCAAGAAGCCGGCTGACGAAGACGGTGCTTTTGGAAATCTTCTCGACGAACTCCTAGCCGAGGTCGACGAGGTCGACCGTGTCGTCGTCTCCACTACGCGCGTCCTCAACGCCGCTGTCCAAGAAAGACTGCCCGACTCCACCAACGTCCTTGTCCCGGGCGTCGGACTCTCTCCCGAACTCGCCTATGCCGGAGACGAGAACATCGTCGCAGGGGGATGTGTCGACCACCGCGGACGTGTCACCGAACCCCTTGAACTCGACGCCGACCCTTCGAACCCCGTCGTCGCCGTCACTGCTAAGTTCTCCACGCGAAACCCTACCCTCGAACTCGAAGCCGCTGACGCACTCGATGCCGATACCGTCGCGGTCGGACACGAATCGGGCGGAGGACTCGGATTTCCGGCACGTGCCGAGACGACGGTCGCTAACGCAGTGACGAAGCCCGTCTTCGAGGAGTTCGAGTCGACGTTGTACGCCGCCCTTGCCGATGCTGGTGTTGACGCCCCCGTCTACTACCTCAAGGGTGACGCCGCGATGCTGTCGCGCCGCGCCGTCTGCGCTACACCCGCACATACGCTACGTAGCGGTCCTGCCTCAAGCAGTCTCGGTCTTGTCGCGCTTTCGTCCGTCTCGGATGCCATCTGTGTCGATATCGGGGGCACGACGACCGACGTTACACTCGTTGAGGACGGCTTTCCCGCGCTCACCGAGTCGGTCGGAGCGGGCAAGCTCTGCACGTTCTACGACGGCGTCGTCTCGGTCGACGCGACGGTCGGGGGTGACACCCGCGTTGACGACGACGGGCTGACGGGTGTCCGCGACGGCTCCGCCGCCGCCTTCGGAGGACCTTCGCCCACGCCGACCGACGCACTCCGCGTACTTGGGGAGACGACCGAGGGAGACGAGGACGCGGCTCGTGACGCGCTCTCGAAGCTCGGCGACCCCGACGAGGTAGCCCGCGACGTAGTTGACGAGTTCGTAACCGCAGTCACAGAGGCAGCCGGTTCGCTCGAAAGACGCGCCGAAACCGTCGTAGTAGGAGGGGCACTTGCCGACGCAGTCGCTCCTCTTCTCGACGATAGCCTCGGCTGGGCGTCGGAGGTAGTCGTTCCTGACAACGCCGATGTCTGCGGCGCTGTCGGATGCGCCGTCGCCCGTGTCAGCGTCAAGACGAACGTCCATATCGACACGGCACGGGGTGAGATGACGGTTGCCTCTGCCGGAGAGGAGAAGGTCGAAGAAGTCGAGCAAGGAAGGAGGTACGACGAAGACGATGCGCGCGAGGTCGTCGCACGCGAGACAGCCGAGGCGACGCGCCGCGCCGGCGGAGACGCGACGACCGACGAGGTCGAGATAACCTCGTTCCGCTCCTTCGATGTCGTCGAGGACGGACGTGTCGTCGGGAGTATCGTCGACGCCGAGGCTCAGGCTGAGCCGGGGGGACGGTATCTATGACGGTCGCTCTCGTCTACCACGAGGACTACCTCCTCCACGAACACACGCCGACACATCCCGAGCGCCGCGAACGTCTTACGTATACGATGGACCAACTGCGCGAGGAGGGCGTTCTCAAACATCCGTCGGTCGAGGTCGTCGAACCCGAACGCGTTGACGAGTCAGAGATGTCTCGCGTACACACGCGCGAGTACATAGAGAAGCTGAAACATCTCTCGGACGAGGGCGAAGGAGCGCTTAGCGCCGACACTCATGTATCGGAACACACGTGGAGGTCGGCGCTACTCGCGGCGGGCGGCGTGGTCGAAGCCGTAGAACGCGTCTTGGACGGCGAAAACGACTCCTCGTTCGTGATGTCGCGTCCGGGCGGACACCACGCCTTCGCCGACAGCGCCCACGGCTTCTGTTTCACCAACAACACCGCGGTCGCTCTCCGAAAGGCTCAGGAAGACCACGGCGTTGACCGTATTCTCCTCTGGGACTGGGACGCCCACCATTTCGACGGCACGCAGTCGATATTCTACGACGACCCGTCGGTCCTGACGATGTCGACCCACCAGACCGGACGGACGTTGTTCCCCGGGACGGGTTACTCCGACGAGATAGGCGAGGGCGACGGCGAAGGATACAACGTCAACGTCCCTCTGATGCCCAAGACGGGCGACGACGGCTACCGTCAGGTCGTCCGTGAGGTGTTCGAGCCTATAGCGCGCCAGTACGACCCTGACCTAATCTTCGTCGAGGCGGGACAGGACAACCACTTCACCGACCCGATTACCGACCTCGGCGTGACCGCACAGGGCTACGTCGACCTGATGGACGCGGCGGTCGAGACGGCGGCGGAGGTATGTGACGGACGGCTCGTCGCCTCGCTTGCCGGCGGATACGGAATCGAAGGCGGTCTTCCTTACACCAACCTCGGCGTAATCGCGTCGCTTGCGGGCATGGACACGTCGAACGTCCGCGAACCCGCGACCTACGAACCGCCGTCGGACGGACCGAGCGCCGACCGCGCCGTTGCCAAGGTCAAGGAGAACCTCGACGACTACTGGGAGTTCTGACCGCCCGACATGCCGTCGAGCGCGTCGCCGCGCGTCAGTATTCCGACGAGTTCATCGTCGCGCACCACGGGAAGCCTGTTGTAGCCCGTCCGAACCATCACGCCAGCCGCCTCGTCGAGCGGCGTCGTCGGCGAGACGGTACGGGGCTTCTTAGACATCACGTCGCGCACCGGCTTCTCGCCGATGTCCTCGATGCTCTCCTTGAGCAAGCCGTGTTTCCCCGCCCACTCGCGCCACGGGAAGGCGCGTAACGGAAGCTCGAAAGCCTCGAAAGGCGACGGAAGCCAGATATTCGTGTCCTCCTGTTTGGCGTCGAGAAGGTCGAGGAGGTCGGCTTCGCTCACGACGCCGACGACGCGTTCCTCGTCAACGACGGGCGCTCCGCTCACGTCGTTTTCGCGTAGCCGTCTGGCGACGACGCTAACCTCGTCGTCGGGGGCGCACGTCACCACGTCGGTCGTCATGGCGTCTTCGACTGTCTTCATACCGGTTCTCGTCGCGCCGGACATATTACGGTTGCGGCGTAACTGAAACGCGCGTTTGAGCCTACGTTAGTTTCATTAGCCGTCGCCGCATACCCTCGCGCGTGAACGCAAGAAGACTCGTGGTTCTGTCAGCCTGCTTATGTTTAGCCGTCCTGTTCGCGTCTCTTACCGCCGTTGCGGCTTCGCCCGACGTTTCTGTCTACGTCGACGGCGAGTCGGTCGATGACGGCGACACGGTTGAGGTGGAGGACGCAACCGTAGATGTCCGCGTGGTCGTCGACTCCGGTACGACGCTTTCGTCGGTCCGCACCGAGGCGGGAACGTCGTCGAGCATAGCCGCCCTCAACCGTACAACCTACAACGCGTCACAGAGCATCTCGGTCGGTCAGGAGACGGTCTTTACAGCCGAGGTTACCGACGTTGAGGGAACGACGGTCAGCCACGAGGTCACCCTGACGCGTCCGACCGAGACTGCGACCGACGCCGCCCGTCTGGTCGATGACCTCGAAGACCGCGTCGGTTCTCTCGAAGGCGAGGTTGACGACCTAGAGGAGCGGAGGAACGAACTCGAACGCGAGAACGAGAACCTGACCGACCGTCTCAACGAGACGGCGGACGACGGTGACGACGACGGCGAGGGTCTCCCCGGATTCGGCTTCGTTGCGGCTCTGGTCGCCCTGTCTGCCGTAGCCGCGGCGCGCCGTCTCTGAGCGAAGGATAGAAACCCGCGCGCGTCCATCCTTTCCGTATGTTCGAGAAGATGCAGGGAAGACGGACGCAGTTCTACATAGACGTACTGTACGGCGTCCTGTTCTTCGTCTCCGTCGTCTACCTCATCTATGAGATGACGCCGCTCGCCGCCGGATTCGTCGGCGGTATCGTGATAGGCTACTTCCTCCACGTCTGGGAGAAGATGGTGACCTACGAACAGATACTCGAAGAGCGTGTCTCCGCAGAGGAGGAGAGACAGGTCTCGACAGAGGTAGACGAACAGGTCGGCGACATGGACGAGCGTATCGAGGAACGCGTCGGCGAGGTCGAAAGCCGCGTCGGCGAGGTTGAGGAGGAGGTCGAGGAGATAGAGGAGGAGGTCAACGGCTCAGAGTAAGCCGTCTTCGCGCGCCAGAAGCAGTCCTTCGAGGGTCGCGTCGTTCGCGGGCGCGTCGCGCGCGACATCTAGAGAGTCCTCCGCCGGCACACGCCGCACCTCCAGAAACTCGTTTTCGTCGCGGTCGGGTTCAGCGCTCTCGACAACCTCGGCGTAGACGACCGCGCGCGTATGCCGCAGGACGCCGGTTGCGACGCGGAACTCCTCCACGAGACGCGTCTCGCCCGCGACGTACCCCGTCTCCTCTCTCAGTTCGCGCCGCGCCGCCTTCTCGTATCTACCTTCGTCGCCCGCGTCGCCCCCGTCGCCGTCCTCCACGATACCCGCGACGAGTTCGAGATGCGTCTCGCGCACCGCGGGACGGTACTGTTCGACGAAGATTACGTCGTCAGCCTCGCGGTCGTGCGCCACCACGACGACGGCGTCGGGTAGCTCCGCCCAGTAGTAACGTTTCGTCGTGCCGTCGGGCTGTCTAACCTCGTCGTAGCCTCCGTCGTACCATCCCGTCTCGTACTCGACGCGTGAATCCAGTACTTTCCAGTCTCCGTCGCTCATATCCCGAGCCTCGCGCGCCCGGCGCAAAAGCCTGTCTGACGCGCGTCACAACTTGCCGGTATTCACCAGAAAGTATTTAGGGGATTCTCGGTTCTGGTATGCATAGGGTAGAAACCCAGCAGTCACGGGGTTACCGTCTAACAGAAAGCATTTAAGCTGTTGGGCGTAACCTCCGTCTGTACGAATCCCCATGGAGGTGGAGCCACAAGCATGGACGCATACACTTCAGAAAGTAACGGCTTGCAGACACGCTATCACCACAGCGTAAACAGAGGTGACAGATAACAACATGAACGATAGAACATATAGAATCGCGGTAATCCTATCGGTGTTCGCACTGGTAGGAATGGCTGCCGCTGGCGTAGCGGCGGCTCAAGATGTGGACGTAACAGTCCAAGATGTATCGCCTGAGGAGGTAACTGAAGGTGACGAAGTCACCGTTGACTACCTGCTTAACGAGACTGGTGGTGAAGAAGGTGCTACCGATGACGTAGAGCTTGAGATAGAGGGCATAGAGGGTGTAGTGGAGACACAGGAAGACGTGGACGTAACGGCAGGTGGTGAAGTTGATGACGTAATAACCTACACCACTCAAGAAGGAGACGCTGGTGATGACCTCGATGTCACGGTCACCTACGACAATGGCTTCGACGGTGACACTGACACGGCGGAAGGCGCTCTGACAATCAACGAGGGACCTGAAGAAGTTGAGGCTGGCGGCACTATTGACGGTTTCGCTGTCGATGAGGACGGTAACGTGCTTAACGCACATGACTTCGTCCACGATACGCGCGATGTTCCCCTCGTAGGCTCCGTTGACGATGACGGTGATCTAACCGTCAACCGTCTCCAGGCTGGCGGAGATGGTGTCTACGACACCAACCCGTCCGTGAATGTTCAGGGCTCGGTTGACCGTGGAGCCGGTGAACTCATCAACGAGACGCGTGTCTTCCTTGGTGAGGACAAGGAGTTCACACTCATAGAGGACATCGCGCAGTACGACATAGAGGACTTCGAGTTTGACGGACAGGAGATACGCGACGACCCCGTCCGCTGGACGCTCGAAGAAGGTAACTACTACCTTGCGGGTGACGACGACAACGACGAGTTCATCCGCGTCCGTGAACCCTCGCCCGACCGTATGAGGGTTCTCGACCGCAACGGTAACCGCATCGGTGGCGGCTCCGTTGAGGAAGACACTCAGGTTCAGGTAGCAGTCGACTACCGCACAGGATTCGACCCTGCGGACCTTGACCTTCAGGGTCTAGTCCTTGACGACGACGAGCGTGACATCACGTCCGAAGCCGTCACCGTGAACGGAACGAACATGGAGGCTGAAGACGGTAACGAGTACGACATCGTCTTCGACCTTGACTTCGAGGACACCGGAACGTACGAAGTCGGTGTCGAACCTGACGAGGACGACTTCGATACTGACGACGACGAGTACGACCGCGACGAGTTCTCGTCGCTTAGCCTCCTCACCGTCATAAGTGAGGACGACCCTAACATCGAACTCGACCAGACCGATGTCTACCAGGGTGAACGCGTAGTCTACGAAGTCCTCAACACGTTCGAAGAGGACTCGAACGCCGTCTTCATCGACGAGGGTGACCTCCGTGAGGATGTCAACGACATCCGTGACGACAACCCTCTCCCGGCTGACCACGAAGACGCGCTCAACGACGCGATGTCCACCTTCCGTCTAACCGACGAAGGTGAAGAGCGCGGTCTCGTCTTCGAGGCTCAGGAGGATAACATCGTTAACGAAGACGACTACTTCGTCTACGCCTTCGGAGACCTCTGGGAAGTTGACGCTGGAGGAGACCTCATTAACGTCGGAGGTACTCTCGGCGACGCGGCTCAATTGGTTGCTAACGAGGAAGCTGACCTCGAAGGCGTCTTCGCCGTAGTCGAGAAGGACGGCGTCGCTGAGTCGCAGATACGGTCCAAGTACCTCGACGACGCGAGCGTTGATGTCGAACTCTTCGACGCCGCCGAAGACGGTGACCACGTAGGCGCTATCGCCAACCTCTTCGAAGACAGCAGTAGCTTCAACGACGATGAGGACGACGACACCCTCAACGTCGCTGAAGCCGAGATAACCATCGACTCGCCTGACCGCACGTACGTCCCCGGTCAGGAAGTCGACCTTAACGGTACCACTTCGAGTGGTGTCGACGACGTCTCGGTCTTCGTCCGTGACCGCGACAACTTCTTCCACGTTCAGACCATCTCCGTGGACGCAACGGACGACACGTACGAAGAAACTGACATCGACATCAGTGACCGCACCGAATCCGGTGTCACCGAGGAGGCTGCCGACATACTCGGACAGCCCGGTGTCTACCGCTACGGTGTCATAGACACGGTTGATGTCGACATAGCGGCGCGTAACACCGGTGACGCAGTAACCGGCGACGACGGACTCGACTCCTCGGACTTCAGTTCGGGAGCGAGCATCCAGCAGTCCATCCGCGTCGCTGAACCCACCCTCGAACTCGACTTCATGACGTTCGGCGGTGAGGTCTACGAGGACGACGGAATCGACTGGCAGGGTACCCTAATCGGACCTGAAGAGTACGTCGTTCTCTTCACCGACACTCAGGGTGGAACCGACGCTGACACGTTCGACGCTGACAGCGACGGAACCATCGACGAGGAAGGCTTCGACATCAGTGACCGCAGAACCGGTACGGTTCAGGCAACCGCGGTCAGTCCGGGACGTGACGGTCGCTTCGGCGATGGTCTCTTCTCGGACGGTAGCGTCGCTACTACTGACAGACTCGTTGACCTTGTCGAAGACGACTTCGACGCTATCTTCGACAGAAGCCTGACACAGGACCAGGTCCGTGAGATACTCCTTGACGAGACGGTCGAAGCCGCAGGTAGCGACGACCTCCTCGTCGCGGAGCAGTTCCGCCTCACGAGTGACTCGCGCACCCAGATAAACGACGTTGTCCCGACGCAGTACGAAGAGAACCTCACCGGAGTTGCTGACATCGAGGTCGGCGAAACGGCAGTCATCCGCGGTACCACGAACCGCAACCCCAACGACGCCACGATAGTCGTTGAGGCGACGGAAGGACCGTCCATCGCTGAACTCGACGTCGGCATCGCCGACGAGTGGGAACAAGACGGCGTCTGGCACGTTGAGATTGAGGTCCCCGAGGAAGTCGAACCTGGCAACTACACCATCCAGTCCGACGATGGTGAACGCGTCGACGAGGTCACCGTTGACATCGTCGCCGAAGGAACCTTCGCTGAAGGTGAACGCCTTGAAGACGAACTCGGAGAACTCCGTGCGCAGATAGAAGAGCTTCAGGACCAGGTCGCTCAGCTCGAATCCGAGCGTGACGACCTCCAGCAGGAAGTCAACGACCTCGAAGACCGTAACGCAGAGCTTGAAGCTCAGCTTGAAGACGACGATGACGACGACGAGGTTGACGACGAAGAGCCTCCTGAAGAGGAGCAGCCTGGCTTCACCGCCGTTGCTGCCCTCATCGCCCTGATAGCGGTTGCGCTTCTCGCGCTCCGCCGTCAGGACGAGTAAGGCTCTCGCCGTCAGGTAGCCTCTCAGAACAGTTCGCCGAACACCCTTTCTTTCCTGCCTAAACGCGTAGCGACGCGTCTGTCGAGACGGCAGACTTATTACTCGCAGACGACAACGACCGGATATGTCAGTAAGGGTCGTAGTCTCCAATCCCGAGACAGGGGACTCGTATCAGGTAGAGGCGGACGTGAACGCGTTCACAGGCAACGAGATAGGCGACGAGGTCGACGGAAGCGCCGTGGGTCTCGACGGCTACACGCTCGAAATCACGGGCGGGAGCGACGACACCGGACGCCCTATGCGTGGCGATGTCGAAGGACAGGGTATCGCCGAGGTCATGGTCAGCGGCGGAACCGGATTCAACCCGACGCGTGACGGCGAACGCCGACGCGTCACCGTCCGCGGCGGCGAAGTCGGCGAGGCTACCGTACAGCTCAATACGCGCGTCGTCGAGGAGGGCGACGAGGATATAGACTCCCTCCTTGGCGCGAACGAGGAAGACGAGGACGAAGAGTAGCTACTTCAGTTCTTCGAGACCTTCTTCTGCGAGGTCCGCGACACTCAGACCTTTCTCCTTAGCCACGATTAGCGCCGCCGCCTGTACGCCAACGTCGCCCATCTCGGCGTGCCGACGGTTAATTTCGGCTACCGCCTCGCGTTTGTCGTGTCCAGCCTCAACGAGACGGTCGACCGTCCTTTCGAAGACGCCCCGGTTCTCACCGATGAGCGACCGCGCCGAGGGCGAGAAGCCGTCCGGAACATCCACCTCCGAAACGTCGAAAGCCGGACGCACGTCGTCTCCGTCGGCTTTGAGAAGACCTTCTTCAACCCCGGTTTCCAGAACCTTCTCGGCTTCGTCGGTGTCGAACCAGTCGGCGTCCCTCGTCAGACTGTAGATAAACTCTGCACGCGTGGCTTCGTCGGTTTCGCGCCGGAGAAACGGGGCGGCTACGACGCGCCGAAGGCTCACTCTTCGACAGCGACCGCGTTAACGACGCCGTCCTGTCCCGGGCGCGAGACGACGCGTGCGCGTCCCTCGGGCGTCTCTATGATAGCGCCCTTGGTGATGATGTCACGCCGTGCGTAGTTCGGGTTCGCGCCGTTCTCAATAACGTTCTCTATCTCGACGCGGTTGGTGTTGCCGCCGTCGATAAAGTTCGCCTCGTTCGTTTTTAGAACGCTTGTCTTCTTTTTACCGCCGCGGACGACGACCGTCTTGTACTTCTTGTCACCGACCTGTGTCTCGGTAGGCTCGTCGCCAAGCTCGTGCTTCCTCTTCTTCCTTCCGCGCTTTCTGTGTCCACCCGTCTTCTTACGTGTAGAACGTCCTTGCCACTTCATAGATGCGGGTACGGGACCTTCCGGTTAAAGCTAAACGGTTCGTCCCGACTAAAGGTCGAGTTCGTCCCTGACGCTCGACAGGTCCTGTTCCTCGTCCTCGCCGATATCTTCTACCTCGCTGACGAGGTTAGCGACAGCCTTCTCGCCGAAGACCGTCGTCAGGTTGTCGACGACGCGCGTCAGGTACTCGTCGCGTATGTCGACGTATTCGTAGACGTAACGCGAACCGCCGCGGTAAGGCTCCTTCCTGCGGTCGACCATCTCCTTCCCGTGTAGCCTGTCGAGAACCGTGCTGACCGTCGTGTACGCCACGTCGACATCCCTGTCGTTGAGGCACTCGACGACCTCGTTTATCGTGGCTTCGTTCTCGTCCTCCAACACCGCTACTACTTCCTTTTCCAGCGAGCCTAACATATAGCTTAATGGGGGCGGGCGAATATTATAGGTTTTGGGTGAGTATGTCCAGACAACGAAGCCGTACACGAAGGTGGTTGCCGTGAACCTCGGTAGCTCGTCATGGACCGACGTACGTGACGCGTCTGTCGATGTCGTCCTACTTCCCGTCGGAAGCACCGAACAGCACGGTCCGCACGCGCCGCTGTCGACCGATGCACTCGTAGCCGAAGAGGTTGTCCGCGAAGCCGCCGAACGTTGCGACGCCGCCGCCGTCCTCCCGACCGTCCCCGTCGGTGTCTCGGAGGAACACCGCGGCTTCGACGGCACCCTCTACGTCTCGCCGTCGACCTTCCGCGCCTACGTCTCCGAGACGCTCCGCTCCGCTCCTGCCAACCGCGCCGTCGTAGTCAACGGACACGGCGGCAACACCGACGCCCTCGGCGAAGCCTGCGCGCGACTCACGCGCGACGGCGACATGTTCGCCACCTACTGGACATGGTGGGAAGCGGTCGACCTCGACGCCGTCGACCTGAGCATGGGACACGCCGGAGCGGTCGAGACCTCGGTCCTTCTCCATCTCGCCCCCGACCTCGTCGACGCGCCCGTCGATGGAGCCGACGCATGGGGGGAGTACGCCGAGTCCGCGCCTCTCGCTTACGACTCGGACGAGTTTACGGAGAACGGCGTCGTCGGCGACGCTACCGAGGCAACGGCTGAGAAAGGCGCGCGTCTCTACGAGGAGGCGGTCGAGTCGCTCGTCCGTCTCGTCGGACGCGTAGCCGACCGCTAGCCGCCGCTCAGCCCGAGTATACGGGCGGCGTGCCCGCGTTTAGCGAGAAGAACCTCCTTGAGAGCCGGCGGATTACGCACGTCGAGTTCCTTTACCATCTCACGCGGCACCCCGAGCGTGCCACGCGGAACGCCGTTGTCGCCGTCCACGACGAGGTGTTTCCTGTCGACCTTTATCACGAGCGGCTTCTCCTCGTCGTACACGTCCCGACTGACCGCCTCGAAGTCTTCGTACTGCATCGCGGGACGGTCTCCGTCGTGTGGCTCGACGTACATCCGTCCGAGGTAGTACGCGCTGGAAAAGTCCTCGAACATAACCACGATACGTACTGCGTATGTAAACCTCTTTCCACCAAAACGCCGCGAAACGGAAGCTATTCGTCGCGGCTCGTTTCTATTTCGTCGAAAACGTCGCCGCCTTCGTCGTCGTCTTCCTCGGTTTCGAGTCCCTCCTCCTCGTCGCCGTCGTCTTCGTCGATACCGAGTTCGTCGGCGATATCGCCCTCGTCCATCCCTATGTCGAGGTCGTCCTCGCCGAGGTCCATGCCGTTCCCTCCTTCGTCGCCCTCGTCACCCCCGTCGGCGTCGCTCTCTTCATCGCCGCCTTCGCCGAAGTCGAGTCCCATGTCGTCGAGCAGGTCGTCCGCCTTGTCCTCGAAGTCGTCGGAGATGCCTTCGAGTTCGCCCTCCATCCTCTCGTCGATGACCTCCTCGCCCGTATCCTGTTCCTCGACCTCCTTCTCCGACATTCTGTATATATCGATGGAGACATCGCCCTCTTCGATGTATCCGAGAGCGTCTTCGAGGGCGTCGTTTCCGACGAGTATCTCGTCGGGCGTGCTAAGCTTAGCCTGAGTTGGAATCCCGTCTACCATCGTAACTACGCCCGAGTAGTCGCCGGAGATAAGAATGATATGGCAGTCGTTTTCTTGGTCGGTGATATTGGTGGCGAAGAAGCTCGCCACATCTATCTCGTCGGTATCGATACCCGACTTTATCTCCTCGTTTTCGAGCTTGATATCGACTATCTCGCGCCCCGACTCGTTACAGTCGACGACCTGAACCGTGTAGCTTCCGTTTTCGAGTATGTCGCGTATCGCGTCTTCGCCTTCCTTGATACGTTCGTGACCGTTCTTGCTTATCTTGATACGTCCGGTCTCACCGCGGTCGAGGACGGCGAAGCCTCTGTCGTTATCCCCCTCGAAGCTCAGATATCCCGAGGTCTGTTCCTCGCGTATCTCGTCAAGGAGTTTTTCGAGGTCCACGAACTCAGAACTCAAATCTTTGTAAAGGTATTCTCCCTCGGGGAGCATTCTCTTTTCACCTATGTATCCATTTCCGGTTAAGGGTTACGACGGTATATAACTTGTCACCTTCTCCTGCCCGTCCGGCGCTTCGGAACGTCCCACGGTACGGGAGTTGACGCATAGTTTTTTAAACGTAGGGGTCTAAGACAGACTGAGACAATAGAGGGTCTGTATGGCAAAGGTATATACTATCGCCTCCGGCAAGGGAGGAACAGGAAAGACGACGACGACGATAAACCTCGGAACGTCGCTGGCTCAGATGGGGCATAGGACGACTGTGTTGGACGCTGACCTCGGTATGGCTAACCTCGGTCTTCTCCTCGGTCTGGAGGAGGAACCTGTCACGCTACACGAGGTCCTTTCGGGCGACCAGCGCATCAAGAACGCGGTCTACGAGGGTCCCGAGGGGCTTCAGGTAGTGCCCGCCGGTCTGACGCTCGAAGGCTTCCAGAAGGCGGACCCCGAGAAGCTTCAGGACGCGCTTTCGTACATAATCGACAACACCGAGTATCTTCTCATCGACGCGCCCGCAGGTCTGAGCAAGGACAGCGTCATACCTCTCGCGGTCGCTGATGAGGTTCTCCTCGTTGTCAACCCCGAGCTTTCGAGTATGGCGGACGGACTCAAGACACGTGTCATGACCGACAAGGTCGGTAGCGAGGTCGGCGGAATCGTTCTGACGCGTGCGGGTTCGAGCGGCGACGACCTTGACGTTACGCGTGTCGAGGACCTTCTGGAGGCGGAGGTTCTCGTCTCCGTTCCCGAGGACGCCGAGGTACGCCGCTCGGCTTCGTACAAGAAGCCCGTCGTCCTCCACTCGCCGGACTCGCCGGCTTCACAGGCGTACAAGAAGCTTGCGCACAAGCTCGCCGACGAGGAGTTCGTCGAGGAGGTCGAGACCGAGGAGGAAGGCGACGGATTCGCACAGAAGATGGCGAAAGCGATATTCGGGTGATAAACAATGGTCGAGACAACCAGCATCATAATCGGACTGCTCACCGTACTGCTCGTCGGAACACTCTGGATGAGCTACCTGATGTACGTCAGGCTCCGCCAGCTACAGGAGGAGGTCGAGGAGCTACGGTCGCAGGTTGAGATGACCGACGACGAACTCGACCGGCTTGAGTCGAGCATAAACTCGATAAAGCAGGACTCTATCGCCAAAGAGGCGGAACAGAAGAGAAACCGGTGACGTAAGACCGGCTTACGTAGCTTTCAGCAACGCTTAACCGCCCAAAAGCTTTAATTAACTCCCGATATTATCACGCCCACAGCGATACCTGCGGGGACAACCCTTATGGGTAAGACGGACGTAAACCACCTAACCGACTGAAGAAGTGATAAACTGTGGACGAAAACGAAAAAGATTCTGACCAAGGGGACGAGGAAGAGGACCTTTTCGAGGACGAGGTGTACGACTTCGGGGAGGATGAAGAAGAAACTGAATCCGACGCCCCGTCCGAGGAAGCTGAGGAAGAGGACGAGATGGACGACGCCCTTGACAGCCGCGATGTGCGCGATATGCTCGACGACGACGGCGGTGAGGCTGACGAGGATGATGTCGAGGCTGACGAGGATGATGTCGAGGCTGACGAGGAGATGTTCGACGACGAAGCCGACCCCTTCGAAGAAGAAACTGAAGACGACGAGGACTTCGACGATACGGAGGAAGCTGACCCGTTCGGT
>JAQZCZ010000031.1 GCA_028751095.1 Euryarchaeota archaeon Ods01 | reverse complement strand
TGTCACCCTGAAGCTTCTCAACATGTTCCTCGTAGTTGACGGCATTGAAGTACGGCGGAGATGTGAATCCCAAGGTCACGGAATCGTCTTCGAGTTCCTGCATTCCTTCGAGACAGTCCCCGTGGTAGACGATGCCGTTCGAGAGTTCGTATTCCTCCATAGTCAGTTACTGGACAAAGAACAGACGGGCATATAATTACTCCGCCGTGACTCAGCAAGAGATGTACTCAGTCTTTCCTGTTTCTGGTTCTACCATCTTGTCAAGCACGTACTCGTAGCTAAGTTCCGCGCCGCATTTCTGACATCTTGCGCGTACCTTTCCACGTATATGACCGTCTACAAGTTCGAAGCTCTCCTCATTGAACTCGGCGTGTTCGAAGCAACGGTGTTCCATGCTCAAGGATGGAACCGACTCGGTAAAAGACTACTCCGTAAGCCCGTATCCGCGTCGGAACAGGAAGATGTCGAAGACGACGACAGCGACCGCGGCGGTGCTGAGAACAACGAGAGCGGCGTTCGGTCCGACATCGACAGTCTCCGCGCCGAGGAAGCCGTAACGGACGCCGTTGACCATGTAGACCATCGGGTTGAGAAGCGAGACGTAGGTCCAGAGAGGCGGCAGGATTTCGAGCGAGTAGAAGACGCCGCCGAAGAAGACGAGCGGGCGGAGTATGAACTGGTTCATCACGGTCAGGTAGTCGAAGTCGCGCGCCCAGAGTCCGCCGATTACGCCGAGTCCCGCGAACAGGGTCGTAATCACAGCCATGAAGGCGACGAGGTAGAACGGGTGCCGGACGGTGACAGGCGTAAAGACCGCGCCGACGAGCGCTATGAGTATACCGATGAGAACGCCGCGGAATGCGCTCGAAAGGACGTACGCCAGCACCATCTGCGTATGCGAGATGGGCGAGGTCGTCGTCGCCTGTATGTACTCGTTCCACCGTCCGTGGAAGATGGAGAACGACGAGTTCTCGAACGAGTTGGAGATAGCGCCGAGGACGACAAGTCCCGGAAGTAGGAACAGTATGTACGAGACGCCCTGTATCTCGCCGACACGGTTCCCGAGTATGACGCCGAAGACCGAGAAGTAGAGGACGTTGGTAATGAGAGGCGGCAGGAACGTGTTACGCGGTCGGCGGACGTAACGCAGGACCTCGCGCCGCATCAGCGTCTTGAAGCCGATAGGGAGGGCGAGGTTCACGTCTCGCCCTCCGGCGTCCGCGTAACGTCGTCGTGGTTGCGGGTCATATCGACGAATATCTCTTCGAGCGAGGTGCGCGACATCTCGACATCGACGACCTCGCGCCCTTCGTCATCGAGTGCGCGCATCACCTCGGCGAGCGTTCCTCCTGCGTTACGTGTCTCGACGACGAGTTCGCCGTCCTCGACACGCGTCTCGTAGTCGCCGTCGAGTGATGCGGGGACTGCGTCGAGAGGTTCGGCGAGCGAGACGCGGACAGTATCCTTGCCGCGCCCCATGAGTTCGTCGGGTGACGAAACCTCGACGACCTCGCCCTCGTCGAGTATAGCGACGCGGTCACAGAGACGTTCCGCCTCCTCTATGTAGTGCGTCGTGAGAAGCACCGTCGTCCCCTCCTCGTTCATCCGCGTGATGATGTTCCAGAGGTCGTGGCGCAACTGGACATCGACGCCCGCGGTCGGTTCGTCGAGTATGAGAAGGTCGGGGTCGGTCACCATGGCGCGGGCGAGCATGAAACGCCGTTTCATACCGCCGGAGAGCCAGTGGAACCGCGTGTCGCGTTTATCGTAGATACCGACGGTCCGTAACGCCTCGTCGGCGCGTTCCTCGGCAACGTC
This sequence comes from Euryarchaeota archaeon Ods01, assembly GCA_028751095.1. Taxonomy (GTDB): domain Archaea; phylum Halobacteriota; class Halobacteria; order Halobacteriales; family Halorutilaceae; genus Halorutilus. Next base: position 21,601 of record JAQZCZ010000031.1, on the reverse strand, counting down.
CTTGGGCACGCCGTGGTATCCCGCCTTATGGACCAGAACCTCACGTATGGGGAAGAAACGGTCTACGTTGAACTCCTGAGGTGCGAGTCCGATTGCGTCGCGCGCCTCGCGGTAGTCGTCCTCAACGTCGTGCCCGAAGACGCGCGCCTCGCCACCCGTCTTACGCACGAGACCGACGAGGATACTGATGAACGTCGTCTTTCCCGCGCCGTTCGGTCCGAGCAAGCCAAAGAACTCGCCTTCCTCGACTTCGAGCGAGACGCCCTTGAGCGCCTGCAGGTTACCGTAGCTCTTACGCAGGTCACGCGTCTCTATCGCAGTCACACCGAAAAACGGACGCGCCCGCCGTTAAAGATACTGGAAGACGCGTCGGAAACGAACCTGAGAACCGCCTCTGCGGAGTCAGGTATCGTTGTTCTGCTTGAAGTTCTCCATCAAAACGTCGGCGCTGTCCGGAGTCTCGTAGGAAACGTCGCCTTCGTACTTCGTTGTCGATACCTGTTCGGTGTCATCTTCGTCTACCTGCTTGGCTTCTTCGCGTCTATTTTGCTCGCTTTCATCATATGCACCCATTCCCATGGCGTTCCACCCAACAAGAGATATAGACTCGGTTCTCAAAAAACCCGGGGGCTACGACGACCGTCGAAGCAAGAGCCGGAGTAACACAGGTCAGAGCATACCGCTCCGGTTCGAACCGTCGTCGCCGCTCGAGCCGACGTAGCTCTTGCCGGTGTCGCCCGCACAGTTACGGCAGTAACGGTACTCGGCTTCGGTGGGACGTTCACAGTCGGGGCAGATTATCATGTCGTCCGAGTCCGCTACGTCTTCATCCCGAACGTCGGTGTCGGTCTCGAAGGCTTCCGTAGGAACGTCGTGGGTGTCGTCCGCGGCTTTCTGCGTCCGTTGACCGGCACGGTCTTTGGAAGTCCCGTTCCGGTACGCCCAGACGACCTGCACGAGGAGGAGGGAGAGAAGGAGGAAGCTACCCACGACGAGGAAGGATGTCTCGTCGAATGAGTCGACGAAGGCTACTACGGAAGTCGGTGACATGTTGAGGGCTTCGGAAGCCAGCCATTAAGAAGTTACGACGACCCGTCCGTGTCATCCGAAGACAGCGGCGAGGGAGCAAACGGTGTCCTTCCGACGCCCGCGAGACGGAGTTCGTCGAAGGATAGGTCTACACCCCTCAAGTCCGCGTTTTCGAGGTTTGCACCCCTGAGGTCGGCGGAGCCGAGGCGAACGTCGCGGAGGGAGGCGTAACGAAGGTCGGCGTCCTTGAGGACAACGCCCGAGAGGTCTACCTCGGTCAGGTCGGCTTCACGGAGTACGGAGTCGCGTAGGACGGCGGAGGCGAGCGAGGCGTCGGTGAAGACGGCGGCTTCGGCATCGACACCGGCGAGGTCCGCCGAGTCGAGGTCGGCTTCACGGAGGTTCACGCCCCTAAGGTCGGCGGAGGCGAGCGACGCGCCGAAGAAGCCCGCCTTGCGGAGGTTCGCGTTACGGAGACGGGCGTCCGACAGGTCGGCGTTCGGGAGGCGAGCGTTACGCAGGTCGGCGTTACGCAGGTCAGCACCCGACAGGTCAGCGTCTTCAAGGTCGGCGTTACGTAGCTTCGCCTTCCTGAGGTCAGCATCCGACAGGTCGGCTTCGCACAACGACGTTCGGTCGCCGTTGAGATGTGTTCCTAGGTCGATATCTTCGAGGTCCTCTCCCGACAGGTCGACGCCGTCGAGGTCGTCCCCGGGGCTGAGTTCTCGTATCTCCATGTTAAGCCATGCCACGCGCGGACGTATCAAAAGACACCCTCATATATTAGCCCCGAAGGATTCCCGTCTAAACGTCGCGCTTGACGAGTTCGATTTCGTGTCCGTCGGGGTCGCGCACGAAGGCGTACGAGCCTCCGCAGGAGTCGGGGTCGCGGTAGTCCTCGACGCCGCGGTCCATCAGCTCCTCGTACGCCTCGTAGACATCGTCGACCGCGATAGCAAAATGTCCCCAAGCGTCGCCCATCTCGTACTCACGCGGCTCGGGGTCGGGATGGTTGTAGGTGAGTTCGATAAGGGCGTCGTCGTCGTCGGCGTCCTCGGGACCCATGAAGATAAGGTCGAAGCTGTCCATCTCAACCTCGCGGTGGACAGTCCAGTCGAGCTTTTCGCGGTACCATTCGACGGCGCGTTCGCGGTCCTCGACACGTATCATCGTGTGGTCTATGTAGCTTCCGACCATGGGGAACTTTCGTCCGCCCGCGACAAAACGGTTAGGACAGCTTGTTGCGGACCTTCTCGAAGAAGCTGTCGCCCGTGTCAACGAAAAGGGCGTCGTTCTCGGCTCGTCTAAAGACGACCTCGTCGCCCCGTTCAACCTCGATGTGTTCGTCGCCGTCGACTACGACTGTCGCCTCCTTGTCTATCAAGGTCGGGACGACCTTGGTCGCCTCGTCGGAACCCAGTACCCACGGCGCGACCTGCATACGGAACGGAGCAAGAGGGACGACGAGACGTGACTCGACGCTCGGGTCGACGATAGGACCGCCCGCGCTCATCGAGTAGGCTGTCGAACCCGTCGGGGTGGCGACGACCAGACCGTCGGAACGGACGCTCTCGACGAGTTCGCTGTCGTGGTATACGTCGAACCCCATTATCTTAGCGGGGCGCGACGTCACTATAACCGTCTCGTTGAGCGCCGGCGGCAGGGATTCGCCGTTGACCTCGACGGCGAGACGTGCGCGGTGTTCGACATCGTACCCGTCGAGAATACCGCGGACCTTGTCGAGAGCCTCGTCGGGTGTCGAACCGGAGAGAAAGCCGACACGTCCCGTGTTGATGGGGAGTATGGGAACGGGGTCGTACATATGGCTCAGGGTTCGGAGAACGGTTCCGTCGCCCCCGACGGTCAGGACGACATCGGCGGCGTCGCTCATGTCGGCGACGGGAACGCCTTCCTCTCCGAGAACCTCAGCAGTTTCGAGGTTGACTGCGGTCGGGACGCCGCGGTCGTCGAGGAAGTCGATAAGGCGTTCGACCGTTGCACGTGACTCGTCGAGACGGCGGGCGTGGTCGTCGCTCTTAGGCTCGTAGCCCGAACCGCGGACGTAATAAGAGACAATTCCGACCCTCATACAGAACCCCCCAGTACGTCGAGTATTCCGTCATGCGCCTTCGGTCCGGCGGCGACGACTGTCGAACGCTGGTCGGGAGCGATGACGTTGTGGAGTTCATCCCCGTATCCGTCGGTAACGACCCCGCCCGCTTCCTCGACGACGAGCTTTGCGGCGGCGAAGTCGATTACGCGGAGACGTGACCGCATATCGAGGAAGCCGTCGAGCCGTCCTGCGGCGACGTAACAGAGTTCGAGGCTCGAACAGCCGAGTAGGCGGACGCGTTTGAACCGCGTCGGGTCGAAGCCCTCGATGTTGTAGACGCCCCCGACAGACATCTTAGCGGGCGTTGACTCGTCACCGACCTCGATAGGTTCGCCCTCGAAGTATGCTCCCTCGCCACGCTCGGCAGTGTAGGCGCGTCCGCTCGTGAGTTCGCGGACATGGGCGTACTCCATCTCGTCGACGGAGTCACCGTCCGCGACACCGACGGCGACTGAGTACAGAGGTATCCCGTTCGTCGCGTTGTAGGTTCCGTCAACGGGGTCGAGAACGACCGTATGCGTCGGGTCTCCGTAGACGCATTCGCCCGCCTCCTCGGTAACGACACGGAGGTCCCCGTGGTCACGTATCACGTCGAGAGCGCGGTCCTCGGCGACCTCGTCTATCTGCTTCGTCGGCGTGCCGTCCGCACCCATGCCGACGACCTCGCCGGCACGTACCTCACCCGCTATCGGAGAGACGACTTCCTCGACCGCGTCGGCTATCTCGTTACACAGCTCCTGCATCTAACCGGTATGCGTAGGCGTCCGGTTTACGTTTTCCGGAGAAGGTTACAGACCGCCGCTTGCTTCAGTGTCCATACCCCTGCTACGTTCGCAGGAAGGACACGCGTGTACGTTGTCGTTGTTGTTTCCGAATACCTTTGCGTAGCTTTCACTTACGTATGAGCCGCATCGTTGACAGGTTGCCATCTGTGATACCCCTTTCTGTTGTTTCTCCAAAAACAGTTTGTCAGTATAAAGTTACTGACTTTCTTCCGTCAGGAGACGCCGGAACTCGTCGCGGAACTCCTCCAGCGACCCGTCGTTCTCAACCGTCAGGTCAGCCTCGTCGATTGCTTCGTCCATACCGTAGCCGCGTTCGCGGTCGTCGCGCTGTCGGAGTTCGTCCGCCGCAGTCATATCGTCCGACCTTCCGCGGTCACGGACGCGTTCGAGACGTGTCTCGAAGGGCGCTTCGACAGAGACAAGTACGAAGTCGTCGCCGTCGTCAAAGGCGTCACGGAAGTACTCAGCTTCGTCGGCGCTTCTGAGACCGTCGACGACGACAACGGGCGCGTCGTGCGAACGTATCTCGTCGACACACCGGCGCGCGACGGCGTCGTCACCCTCTTTCTCTCGGAGTTCGGTGGCAACAAGCCCCATGTTCTCGTCGTTCCTTTCGAGTCCGCGGCGCTCGACCTCGTCGCGGATTACGTCGCCCATAGCGACAACAGGGACGCCCTCGTCGCGTGCGAGACGCGCCGCCTCGCTCTTTCCGCTCGCTGGCATTCCGACGACTCCGACAACCTTCATACGCGGTCCGAGGCGGTCGGTGCGGTAAGAGGTTACGGTATCTGGGGCAGGAGGTCGAGAACGCCGGCGTCCTCGACGGCATCCGCCGCGTTTTCGGGTGTCACATCGTTGATTTCCGGAAGGAGGCGGACCGGAACGTCGTTGACGCGTTCTATCTCGTCCGGATTGGTGCGCTCGGCAACGTCTGGAGAGTCGGGGAAACGGCTGAGTACGACGCCGAGAACCGGAACGTCGCGCCTCCGCAACGCCTCGACCGTGAGCGCCGTATGGTTGAGCGTACCGAGAGAGGGGCGCGCGACGACGAGCGCGGGTAACGACGCGTCAGCGACGAGTTCGGCGAGAGATAAAGACGGAGTAAGGGGGACGCGCAGACCGCCGACGCCCTCGGCGACGACGTATCCGTCGCGCGGCGGACGTATCGCGTCCTCGTCGAGCGTCCGTCCGGCACGCTCTGCCGCAACCTTGGGCGCGAGAGGTTCGTCGAGAAAAGCGGGACAGACCTCGTCAGGCGACGAACCGGCGGCATCGGCGAGAAAACGCGCGTCGTCACGTCCGCCCGACTCGACGGGCTTGTGCGGACGTGCATCGACGCCGCGGCGGCGGAGTGCGCGGACGGTTCCTCCGGCGACGACCGTCTTTCCGATACCCGTGTCTGTGCCAACGACGAAGACGCCGTTTCCGCCGGTCATTCCGCCGCCTCCTCAAACGCACGCGCGACACGTTCGGCGTCGTCGCGCGAATGCGCCGCCGTCATCGAGACACGTATACGGCTCGTACCTTCGGGGACGGTCGGCGGACGTATCGCGGGCGCGAAGACTCCGCGTTCGCTCAGTTTGTCGGCAACCGCGAGCGCCTCCTCTGCGCCGCCGACAACGACCGGAAGAATATGCGTGTCTCCGAGTACGCGGTATCCGGCGTCTTCGACACGTTGACGTACTAGGGCGACGTTTTCTCGCAGTTTTTCGCGTAGAGCGTCGCCCTCCTCGCCGCGGACTACTGAAACAGCCTCACGAGAGACGGCGGCGTCAACCGGCGATATCCCCGTCGAGTAGACGAAAGACCGCGCCTCGTTGACGAGTAGCGAACGCGTCTCGTCGTCGCACGCGACGAATCCGCCCTGCGAACCGAGCGCCTTCGAGAGCGTGCCTATCTGTACGTCCACGGCGTCGGTCAAGCCGCGCGCGCCGACAACGCCCGTGCCTTCGTCGCCGATTACGCCGGTCGCGTGCGCCTCGTCAACCATCAGGAAGCCGTCGGGGTCGTCGCGGGTAACCTCAGCGAGCTGGGCAAGGGGAGCAACGTCGCCGTCCATCGAGAAGACTGTGTCGGTGACGACGAGCTTACGGCGGGCGTCGGCGTCCTCGTACTTTTCGCGGAGGTCGTCGGCGTCGCAGTGGTCGTAAACGTGTACGTCTGCACCCGAGAGACGGCATCCGTCGATAATACTCGCGTGGTTGAGGGCGTCGCTGAAGACGGCGTCGCGTTCATCGAGGAGAGCGGCGATACTACCGACGTTGGCGGCGTACCCAGACGAGAAGACGAGCGCCGCCTTGGTGCGCTTGAGCGACGCAAGCGCGCCTTCGAGTTCGCGGTGCGGCTCTAAGTTACCGGAGACGAGACGGGATGCGCCTGCGCCCGTCCCGTAATCGCGCGCGGCGCGCGCGGCGGCGTCTGCGAGACGGTCGTGCGTTGCCAAGCCGAGGTAGTTGTTCGAACAGACGACGAGCGCCTCGTCTCCCTCCACATGCGTCTCGGGCGCGGCGTCACGCGCCTCGTACATCTCGCGGAACAGGCCGCGTTCCCTGCGCTCGTCAAGTTCGTCGTACATCAGAAACGGGGCATTATCTCGGCGGGTCCGTGTAGACCGTAGATGCCGTTCTCGTTGTAGAAGACTCCGGCACGGAGATAGCCGAGGGCAGGTCCGTTGACGTTCGCCGCCATGCTGGTGTCGTCGTCGAGTTGGAACGTGTTGGTCGCCGTCTCGCCGTCGAAGGTCGTGCCGGTGACGCGTACGGTCGTAGTCGTCGGCTTCTCGTCTTGCGTAACGTCGAGGATTCCGCCGACCTCGACCTTGTCGGGGTCGCAGATACCGGCGCGTTCGAGAAGACGGTCGTCGGCGTGTTCCATATCGTGGAACTCAAGCACGCCGTCGTGTTCATCGATGACCTCACGTATCTCGTCGTCGGACATCTCGGAGACTGTTTCGAGGTCGTAGCCGTCGAGATGCGCGATATCCTCTCGCACCGTCCCGACGTTGCCCTCGTATCCGCTCTTGAGACCGACGCCCCACCAGATTTCGATTTCCTCTATCTCGACGAACGACTGAGCGCCTATCGCCGCCGCGCCGGTCAGGAAACCGGGTGTCGCGCCCGCTCCGCAGATGAAGGTGATTCCCGACTCCACGAGGTCGTCCTCCATCTCCTCCATAGTGTCGATGACGCGCGACCGTTTGAGGACATCGACCATGACGCCCTCGTAACCCGCGTCAGCGAAACGTTCGACCGTCTCGGGGATGAACGAATGCGGGATGTTGGGAAGCGCCATTAGGACGGCGTCGATACGGTCGTGTACGTCGATTACGTCGGCTATCGAGTCGTCTGTGGCGCGTCCGCTGGGGAGTGCCGCGACCTCGCTTCCGCCCTCAGCAGCGACCGCACCGCCGTCGGCCGCAACGAGGTCGTCTGCGTCAACGCCGTCGAAGTCGACTGCGACTCCGCCGCTGTCACAGAGCGCGACAGGAGTCATGTCGTCCTTGTGCTCCATGACGCGTAACGTCCGTTTGCCTATACCGCCTGTACCGAGTACCGCAACGTTCGTGGTTTCTGTGTCAGTCATTGTTATCCCATGTCCTGTATTTCCATGCCTACGCTCTCTATCATCTCTTCGTCGCCCTCGGCGTCCTGTCCTCCTGTAGTGAGGTAGTCGCCGACGAGAAGACCGTTCGCTCCCGCACGGAGAACGTCGCCCTGCCGGTCCTTGAGGTTCTCCTCACGCCCCCCGGTGAGACGTATCACCTTGTCGGGCATGATGAACCGGTAGACTGCGACGCCTTGGAGGATTTCCTCGACAGTAATCTTTGCGTAGTCCTCGAAAGGCGTGCCCGGAACCGGGTTGAGGATATTGATAGGTACGGTGTCAACGTCGATATCGCGGAGTTCGAGGGCCGCTTCGACACGGTGTTCGACCTCCTCACCCATTCCGAAGATGACGCCGGCGCAGACGTGCATGCCTGCCTCCTGCGCGACTTCGATGGCGCGGACGCGGTCCTCGAAGTCGTGTGTGCTCACGACGTTGTCGAAGAACGAGGGCGCTGTCTCTATATTGTGGTTAAAGTGCTGGAGACCCGCCTCGCGGAGTTCGCGCGCCTCCTCGGGCGTGATAAGGCCGAGTGAGGCGTCGGGTTCGATATCGGTCTCGTCTCGTATGAGACGTACTGCTTCGAGTACCTTCTCGAACTCCTCGGGACGTTTCTCCTTGTCGATTCCACGCTCGGCAACGACGATTCCGAACCTGTTTGCACCGTCTTCTTCGGCGCGTTTTGCGGCGTCGAGTATCTCCTCGGGTTCGAGGAAGTCGTACCTGTCAACGTCCGTGTCGAAATGCGCCGACTGGGCACAGAATCCGCAGTCCTCGGCGCATCCGCCGCTCTTGGCGTTGACGATAGAGCAGGTATCGACGCCGTCACCCATGTTGCGTTCTCGTACCTCGTCCGCGGCGTCAACCACGGCGTCTACGGGCGCCTCGGCGAGACGGTAAGCCTCGTCCTCAGTGACGCCTTCGCCGCCGAGCGCCTTCTCCTTCATACGTGCTACGAAGGTCTCGTCAACCATGTGGGGATGGAGGTTGACAATTTTGTTAACTCTTGCGGAAGGAGACGTTGACGCTACTCGCCGAGCAGGCGCTCGCGGCGTTCCTTGACGACGTTTACCTCCTCGACGGGAGGATACTCGTGGTCGAAGGCGAGGGCGTCCTCGTCCGCCTCGTCGCGCTGGTCCTGCGTTATACGCATCGAACAGAACTCGGGTCCGCACATCGAACAGAACTCGGCGTCCTTGTAGTTGTCTCCGGGAAGCGTCTCGTCGTGGTAGGCGCGCGCCGTTTCGGTGTCGAGTGCGAACTCGAACTGTTGCTCCCAGTCGAAGGCGAAACGCGCCTTGGAGAGTTCGTCGTCCCACCGTTTCGCGTCGTCGCCACGTGCCACGTCGGCGGAGTGCGCCGCAATCTTGTACGCGATAAGCCCCTGCTTGACATCCTCGGCGTTCGGCAAGCCAAGATGCTCCTTCGGCGTGACGTAGCAGAGCATGTCGGCACCCTTCCATCCCGCGACAGCCGCGCCTATCATGCTCGTCATATGGTCGTATCCCGGCGCGATATCGGTCACGAGGGGTCCGAGGGTGTAGAACGGCGCGCCGTCACAGACCTCCTTCTGTCGCCGAACATTCTCCTCTATCTCGTTGAGAGGGACGTGTCCCGGACCCTCGACCATCGTCTGCACACCGCTCTCGCGTGCACGCTCGACAAGCTCGCCGAGCGTGTCGAGTTCGGCGAACTGGGCGGCGTCGCTCGCGTCGTCGATACATCCGGGGCGGAGTCCGTCGCCGAGCGAGTAGGTAACGTCGTACCGCGCGAGTATCTCCGACACCTCGTCGAAACGTTCGTACAGCGGGTTCTGCTCGTCGTGTACCTCCATCCATTCGGCGAGAAGCGACCCGCCGCGCGAGACGATGCCCGTCGTCCGTCCGGTCGTGAGCGGCAGATGTTCCTGTAGAACCCCGGCGTGTATTGTCACGTAGTCAACCCCCTGACGCGCGTGTTTCTCGATTACGTCAAGAAGTAGGTCGCCGTCCATCTCCTCGACACTCCCCGCTTCGTCGAGCGCCTGATAGACCGGAACGGTACCGACGGGGACGGGCGAGGCGTTGATTACGGCGCGCCGTACCTCGTCGAGGTTATCGCATCCTGTCGAGAGGTCCATGACGGTATCCGCGCCCCACCGAACGGCGCGTTCGACCTTCTCCACCTCCTCGTCAATCGCGCTCGTCGTCGCGCTCGCGCCGATATTCGCGTTGACCTTGACGCGTCCCGCGCCGACCGTCATCGGATGTAGTCCGTCGTGGTTGACGTTCGCGGGGATTACGGCAGACCCTTCAGCGACCTGTTCGCGTAGTTCGTCGGCGTCGATGCCCTCAACGTCGGCGATATACTCCATCTCCGGGGTGACCTCGCCGTCACGTGCGCGCTCTATCTGTGTCGATTCGACCCTCTCAACCTGATTCTGCGTCATGATTAGTCGGTTGTAAAACTAGATTATAAAACGGACGGATAGGAGATTAGGCGGATATAGCGGTCAGTCTTCGCGCCATGCCTTCTCGACCGCGCGCATCACGTCACGACCGCCGCATCCGTCTCATCGGCGATACGGCGCGCGTCGCCGTACTCGGCGCTGACGTCGAAGGTTTCGTCGTCGAACGAGGCTATCTTGACATCCGCCCTGAACGTCTCGCCTCGGACCTCAACTTCGACGGAGTCAACGCGCCTGTCGGCGACGAATCTATGCGTGTACGGCGTGGCGCGTACGCCGAGGGTCCCGGTTTCGCGTGCGAGTAGACGGGCGAGACTTTCGGCATCCTCGGGGCGCGCGATGACCTGAACGAGATGTCCCGGTCGGTTCTTCTTCATCACGGTCGGAATGACGTAGACATCACGCGCACCCTCTTCGCGGAGGGTCTCGTAGAGGGAGCCGAGTATCTCGGGCGAAACGTCGTCTACGTTGGTCTCCAGCACCTCGATTCCCTCGGAACGCGTCTTCCCCTCGCCGCGGACGACACGGAGTACGTTGGGCACGTCGTCGAAGTCCTGCGCGCCTGCACCGTATCCCGCCTCGCGCACGTCCATCTCGGGGACGGTGTCGATAGGTTCGGCGAACTCGGCGAGAACTGCCGCGCCCGTCGGGGTCAGAAGTTCGGTCTCGACCGGACCGCCGCGCACCGCGTGTCCCGTCCCACGGAGGATTTCGACCGTGGCAGGTACAGGAGCGGGTACGTCGCCGTGCGCCGCGCGGACACGTCCGCCGCCGACGTTGATAGGCGTCGCCACGGCGCGCTCACCGAGGTCGTGGAAAAGAACGGCCGCGGCAAGGACATCTGCGATGGCATCGTCAGCGCCGACCTCGTGGAAGACGAGTTCATTGAGAGACACGTCGTGTACCTCCGCCTCGGCTCGTCCTATGCGCTCGAAGACGGCGACGGCGTCCTCGATGACCGCGCCGGGCAGGTCGGTCCCTTCGACCGTTTCGACAACCTCGGTGTAGTCACGGTGAACGTGTCCGCCGTCGTCAGCCTCGTCATGACGGACCTCATCGGAGACGTACCGCGTAACCTCGTCCCCTTCGACATCGACATCCAACTTCAACGCCGAGATGTTCGACCTGTCAACGCGTCGCGTCTCGAATCCCACACCGGTAGCGTCGGTAACGTCGTCGAGAAGCTTGGCGTCAGCCCCCGCGTCGAGGAGCGCGGCTACGAACATATCGCCCGCCGCACCGCAGGAAGCGTCGATGTAAATCATGAACCGTGTTGTCGCCGACGGCACAAAAAACGGTGGCAAGACGGCTGTCATACGCAAAGACTTTTGCGCTTGATAACCTATCACACGCACGATGAACGAAGTTGAACTGGAGGTCGCTAAGGCGTACCCCAACGACTCAGGAAGGGGAATTGCCCGTCTCGACCCCGACACACTCCTCCATCTCAAGCTCAGTCCGGGTGATATCATAGAGATTGAGGGTGCTGACACGACCGCCGCCAAGGTCTGGCGCGCCGACAGGAAGGACTGGAACAACGACACCATCCGTATCGACGGATTCACGCGCCAGAACGCCGATGTCGGTATCGGCGAGCGCGTCACAATCCGTAAGGCGGATACGACCGACGCCGACCGCGTCGTTCTCGCGCCGCCCGAGGGCGCAAGCGTCCAGTTCGGAAGCGACGCGTCGGGAATGGTGAAACGACAGGTTCTGAAACGTCCGGTCCGTCAGGGGGACGTTGTGCCTGTCATGTCGTCAACCAACCATCCGTTCATGCGGTCGCCCGGACAGGCGATTCCGCTCATAGCGACCGAGGCGGAGCCGGAAGGGACTGTCATGGTGACAGAGGACACCGAGGTCGTCCTACGTGAGGAACCCGCACAGGGCGTCGAGTCGCACACGAGCGGCGTGACGTACGAGGATATAGGCGGTCTGGAGGAGGAGATACAGCGCGTCCGCGAGATGGTCGAGCTTCCGATGAAGCATCCGCAGATATTCCAGCGTCTCGGAATCGAACCCCCGCGCGGCGTGCTTCTGCACGGACCGCCCGGTACGGGTAAGACGCTGATGGCTAAGGCGGTCGCCAACGAGACGGGCGCGGAGTTCTTCTCCATCGCGGGACCTGAGATTATCTCGAAGTACTACGGCGAGAGCGAACAGCAGTTACGCGACATCTTCGACGAGGCACGCGACGAGTCGCCGTCAATAATCTTCATCGACGAACTCGACTCGATAGCGCCCAAACGTGAGGAGGTGACGGGCGAGGTCGAGCGCCGCGTAGTCGCTCAGTTGCTCACGATGATGGACGGTCTTGAGGAGCGCGGACAGGTCGTCGTCATCGCCGCGACCAACCGCGTCGACAGCGTCGACCCTGCTCTCCGCCGCCCGGGACGTTTCGACCGCGAAATAGAGATAGGCGTGCCCGACGTTGAGGACAGACAGGAAATCTTCAACATCCACACGCGCGGAATGCCGCTCGCCGACGAGGTCGACATCGAGCGGCTGTCGAACGAGACGCACGGCTTCGTAGGCGCGGACATAGCATCGCTCGCTAAGGAGGGCGCTATGAAGGCTCTCCGCCGTTACCTACCCGAAATCGACCTCGACTCCGACGACATACCGCCCGAGATGATAGACAGGATGGTGGTCAACGAGGAGGACTTCAAGAAGGCGTTACGCGAAGTTGAGCCGAGCGCTATGCGTGAGGTTCTCGTTGAACTTCCGCAGGTTAGCTGGAACGATGTCGGCGGTCTCAAGGACGAACGTCAGGAGGTGCGCGAGGCTATCGAATGGCCCCTGTCGTCGCCCGAGAAGTTCCAACGGATGGGTATAGAGCCGCCCAAGGGCGTCCTGCTTTACGGACCGCCCGGTACGGGTAAGACGCTGATGGCTAAGGCGGTCGCCAACGAGACGGGCGCTAACTTCATCAGCGTCCGTGGACCGCAACTCCTGTCAAAATGGGTGGGCGAGTCCGAGAAGGCGATACGCCAGACCTTCAGGAAAGCGCGGCAGGTAGCGCCATGCGTCATCTTCTTCGACGAACTCGACTCGCTCGCGCCGTCGCGTTCAGGAGGGAGCGAGTCACGCGTCTCCGAACGCGTCGTCAACCAGCTTCTGACCGAACTCGACGGTCTGGAGGAGCTGGAGGACGTGATGGTCGTTGCCGCTACAAACCGTCCCGACATGATAGACCCCGCCCTCCTCCGCTCTGGACGTTTCGACCGCCTCGTCCTACTCGGAGCGCCCGAGGAGGAGGAGCGCCGCGAGATACTCGACATACATACGCGCGACGTTCCGCTTGACGACAACGTCAACCTCGACGAAATCGCCGAGATAACCGAGGGATACGTCGGAAGCGACCTCGAAACCATAGGGCGCGAAGCCGGACTTATCGCGCTCCGCGAGGACGAGGAAGCCGAGACGGTCAAGATGCCCCATGTGCGCGAGGCTCTCGACAAGGTCCGCCCGACGATAACCGAGGACATCATGGAGTACTACGAGGAGATGAAGGAGGAGTTCGAGGGAGGAAACGCTCAGATGAGAAGCGGAAGACGCGACTCGCGTATCGGGTTCCAGTAAACGTTGCTCGACAAGGCGGAAAGCGCGGGGCGTGAAGCAGTCGAGCCTTTCGTCCGCCTCGCCGTCCGTCGCGGCGTCTCGCCGAACGCCATCACGGTAGCCTCGGTGGTCGTGGCTTTCGCCGCCGCTCTGTTTCTGTACGTCGCTACCCCTGCCGCATACGTCGCCGCTATCGGCTTAGTCGTCGTAAACGGAGTCTTCGACATGATAGACGGCGAACTGGCACGGCGAACTGGCGAAGCGACAGACCGCGGAGACCTACTCGACCACTCCGCCGACCGTTACGCAGATACGGCAGTCGTCGCAGGAGCGGCGGCAGGCGTCGAGGCGTGGCTCGTAGGCTTCTTCGCCGTCTCGGGCGTCCTTTTCGTCGCCCACGCAGGGACGGCGGCACAGGCGGCAGGCGCGGGACGTATCTACGGCGGCGCGTTGACGCGTGCGGATATATCGACCCTCGTCGTCTTGGGAGCGGCGGCAGGCGCGACAGGACTCGACGCGAGCGGCTACCCGCCTTTCGTCGCCGTTCTCGCCCTCCTCGCAGTCGGCGGACACGTCACGACGGTACAGCGTCTCGTCGCGGCGCGGCGCGTGGTCAACAGCTAAAAGTAGTTTCCGTCCTCTCGTAGAGTTATGAACGATACCCCGTCGGAGGAGACGGTTCCCGAGTACGCGATACTCGGCTGCGGAAGCGTCGGACACGTCGTGGCAACTCGGCTCCACGAACAGGGTAGCGAGCTGATAATCTTCGACAAGGACCGGAGCCGTGTCGAGGCTCTCCGCGACCAAGATATGAACGCGGTCGAGCGCGACATCACCGACCCCGAGATATCCGAGATGGTCTCGGGAACACCTGTCGCGCTCATACTTACGAGCTTCCCCGACGACAACGAGGAGGCGCTCCGTAACCTCAAGGACGAGAACCCCGAGCAGTACGTCATAGCGCGTGCCACTGACCCCGTTTCGCACGAGGAACTCGAAGAAGCGGGCGCAGACCACGTCATCAATCCGCCTCAGGTCATCGCGGAGAGCGCCCTACGCGCTCTCGAATCCGGCGAGATGGAACACCGTGTCGAACGTCTATTGGAGGTTGTCGAAGGCACCGAGAGGCTCGCCGTCGTGATGTACAGGAGCTTCGAGCCGGACGAGATAGCGAGCGCGTTCGCGTTACAGGCGGTCGCCGCCGAACTCGACGTAGACGCCGACGTGATGTACTGCGGCAGTCAGCGCTACCAACGCAACGAGGCTTTCGCCAACCTCCTCGAACTCGAAGTCACCGACTGCAAACCTGGCGACCTCGACGAGTACGACACGGTAGCGGTCGTCGACAGCGCGGACGAGTTCGCTGAGTTTGGCTTCGAGGCTGATATCGTTATAGACCACAACCCGACCGACGAGGAGGTCGAAGCCGAGTACGTCGACGTGCGGTCGAACGTCGGGAGTACATCGACCGTCGTGACGAAGTATCTTCAGGAGGCGGAGATCAACGTCCCGAGCGCGGTTCAGACGGCGCTCCTCCACGGAATACGAACCGAAACCTCGTACTTCCGTCGCAACACCACCCCCGCCGACCTGACGGCGGCGGCGTACCTGTTCCCGTTCGCCGACGGAGACCTCCTCGAACAGCTAGAGTCGCCGTCAATGTCAGCGGATGAGTTCGAGGTTCTCTCGAAGGCGGTCGACAACAGGGAGGTCCGTGGCTCGTACCTCATCTCGAACGTCGGCTACGTCAGCAGTCCGGACGCTCTCGCGTGGTCCGCCGAGACGTTGCTCGACCTCGAAGGCGTAACGACGACGGTCGTCTTCGGAGTCTCGGACGACCTGATACAGATAGCGGGCGTCTCGAAGGACGCGCGCGTAAGTCTCGCCGACGTAATCGGCGAGGCGTTCGAGGACGACGCCGAGGCTATCGGTCACTCCGACGAGGCGCGCGCGACGGTACCGCTCGGCATATTCCGGACGGTCTGTGAAGACGAAGATGACCGGGACGTTCTTCTAGAACTCGTGGACGAGACGGTCAAGAGTAAGCTGCTCGGCGCGATGAACGTGGAGGACGACGAGTAACCCGTCGAGCTATTCGTCGCGTGCCTTGAGACGTTCGATGATATCCTTGATGATGACTATGTCGCCGACTGCGCTAACCCAGCGGTACGGGATTATGACGCCTTTGTTGCCGTTCTGTTCGAACAGTTCCTCGTTTGAGTCGCCGAGAGCGAGTCCTGAGATACGGCGTTCGTCGATATCTAACTGAACGTCCTCGACACGTCCGACGAAGACGCCGTTGTTCGAGTAGACGTCTCTGCCGACCAGACGGGTTATCTCGTCCTGCATACCTGCCAAAACGTTTCCGGCATAAATTAAACCCATCGGTCAAGTCTGAAGAGTTTATATCTATCGAGAACGTAACAGGGTAGCAATGGCAGGCTTTTCGACACCGCTAGGGCTTCTCGCTCTCGCGTCTCTCGCGCCGCTCATCATCCTCTACATACTCCAGCCCGACCCACGTAAGCTTGAGGTACCGACGCTGGACTTCCTACCGAACCTAGAGGACGAAGGGGGTTCGAGTCCCGTTCTGGAAGAACTGAGGCGCAACCTGATTCTACTCATACAGATTGCGGCGCTAATCCTCGCCGCTATCGCTCTCGGCGCGCCCTATATCGACGTTACGAGGAGCGAAGCGGCGGACGAAACCGTCGTCGTCCTCGATGCCACGGCGAGCATGGCTGTCGAAGACGGAGGCGACACACGTTTCGACCTCGCCGCCGAACACGCCGCTGACGAGGTAACCGGCTCGACCTCGGTCGTCGTCGTAGGCTCCTCGACGAACGTCGTCATCGAGGACGGTTCGGCGAGCGAGGCGGCTTCGACGATAGAGGCGACGACCGTCACGGACGCGTCAGGCAACCTTGCAAGCGGTATATCGCGCGGCGCGGCTCTCGCAGGCGACGACGCGCGTCTAATCGTGGCGAGCGACTTCTCCGGCGCTTCTGACTGGCAGGGTGCCGTTGAGGAGGCGCGCGCCCAAGGACTCGCCGTCGAACTCGCACAGTACGCCGGAGGCGGCGAAGACAACGTCGGCATCGTCGACCTGTCGTTCAGCGGCGAACAGGTAACGGTCGAGGTGGCGAACTTCGGCGACGAAACCGTTACGCGCGATGTCGAGTTCGGCGGACAGTCCGACTCGCTGACACTCGGAGCAGGAGACTTCGGCTCGACGACGTTTACTGTCCCCTCGGGCGGCGGGACCGTCGAACTGTCGCCGAGAGACTCGTTCCCGACGGACGATGTCGCGTACGTCGCGGGACAGCCCGACAGGCTCGACGTTCTGGTAGTGACCAACGACGAGAACCGGTTCCTGCTCGCCGCGCTCGACTCGATGCGTGACGTTAACCACGAGGTCGAGACCGCGCCCGTTCCCGACTTTGACGGGTCAGAGTACGACGCCGTCGTCTTCGACGAGGTTGACGAAAGCCGTCTACTCGACAGGACCGTGAGAAACGCGCGCGACACCGTAGGAGCGGGCGGCGGAGTCGTCGTGGTCGCACAGGACGACCTTTCGGCGCTCGAAGAGACGTACGGCGACCTGCTTCAGGTGGAGGCGGGAAACGTCGCGCCGGGTGACGGAGCCAACGTCGTCTCCGAGGAAGCGATGGTGAGGAACGTCGACTTCCCGCCGCCCGAGCAGTACGTCGAGGCGGACCTCGTTGACGGCAGGTCGCTCGTCGAGTCGGGTTCGGGAGACCCGCTCATCTCGACGACAGACGTGGGCAACGGACGGTCGCTGTACTACGGATTCATGCGCGACTCGTCGGAGTTCCACAACAGCTTCCAGTACCCCGTCTTCTGGCGCGACGCCCTCTACCACGCCGCGGGGCGTGAGACCCTGACCGCGATGAACCGCGAGACTGGAGACACCCTCAGCTTCGCGGAGGAGCGCTCGGTCGAGACGCCGACAGGCACGATGACGGCGTCCTCGGTCGTAATGGAAGACGAAGGCTTCTACGAGGCGGATACCGTATACTCGGCGAACCTGCTCGACAGCACCGAGTCGGAGGTGACCGCCCCCGACGTGGAAGAGACCGAGGCTGGCGAGACGGCGCGTGAGACACAGGAGGCGACGGTTCCGTTTGACCTGACGCCTTACGTCGCCCTCGCTGTCCTTGCGTTCGTAGCCGCCGAGGTAGGCGTTCTCCGTTACAGAGGTGAGATATAATGTTCTGGTTCGAAAACCCGCTCGTCCTACTCCTGATACCGGTCGCCGCCGCGGCGCTGTACTACGTCTTCATAGCCGACGGAAAAGGCTCTAAGAGACGCAGATACGCGATGTTCGGCTCTCGCCTCGCGGTCGTTGTTCTGCTCGTTGTCGTCTTCGCTCAGCCTTTCGTGGTCGAGACGACAACTGTCGAAGGCGACGAACGCGTTCAGGTGCTGATAGACGACTCCGACAGCATGGAGGTATTCGACGACGTGGGCGAGGAGATAGCCGCAGGCGTCGAGGAAGAGGGCGTAGACGTTGAGACGGTACGTATCGCCGAAGGCGACAGCTCGCGGCTCGGCGACCAGCTTCTTTCGAACGCCGAGAGGGACGGGAGCATGCTGTTAATATCCGACGGTCACGTCACCGACGGACGTTCGCTCGGTGGCGCGGCGGAGTCGGCACGCGCGATGAATACGCAGGTCAACGTCGTCAACCTGACAGCGACACAGCCCGAGGCTTACGTCGAAATACACGGACCGTCGAAGGCGAGCGAAGGCGTCGAAGAAAGCTACGAGGTCTGTGTCGACGGCGTCGGACTTGACGAGATGTCTACATCGGTCACGGTCGACGTGGACGGCGAGACCGTCTTCAGCGACCCTCTCAGCGGATGTGAGGAGTTCGGGCACACCTTCGACTCTACAGGAGAGTACGCGATGACAGCCGAACTCAACGACGGCGGCGAGGGTCTGTACGAGAGGAACACCGAGTTCTACAAGACGGTCCGTGTCGTCGAGAGACCGACCGTTCTGTACGTGAGCGGCGACAGCTACCCGTTACTCGAACTCCTCGAACAGCTGTACGACGTTGAGACGGCTTCCGAGGTTCCGTCCAACCTCGACGACTACTACGCCGTCGTGATGCAGAACCAGCACGCCGACGACATCGGCGATACCGCCGCGCTTCAGGAGTTCGTGATAGAAGGAAACGGTCTGGTCGTGACGGGCGGACCCAACGCGTACGACGAAGGCGGCTACGCCGAGTCGCCGATAGGAGATATCGTCCCTGTCGAATCGGGAGAGACGGGTAGGTCGAGCAACATCGTAATTCTGCTCGACATATCGGGAACGCTCGACGAGGAACTGCCGCGCGTCCAAGGCGTCGCGCTCGACGTTATAGACAGCCTCGGAAACGAGAACCGCGTCGGTATGGCGTTCTTCACCCACCAGAAGTTCCCTAACGTCGTTCCGATGGACGAACTCTCGACCAACAGGGCGGAACTCGTGGACACGGTGGAGAACATCGACCCCGAGGCGCGTGCGAGGGCGCGCGGCACCGACTCGGCGGTAGGACTACAGGCGGCTGAGGAGACGCTCGGCGGAGAGGGCGAGATAATAATGATAACCGACGGTCTCCTCTACGACAGGCCGCCCGAGGCGGGCGAGATAAACCCTGAAACCGCCGAGGAGGCGCGCCGTCTCAACCGTCAGGGGATAAACATACATACGGTCGGGATAGGCGAGGCGATAACCGACGCAGTCGTGATGCGGGACCTCGCTGACATAGGCGGCGGCAACTACTACATGGCAGAGGAAGCCGACCGTCTGAGGGTTCTGTTCGGCGGCGAAGAGAGGGAGCCGGACGGGGACGTTCTGACGATAATGGACAGCGGTCACTTCATCACCGACGGCGTTGAGACATCGACCGACCTGCCCGTGGCGCATGACGTTTCGGTCAAACAGACAGGACGGTTCCTTGTGGCAACGGGCGACGGCGACGTAGCTATGGCGTCGGGGCGTTACGGTCTCGGACGTGTCGTCTCGGTGACCGCGCATACGGGTAACGGTGTACTCGGCGGACTTCTGAGCGACCCCGACTCGATGCTGATGTCGCGCGGCGTCAACTGGGCGATAGGCGACCCCGAGAGGCTCGCAACCGACGTTTACGACGTGAGCGACACACGGGTAGGCGAGACGACCGAGGTTAGCTACAGAGGTTCGTCGCGCCCCGACGGCGACCTTGAGTTCGCACAGACCGAGGAAGACGAGTACGTCGCAACCGTGACGCCGACCGAGCCAGGATTCCAGACGGCGGCGGGCGCGAGTTACGCGGTCAACTACGCCGAGGAGTACGGCGGATTCGGACTGTCGAACTCCGTCCTACGCGCCGCAGGCACGACGGGCGGAGACGTCTACCAGCCGCACGAGACGGCGGCAATCGCCGAGAACGTCCGTAGCCATGCGTCGGAGCCGCGCGAGACACAGCGTGACCTTAGCTGGATGCCTCTGCTCGCGGCACTCCTCGTCTACCTGACCGAAGTATGCCTCCGCAGACTCCACGACGTGTACGGATACGAGATAGACAGTATCGCAAAGGACGCAGTTGAAGCCGTCCGTTCGCGCACATGACGGAGCCACAAGCCATATACTGTTTCACGGCGTACTTGGAGGAAAGAAGATGTCTCAGATAGGCGGAAAGCTCAACGTATTCATGATAGCTCTCGTAGCCCTCTCCGTTATGGGGACAGCGGGAGTGACGCTGTACTACTACGAACAGATAGACAGTATAGACGACTCTGTCGGTGAGGTACAGCAGGAACTCGAAGCAACCGAGGAGGAGCTTGAGGAGACCGAACAGGAGCTTGAGGAGACCGAACAGGAGCTACAGAACGTCCGTCAGGACATGGACGACTTCACGGGAATAGAGGAGGAGATACGTGACGCCGAGATGGAGAAGCAGGAACTCGAACAGGAGCTTCTCAGGACGGAGCAAGACCTGACCCGCGCGGAGCAGGACCTAGAGGAGAAGGAAGAAGAACTTGAGGAACGCGAGCAACAGCTAGAGACCACCGAGTCCGAGCTTACCGACGCGCGGGACGAGGTCCGTCAGATGGAGCAACAGGTCCAAGAAGCCGAGAACGAGCTTGAGGAGCTAGAAGACGAGTACGACAACGTCGTTGACCTGTACGAACAGATGTACAACGAGTGCGAGATGGCGGAAGACTGTAGTCCGATAGGTAGCGGACCGGGAGCGTACTGATGAGCAAAGCAGAGAAGATACTCGAAGCCGAAAAGGAAATACGTAAGGAGGGCGCGAAAGCCGCCTTCCTCCACGCCGCGATAGAGACGACGCTGTTCTTCGTCGCTGTCTTCTTCCTCATCTCCGCCCTCGCTCCGGCATGGATACCCGCCGAGATAGGTCCGGTTTCGGGTGAGATAGTCGTCGCGGCTGTCGCGGGCGCGGTCTTCTTCCTCGGCGACGCCGCCCTCATCTACCGTAGCCGGACACTAGAGTACTTCGAGGAGGCGAACCCGCAGGTCAACGAGGCGTTACGGACGGCGCGCGACGCCGCGAAGGCAGGCGAGGAGAACCCGATGGCTGAGGCGCTCTACGACGATGTTCTCGACGAACTCCAGACGACATCGAGCGAGGGCTTTGTCAGCGTTCCGCGTATAGCCGGTAGCGTTGCCATCGTCGCCCTCGCGGGGTTCCTGCTACTCGCCGTCTCCTTCAGCGGCTACGGAACCGGCTTCGGATTCGGTGGCGAAGACGGCGCTCTGAGCGGGTTCGGTGACTCCGAAGGCGTCGGCGAAGGAGGAGGCGGCGGAGGCGAAGGCGAGGAGTCTGAGGATATCGTCGACGACGATGAGGGAGACTTGGACGAGGTCTTGGGCGAGCAACAGGACCTCGAAAGAGGCGGCGAGGATATCGGTATAGAGATAGGTAGCGGCGGAGCAGGCGGCGAGGGTGACGGCGGAACGACGACCGGTCCAAGCAGACAGGAGTACGACGCTGATGTTGAGGTTGACACGGGACGCGCCGAGTACAGCCCCGAGGAGGAGATAGACGAT
>JAQZCZ010000017.1 GCA_028751095.1 Euryarchaeota archaeon Ods01 | reverse complement strand
TCCTCAAACTGTTCGCCCTTGACGACATCGGCGTTTCCCTCGTCGTCGAGGGTAACGTCGAGACACGGTATTACGCGTTTGGCAAGCATCTCTTATCTAATCCGACGCGTGGAGGGCGTAAAAGGTTCGCGTTAGTCCTATCCCGACTCGTTCGACCAGCGTGTCGGCACATCCTCGTGCTGACGCGCACAGCCGAGATTAGGTCCGGAGGTCGAACCGCCGCATCCGACGAGTTCGCCGTTAAGGTATCTCTCGACACGTAGACCGTCCGCCGCCTCGTCGCTCGGTGCGTCGTACTCGACCCTGTAGACTATTGCTCCGCCGTCGCCGTCACAGTCGTGGTCGGGTGCGGGAGCGGACGTGTTATGCGTCTCCACATCGACCCTATACGCCGTTACATCGGCGCGTTCGGCTGAGACGAGACGTATCTGGGCGGAGACATCGGTATGGGGCGAGGTGCCGTTTATAGTGCGTATCCACATCCCGTCGGTTGATGATGCACCTATAGCCCGAACGTCGTCGTGACAGCCCGAACGGATGAGTTCGACCGACTCTATCTCGGGTTCGGGAGGCTCCCAGTCGTCGTCCTCACCGACGACGAGGGCGACAAAGACGAAGCTGGCGAAGAAGATAGCGGCTATCAGTACGGTCTTTCGGGATAACATCCGGTAGAAACGTTACGCCGCCGCCAATAATTTCTTTCGTTAAATCAGAGCAGACCCGCGCGCTGGAGGAGCATGAAGTCGTCCGTATCGAGCGTTTCGCCCTCCTTGAACTTCTCGTAGACCTCGCGCGCCTCTTCCTTCGCCTCTTCCTTCTTCTCTTCGCGTTCGGTCTGGCGCTCCGACTTCTCCTCCTTGTCGAGCTTACGGAGGCGCTTCTGGACGGTCACGAAGTTCTCGTGCATCTCGTCGGCGGCTTCCTGCACCTCGACGAACTCCTCGTGAACCTCGTCGGCTTCGTCACGTACCTCGTCCGCCTTCCGGTACGCCTCTATCATCTTGTCGTGGTGTTCCTGCGCCTTGTCGGCGAACTCGATGACCTTCTCGTGGTACTCGCTCGCCTTCTCGCGGGCTTCCTTCGCCTCGTCGACGAGTTCCTGTACCTCGTCGTTGTTTTCGAGCTTCGACTTGCGCTCGTTGTACTTCTCGCGTAGCTCCTCAATTTCCTCGATTATCTCCTTCTCCTCGTCGGGTTCGAGGACCTCCGTCTGCTGTTTGAACTCAAGGTCCTCTATCTGCTCTTCGAGTTCGTCGAGCGACTCGCCTTCTTCGAGCTTCAGCTCCTTCTTGCGTTTGTCAACCTTGTCGAAGAGGTCGTTCGCCTTCTCGTTGAGTTCGTCACGCTTGTCCTTCAGCTCCTGCACCTTCTCGTTAAGCTCGTCGCGTTTCTCTCTGTGTTTCTGTGCGACATCGACGACCTCGCGCGTCTTGTCGTTCAGTTCGTTGCGTTTCGACGCCTTCTCGCTCGCCTTCGAGTTGAGTTCGTTACGCTTGTCGCGCAACTTACCGGCGAGTTCAATTAGGCTGTCCTTGTCTTCGTCGGCTATCTCGTCTTCGTCTACGTCCAGTTCGTCGGGTATCTGTATGACTGTCTCTGCACTCATTCTATCACTCTTTTCTTTTCGAATATCGGCTCTACGAGCCGGAAATCCCTACGGTCGACGCTCACGTCGGCGGCATCGCGGACAACGGGCTTAGGGTCGAATCCAACCGCGAAGGCTCCGACACGCATCATCGGAACGTCGTTGGAGCCGTCACCGACCACAAGGATACGGTTCTCATCGTAGCCTTCCTCGCGTGCGAGACGACGCAGGACTTCCCCCTTGTCGTCGTCTACGAGTTCGCCCTCGACCTCGCCCGTCAGGACGCCGTCCTCCGAAAGGAGCCGGTTCGCACGGACGTGCTTAGCGCCTATCTCCTCCGCCACGGGTTCCGCGGCAGGATAGAATCCGCCCGAGAAGACCGCAACGTCGGGTTTGAGACGACTTGCGACCTCGATAGCGTTCGGAGTCGTCGGTATCGAACGCAACGCCTCGTGCGCTTCCTCGACGGTCAGACCTTCGAGATGCGAGACACGACGGCGTAACGACTCTCCGAAGTCGAGTTCACCGCGCATCGCCTCCTCGGTGACGCGCTCCACCTCCTCTTCGACGCCGGCTTTGCGCGCAAGCGCAACTATGCCTTCTCCGTCTACGAGCGTCGAGTCAAGGTCGAATACGACCAGTTCAAAGTTCCCGTTGTTCATTAACTATGCCGCCGCCTGTACGCGTTTCCGTTTCAGGCTACCGTACTCGCCTTACGGGTTTAAAAGTTTCGTATCTGAGAACGCTTGAAAACAGTTGACACGGGGAAGTTATAAAAATGGGGACGACGGCTTGGCGATAGCTGAGGTACTCAGTCTATCCTGTAGTTCTCCAACACCCCTTCCGCGGATTCGAGCGAGAGAACGTCGAGCGTGCCGTCCTCAATTAGCTTGACGCGCGCGTCGCGGAAGGTCTTCTCGACGGGATAGTCGCGCGTGATTCCGTTCGCTCCGTGTATCTGGACGGCGTCGTGTGCGACCTCGAACGCGGCGCGTTTACAGTAGACCTGTGCCGCGACGGCGTGCCGGTGGGAGGCGTCGAACTCGAAGGATTCGAGCGTCCGGTCCCAGACGTGTTCGCAGGCGGCGCGGGAGTAGGCGCGTGCCGTCTCGACCTTCTCGAACATGTCGTACAGCTTCTTCTTGACCGTCTGGTGTTGCGCAATCGGCTTGCCTCCCTGCTCGCGTTCACGCGCATAGGCGAGCGCCTCCTCGAAGGCGGCACGCGCGAGTCCTGTCGACACGGCGGCGACCCCGCACGAGGTGACGCAGAGAATCTGGTCGAAGGAGACGTAGCCCGTGTCAGGGTGGAGGGCGTCGGGTCCGAGGACCATGTTACGGTCGGGTATACGGACTTTGTCGAACGATAGGTCGCCCTGCGGACAGTCTCGCTGTCCCATCTTGTCGATAGCCGCGCCTTTGTCCGCGCCTTCGGCGTCGAGAGGTACGACGCACAAGCCGCCGTGGCTTCCTTCCGACGCGTCGAGGTTGACGTGCAACGCGCAGTGGGTCGCCAGCGGTCCCGCCGAGACCCACGGAGCCTTCGCGCCGTTTATCACCCATTCGTCGCCTTCCTTCTCGGCGGTAACCTGCGGCGACGATATATCCTCGTTTCCTTCCATCAGAAGCGTCTCAGCCTGAAGGGTTTCGGAGCCGTGTTCGGGTTCGGTGACCCCCCAGCATCCCTGATGCCCGTCAAGTTCGCCGCTCAGGTAAGGCTCGACGTAGCCTTCGATTAGGTCGTCGTCGAACGACATAGTGGCGAACAGCGGCGGCATGATATCGACGACGTACCCCATGGCGAGACCCGACGAACCCCAGCCGAACTCCTCCATGACGACGTGGAACTCCCGTCCGCTCATCCCGTCGCCGCCGAACTCCTCGGGGAGGAATGCGCTACGCGGTACGACCTCCTCCATCGCCTCCATTGCCTCCCAGTAGACGCTGTCGCTGTCGTTGAGCGACCGTATCTCGTCCTGACGCATCCGGTCGATTTCGCGTCCCGCGGGACGGACCTCATCGCGCGCAACCTCGTGGACGGCGTCGCGGAGTTCGGATTCGTATCCTTGGTAGTCGGCGTCTATCTCTAATGCTCCCACTCCTTCTGCACCTCCGTTACGCCGAGTTCCATTCTGAACTTCGAGTACGCGCCCATCAGGACGCTCTCGGGCTGGAGCTTGTGTATAGGGTCCTGCGCCGAATGCGAGTCATACGAGACCGAGGCGGGACCGCTCCACATCTTACGTCCGTCGCCGTCCTCCTCGAACTGGAAGTCGGCGTACCATTCGACCAACTGCGTCAATCCGTCGCCGCCCTCGATAGGCGGCACGTGGCGGACCGAGAGGAGCGGCGTTGGCGACGGCAGAAGGGCATCGACCATGCTCCCCGTCGCGCGCTGTTCGGGCGTCGCCGTGAGCGACAGGAGACGCTTGCCCGCCGGACGTTCCATCGTCGCCTCGTAGACGCTCCCCTCGCGCGCGAACTCTATATCAGCCATCTTCTTGGGCGCACCTGCGAGTTCACGTCCCGCCGCCATCGCGGCATCGTTGGTGACGTAGATATACGGGATGTAGTAAGCCATCTCGCCGTTCGTATCCTTGACCTGTAGGAGGGCGATAACCTCGTTGTACTCGCCGACCGTCGAGAACGGGTAGCGGGCGACGAGTACGCCGCCCTGCATCGGCTCCGAAAACGGCTCAACGCCCTCGGGGAGCAAGCCGCGGACGGAAGCGTCGTCTTCGAGCGTGAAGAACGCCGCGAGTGCGTCACAGTCGTCGTACTCTATCGCGTACTCAGTACCAGGTGTCGAGGGCGAGTAAGACGCGCCGTATATTGACGAATCGAACGGCGGCGCGAAGCCTTCCTCGTTTCCTTGTAAGACCATGTTACGACTTGGCACGCCTGTGACAAAAATCTTAGGTCTGTTGTTATTCTACTAACGACAGATTTTCGGAGTCCGAAAAGATACCCCGGGTTCCGCAGAAGCCGACGTGGCTTCCGGTCCGGCTTAGGTCGGAACCGTCTCCACCGAACCGGCGTAATACTCGTTCAAGCCGCGCTTAGTCCAGCCTACACCGACGCAGTCTGTTGTTTGAGCAGGGATGTAACGACCTCGTTCCCCCTCTGAGGGTCAACGACCGATATGTTTAGCCAGCCGTTTTCGACGAGTGACGCTACCGCCTTGTTCTCCTTGAGAATGCTGACGACGTTCTCCGCGGGTGCGTGTACGACCACCGAGATACGTAGGGGCTGATGGTACGGCTCCTCGTAGGAGGCGTACAGAGACTCGGAAGGCAGACCCGACATAACGTCGCCGCCGTTGCCTTGGTAGACGCCGACGTTTCCGACGGGGTTCTGGGTTACCTTCGAACCGCTTCCGTAGGCGGAGTTGTCGACCGACGCGAAGTAGTACTGGCTGTTTATCCACTGAGTGACGACCATCGGTCCGAGGAGTATCCCTTCGAGTGCGTCGCCGTCGGGGTCGTTCTCCCAGTCGTACGAATGTAGGAAAGCGCGTCCGTCA
The DNA here is from genome assembly GCA_028751095.1 of Euryarchaeota archaeon Ods01. Classification (GTDB taxonomy): domain Archaea; phylum Halobacteriota; class Halobacteria; order Halobacteriales; family Halorutilaceae; genus Halorutilus. The sequence continues at coordinate 23,292 of JAQZCZ010000017.1, read as the reverse complement.
AGGTCAAGGTCTTCCGTGAGACGGCGCGGACCTACGACGAAGGATGCGTTTCCGGCGAGTCCCCATTCGGGCTGTGTCTCCGCCCAGTCCGCCGCGCGTCTCTCGACTTCCCTACGTCCCTCTGTTCCGTCGGCTCCGAGCGAATCCGCACGCTCCTCAGCGGCTCCTTCACGGGCTTCGGCTAGGTCGGAACGTAGCTTCTCGATATCGTCTTGGTGGCTCTCGGGAACGTCGGAGTCGTAGATGGTTATCTCGTCGGTCGTCGTGTTGTGTTCGGCGGCTACGAAGAGTGTGTCGTCGGGTATACCGAATCCGCGTTGAGCGAGTTCCGCCCTTACCTCGTCGTCGTTACATATCGAGGCGAAGACGCGTGCGTTCGGTCCGCCGGGGTTGGCGGCACAGGCTCCGCAGTCGAGGCTGGAGTCAAACGGATTGTTCGTCGTATGGCTCCCGTGACCGACGAAGACAACGAGACGCGGGAACGAGTCCCAGCCCATCGACTCGAAGGCTGACTCAGCGTACCTGACCTTCTCTTCGAGCGTCATCCCATACGGGAGACCGTCCTCTGACTCGTCGCCGTTAGCGTCAACGGTCGGCTCACAGAAGTCGTTTTCGTCGGGAACGTGTCCCGAGACCGAGCGCGCCGCGGCGTAGAGGCGGTCGGGGGCGACGGTCCGTGTCGCCATCGCTAATCCGTATCCTAAGCCGCCCTTCTCGACGAGTGCGAAAGGCGTCGTCGCGTTTGTCTTGAGCTTCTTGAGGACGCCGCCCGCGGTCTTGGCGAGCTTCGACCATCTGTCGTGTTCCTCTTTCGCGTGGCTGTGGTCGTGCCCGCACGGTTGGTTCTCGACATGGTGACGGGATTCGAGAATCGGCGGATGGGCGTCCACGCTGACCTTGTCGTCGTATCCTTCGTACCGTATAGGGACGCCGAAGAAGCCCGCGAAGCCGTGGGTCTCGTACGGACCGGCATCCTCAATATGCCGACGGATTATCTCCGAGCGCGTGTCTATACAGAAGACCATCTTTGCGAGGGGGTCGCCGCCCTCTTCGTCTTCCTTGTCAGCCTCCGACGAGACGGCTTCGACGAGGCTTTCCCGATAAGATTCCTCCCACGTTTCGGTGAGGACGCCCTCCGGAGGAACGCCTTCGGTCGCTTTGGAGCCTTCCCACCCCTCGGGGACGGGCGGCGCGTCGAAGGCGTCGACAAGCGCGAGGCGCACCGCCATATACCCGGGAAGCGTGACGGGCATCTCGGACTGCCATCCGTCGCCGCGTTTGACACGCCAGCGGATGAAAGATGCCCACCCAGGAAGCGACGCGAACTGACTCTCGAAGACATCGCGGCGGCGTTGGGGCGAGAGGTTAGAGACGACATCGGCGACGGCTTCGAGAGGATAGTCGGGTAGCTCAGAAGAAGCCGCGTCGGGAACCTCGGGGTCGTAGCCCGCTACCTCGCGCCACGCGTCGTAGAAGCCTTTCTGGCGCGACGGCATATCCCATTCGGCGCGTCCTTGGTCGAGGAAGACGGACAGCCATTTCGTGATTACGGCGTCGACCTCGTCCCATTCGCGCGGCTGGTCGAGAGACGTGTCACCCCTTTGTTCGACCCTGTCGAGCAGGGTTTCGAACTTCTCCTTGGGTGTACCATCTATATGTTCGTAGCCGTGTTCCGAGGTCTTGCGTTCGAGAACCTCCGGCTGGATACGTCCCTCCCGCCACGCCTTTTCGAGGGTCTTGGAGTCGGGGTAGCCGTTGGCTCCGAACAGTTCCTCGGCACGTTCAACGGCTTCGTGAAAACTCCTGTCCTCTAAGCCCGATAGAGGGTTCGACGTTACGAACGAATGTACGGGCCAGAGCATCCCTACCGTCGAAGCGGCATCCTCTATCTCTTCGCGGAGTACCTCGTGCTTCCGTTCGATTTCGGCGGCTTCAGCTTTCATTGTATTCCTCCTTGTTGAGAAGAAGCGTTTTCGAAGACGGCTGTGAAGCGTTGAGAAGACGGACGTAGAGACGTCGGCTACGTTCGGCGTATCCGTAGCCCGTAGCCACGTAGGCGGCGACGAAGCCTACTGCGACGGCGATGTGTACCGGCGTTAGTTCAGTCGGCGTGGCGGTGAAGACCGAACCGTTGCCGAACGGTCCGTTCATCATGTAGGTCACGGAGTTGTAGACGCCCGCGTAGACGACGATACCGAAGAGGAAGACCGCCGGCATCAGAACGAAACGGACGCCTGCGGAGACCGACGACTCGACGACCTCGCGCGTCGCGTGTGCGACGGCTACGACAATAACCACCGCAAGAACCAGACCGCTGTCAAGGACGGCTTCCTTACCGGTCAGTGTGAGAAAGAGGACGCCACCGACTACGCCGAAGGCGGTCATCGAGACGGCGCTTGCAACCCCGAGCGACGGCTTCTTATCGGTCTTAGGCGGAGCCGTGTGTTCGACGCGTTCTCCGGACGAGAGGAACATGTATGCTTTGTAGAATCCGTGGAGCAGAAGATGTGCGACAGCGGCGGCGAAGAATCCGAGACCGACCTGTAGAATCATGAATCCCATCTGCGCAACCGTTGAACACGCGAGCTTGCCCTTGATGTCAGCACGCACCGACATCATCATCTTTCCGAGGATGGCGCTTGTCGCACCAACGATGACCACCGCGGTCATGACGAGGAGGCTGACGGTCAGCAGGGGCGAGAAACGGACGAGTAGCACGCCGCCCGCGTTCACGAATCCGGCGTGCATCAGCGCCGAGGCAGGAGTGGGTGCTGTCATCGACGAAACGAGCCATCCGTGGAAGGGCAGAAGAGCCGACTGTACCACCGCTGTTCCCACTAGTGCGGCTACTGCAACGAGGTAAGCCGCCGTCGGTACCGTGTCCGCGGCTCCGGCTACCGCCGAGATGCTGGTCGCCCCCGTACCGTTCCAGAGTGCAAGGACTGCGACAGAGAGGAACGCGGCACCCAGAACGAAAGACCGGCGCGCTACCCTCTCGGCGGCTTGAGCCTGCTCCCAGTTGTCGAAGAATCCTATCAGGCTTGCCATTACCAGTCCCATTCCGAGCCACGCCGCTACGAACAGGACGAGGCTATCGGCGGCGACGACGACACCGACGAGCGCCGTGAAGCCGAAGATACGTCCGAAGAAACCCGAAGCGTTCTTCTTACCCAGCATGTACCTACGCGAGTAGCTCTGCACGATGGCGCTGATGAAGGTCGCCAGCCACCAGATTACGAGGGTGAAGCCGTCTACCAAGAATACGTCTGCGCCAGCGAGGCTTATTCCGCCAAACCACGACGGACGCGCACCGACGGCGTAGACGCCGGCTAGAGCGGTGGTAGCCAGCCAGAGGAGCCACGTAATCCGAGTAAGGGCGACAGGTGTCAGAGGTTCGCTACGTGATGGCTCTCCTATCCTACCTACGGCTTCCTTTGTCTGACTCGACATCTCTCTGTCCATAGTATACCAAAATGTGTATTAAAACCTTCGAAACGACCATATCGTTCTCAATAGAGAGTTCTACGAACGAAATAGTAAATACGACAGGAATGCCGTCGAGAGAGTTCCCTCGTGCCCGACGAGGGGAAAAGGGTAGCAAGCACCGGTATCGGCGTATCTGACCATTCCTAACAGACTGTTTACAATATAGGTTTTGATTCACGTTCTGTTCCTCAGAACCACAAGCCGCTACTCCTCGGAGGAGAACTCGTCGAAAGGTGTAGTGACGTGGCTCCGGACCAGAACTTCGTCCGAAACAGAGAGACCGAGGTCAAGAAGTTCCTGTGCAACCGGGGTTATGTCCTCGTCGTTCTTACCTACGGCGGTCACCAGAAGGTTCTCCTCTCCGGTCACGAGTTCCTGAACCGAGATGACGCCAGGTATCTCTAGGATGTCGCGTATCAGTCTTCCGCGTTCGGGGATAGGCGCGGTACAGTAGAGAATCATCCGTAGAGGGTATCCCGACCTACCGTAGTCAACCTCGGCGCTGTACCCCTTTATCACCTCCTTCTCCTCAAGGTTCTGTATCCGTTTACGGACCGTGCTACCCGAGGTACCCGTCCTCTCAGCTATCTCGTCGGACGACATGTTTCTCGCGTCTTCCTGCAAAGCGTGCAGTATCTCTTCGTCAACCTCGTCTATCTCATTTTCCATATCCTAACATTGGCTTTCGAAGGAAAAAGGATATGGTGACGGGGAAGTCAGGAGCCTACTCCTTGAGTAACTCCGCGAAGGCGTCGAGAACCGCATCGCGCGCCTCCTCTCCGTCGGTGGTCCAGTGGCGCGCGTAGTCGAGGACGGAGTCGAAGACATCGGGCTTACATCCCGCGGCGCGCGGATGACCGCCGCCGTCGAGTAGACGGGCGACCTCGTGGCAACGTTCGAAGCCCTCGCTTCCGCGTAACGACGTTCCGCCCTCGGGCTTGACCACGACGGCGGCGTCCGCGCCCTGTTCGCGCAACTCCTCGGCGACCTCGTTCTGCGAGCAACGTCCGTAGGTGTGGGCGACGGTAACGCCGCCGACCTCGACGAACTCGGCGCGTTCGACGGCGAGACCGATGAGACGGTCCTTCTCCTCACGTTTCTCGGCGAGAAAGTCGGCGTATTCGTCGTCGAGTTCGACGCCGTCGCGGACCGCCTCGACGTACTCCTCGGAGCTAAGGTAGACGCTCAGGTCGGCGAGGTCGTCCGAACGCGGGTCGTCACGTATCCAGAGGTCGTGGTCACGGGTTACCTCGATGAGTTCGTAGAGGGCGTCGGGGAAGTCGTGTCCGTCCTTCTCGAACTGTTCGAGCGCGACATCCGCGGAACAGACCTCGTCGCTCTCGCCTACGACGACATCGACGCCGAGCGCCTCGACGGTCTCGCGCACCTCTTCGTCCCATTCGTGGTGGTCGTACCAACGGACGGCTTCGGCGCGTTCGACGACCGTCTCGAAGTCGGCGAGGGGTACGTCGGCGTCGGGACAGAGGTCGACGACGTAGACGGTCGCGCCGTCCTCGATAAACTCAGCGAGACGTTCGAAGGCGTCGCCGAGGTAGTTCGGGGAGGCGGTCGTCCAGCCGAAGTCGTCGAAGACACGTTCACCGAGGACGACTGCGGCGAGTCCGTCGGCGTCTCCGTCGGCAAGCATGACCGTCGAGTGTCCGGCGACGCTCTCCTCGAACTCGTCGCGTCGGCGTTGCTCGCGGTGTTCCTCGGGAACGAAGAATCCCTCGCTCGGAAGGAGGGAACGGTCTTCGAGCGAGAGATGCTCGTCGGTGTAGAGTTCCTCGTCCATTATGCCCGTTCCTCAACCGCGTTCTCAGTCGTCCGCGGATACGCGTCACGTTCGAGTACGAGGTCGGAACGCGGCTTCGCCGTACAGGTCAGGACGTACTCCTCGCTCTCCTCCTCCGCAAGTCCACGCGCACCCGGCTGTTCGACCTCGCCCTCGACGAGACGTGCGACGCAGGCAAGGCAGGTTCCGACGCGGCACGAGAACTCGTGGACGACACCCTCCTCGATACACGCGTTCAGAACCGTCTGGCGTTCGTCCACCTCGACCGTTTCGCCGCCTCGCAGAAACTCGACCGTATACGTATCTGTCATACAGGAGCGACGGCGGCGACGGTCAAAACTCTTTCCGTGCTTCATCGACGGCTTCTTCGACACGCGTCGAGAGCCAGCCTTCCTCGACGTAACGCGGGTAGACGGGGAGACGTTCGACGAGTTCGGCGTTCGCGTCGTCGGCGACCCCGCGCAGACGTTCGACCGCGGGCCAGTCGTAGTCGGGGTTGATGTAGTCATCGGTGAGGGGCGAGACGCCGCCAAGGTCGCCCGCACCGGCGCGGACGAGCGACGGCAGGTCGTGCGAGAGGTTGGGCGGTACCTGAACCTCGACCTCGTCGGGGAGAGCGGCGCGCGCCATCGCAACCGTACGGCGCACCGTTTCCGCCGAGGGACGTTCGTAGTCGGAACGTTCGTTCGGCACGACGTTCTGGACGATAACCTCCTGCACGTGCCCGTACTCGCGGTGTAGGTCACGTATGGCGAGCAACGACTCGGCGCGGTCTCGGGGGGACTCGCCGATACCGACGAGTATACCCGTCGTGTACGGTATTCGGGCGCGTCCGGCATCACGTATCGCGCGCAGACGGCGTCGGGGCTGCTTGGTCGCGTACCCCTCGTGCGCCTCGACCTGCGCGGTCGTTTCGAGCATCAGCCCCATCGATGCGTTGACCTCGCTCAGAAGTTCGAGTTCGTCGCGCGTCATCACGCCCGCGTTCGTATGCGGCAGAAGACCTAGGTCGAGCGCCTCGACGCAGCAGTCGTAGAGGTAGTCGAGCGCGTCGTCGTAGCCGAGCGCGTCGAGTTCGTCGTTTATCGCCGGATACGTCTCGGCGCGCGTCCCGAACGAGAACAGCGCCTCCGTACATCCGGCGCGCGCCCCGCGTTCCAGAGTTTCGCGGACCTCGTCGGGCGACATCAACGACGCCTCGCCGCGTTTGTCGTAGAAGGTACAGTAGTCGCACGAGTTGACGCAGGCGGTCGAGAGAGGCAGGAAGACGTTACGCGCGAAACTCACCTCCTCGGGCGCAGGCGTCTCGTCGGGCGTCACGCCAAGGAGTGCCTTGACCTCGGCGTCGTCGGCTTCGTACGCTTCGGGGCGCGTCGGCATCGTCGGCGGTTGGTCACGCGAACGGAAGTCTTTAGCGGTACGCGCCCGTCTTTGGAACATGAGGCTCGTCGTCGGAATCACGGGCGCGAGCGGTGTTCAGTACGGCGTGGCGGCGTTACGTCTTCTACGCGAAACCGATGTCGAGTCACACGTAATCGTCACCCGAGGGGCGCGGCGCGTACTCGACGCCGAAACCGAGCTTTCGCCCTCCGATGTCGAGGAGATAGCCGACGTTGCACACGCGCCGACCGATATAGGTGCGAGCGTCGCGTCGGGTTCGTTCGAGTTCGACGGCATGCTCGTCTGTCCGTGTTCGATGAAGACGCTCGGCTACGTCGCAAACGGAATCGCCGAGGGACTCGTCCCCCGCGTCGCCGATGTCTGTCTCAAGGAGGAGCGCCGACTCGTCCTCGTCCCGCGCGAATCGCCGATGGCGCGCACGCATCTCGAAAACGCGTTGGAGGCGCGGAAGGCTGGCGCGGTCATCGCACCCGCCGCGCCGGGATTCTACACGCGTCCCGAGACCATCGACGAACTCATCGAGGTATTCGCCGCGAAGCTACTCGACGGCTTCGGGGTGGAAACGGACGCGATGGAGCGCTGGAGCTAGCCGAAGTACCGGCTCCAGATGACAAGGGTCGACGGAAGCACGACCATCGAGGTCACGTACGAGTAGAAGACGCTTATCGCCATCAGGAGACCGAACTGTCCTAGGACGGGCGTGATTGCGAGCGCGAGAGCGCCCGTTCCGCCCGCCGTCGTCAGCATACTCCCGGTGAGCGCCCCTCCCGTCCCGCGTAGCGTCGTAGATATGGATTCGTAGACATCGGGTTCCCCGTTGTACTCGTCGATGAACCGATGCGTAATATGGACCGAGTAGGCGATTCCGATACCGACGGCTATCGACAGAATCGTCGCCGTGAGTGCGTTCAGCGGTATGCCGAGCGCGGGCATGGTTCCCGCAAGGAAGACGACGGCGACGACGATGGGAACGAGGTTTGCGACACCGAGCGACGCACGTCCTTCAAGGAAGTGGTAGACGGCAACGAGGAACAGCGCCGTGAAGAATAGCGCGATTAGGAGAGCAACTATCGCTGACTCGAAGATGATGTCGATGACGGCGTTCATTACGACAATCTGTCCGGTCGGTGTCGCGTCCATACGGAAGTTCTCTGCCATCACCGAGGCGTTCCGTGAGACTTCGGCAGGTTCGGCATCCGACTCGACCGAGTAGACGATACGGGTGCTACGGAGGTCTTCGGTGACGTAGTTTAGAGCCTGTTCGCGGTGTTCGGAAGACAGGAGGGCTTCGAAGACCTCGTCAACGTTGTTGTCGGGTACACCGTTCCCCGTCGAGTCGGTCCGTTCGACGAGTTCGGCGAACTCCTCGTCGGCTTCTGCGCGTGACTCGATTACGTCGAGTATCCCGTCGGAACGGGCTTCGAGTTCCTCGTCGGCTATGAAGGCGTCCGGCGGGTCCTGTCCGCCGCGTTTTATCGATTCGAGCGCGAAGTCCTGATGCAACGGTCCTTCGACGTAGATAGTGACCTCGTCGTCCTCACCCGTCTCGAACCTGTCTTCGAGGAAGTTTATCGTCTCCGTCACGGTGTACTCGCCAGGCTGAAGTCCGGCAGGGAAACGGTCGACGTAGGCAGGGAGTTCCTCGGGCGGCAGAAAGTCCTCGTCGTCGAACGACGTGTCGATGTTGGTAGCGTACGCGCCTACTCCTACGGTTACAACCAAGACGAAGACTAGGAAGACGACGGGTGCCCTGCTGGCGATAACGTTCCCGACGTTGAGAACGTCGCCGAAACGCGACTCGCCGCCGAGAGGCTTGGTCGGTCCTTCGGGTATCCATGAGTCCTGACGGAGACGGTCAAGGTAGAGCTTGGCGGACGGCATGAAGACGCCGAAGATTAGGAAGGTGAAGACCATGCCGGCGGCGGTCGCTACGCCGAAGTCGGCGATTGGTCCGAGTTCACTCGATATGTTCGAGCCGAACCCGATGACCGCCGTGCCTGTTACAATGAAGAAGGCGACGAGCAACTGGTCGGTCGCGGCGTCCATCCCCTCGACGATTCCGAGTCCGGCGGCACGTTCTTCCTTGTACCGGTTGACGGCGTGAATCCCGAAGTCGATACCGACCGCAAGGAGGAGGACAGGGAGGGCAATCATCATCTGGTCGAACGGGATACCCGTCCACCCCATGAAGCCGAAGGTCCAGAGTATCGCCATCACGAGAGCGACGAGTCCGAGCAGAAGGTCGATTACGTCCCGGTAGGCGACGACGAGGAACAGGAGAATCAGGACGAGAACGACAGGCAGGACTATCTGGAGCGAATCGCCGATGACCTGACCGAACTCGTTGTCGAGTATGCCACCGCCGAAGACGACGATATCGCCGCCGACGGAGTCAACGACGCCCTCGGACTGAAGCTGTATACGGGTAAGGGTCAACGTGTCTACGTCGCCCTCGACGCCCGCGGTCGGAACATCGTGACTAACCGTGCCTATCGTAGCGCCCGCGTACGGCTCGTTCCCGTTGAGGTCGTTGCTCAGAAGGGTCTCCATACCTGGCTGGTCGACTGCTCCGCGTGCGGCTTCGCGGACCTCCGACTCCGTCGCCCCCTCGACCGCGCGCACCTGTTCCTCAAGCGTCTCCGCCTCGGGGTCCACGGTCTGAGCCACAGCCTGCGCCACGCTCGCGGTTGACCCGACGCGGAGGTCGTCGTTGCGTTCGAGCCGGTGCTGAGCACGTAGCATACGGAGGATACCTTGTTTCGACAGAACGTTCTCGCCGCGCTGTATCAGCTGTGTCGAGCCGGTTCCTTCGCCGAAGCCAGCTTCGAAGTTGTCGTTTATCTCTTCGAGTGCCTCGAACTCAGGGGTATCCTCCGTGAACTCGTCGGTCCCCGTCTCGGTCGTTATCTGACCTATTCCGCCAACGAAGAAGGCGGTGAGGACGAGAAAGACGGCGACGACATAGAGTGGACGCTGTGTGACCCAGAAGTCAAGCCTGTCGAGGTAGCCGTGGAGACGGCTGTCGGGGTCAGCTTCGACAGATTCGGACGGGGTGTCGCTCTCTGAGCCGGTCATCCGGCTTACTCCCTGATATCGCTGAGCTTGCCGGTTATAACGTCACGGTACCACCAGCCAGCACCGACGACAACAAGGACGAGAAGGAGCGGAAGCAGGGGAAGACCGCCTTCTTCAGCCTCAGTTACCTCGACAGGGACACGGTAGGTCTCGGATATCTTGGTCTCGTCACGTTCGTCGTCGTAACGGAAGTCAACCGAGGTCGAGTAGGTCTTGGCGGTCGCTCCGCCCGAGGCGCTCAGGTCGAAGACCACCGTTTCGGACTCGCCAGGTTCGAGACGGGGTATGAAAGCCTCGTCGTCGTCGCTATCGAGCGGCGAGTCAGTGAACATCTTAGCCTGTATGTCGGTGAAGGTCTCGTCCTTGATATTGGTCACCTCGACCTCGATATCCGTCGAGGAACCCGCGGCGAGCGAAACGTCGGTTTCGAGTTCGAACTCGTCGATACGCTCGGCTACTTCGTAGTTAACGTCGACGGGGCTGCTTGTCCGTTTGTCGCCGTCGGGGTTGCGGTACTCGACGACGGCGTCGGTCTGACGCGGACCTTCCTCAGCCTCGCTACTGACCGCGACACGGTAGCTGAACTCGGCTGAGTCGCCGACGCCGAGGTCACCGACCGCGTACTCGGTCTCGCGCGGATTGATGTTACGGTTCTCGGGCGCGAATACGACGACGGCGTTCGTCACCGCCTGCGGACCGTCGTTACGTATCTCGCCGACGAGGTCGCCGTCGTCACCTACACGGAGCGTGCTTTCGACATCCTGAGCCGCGAACTCCTGCTCGTCGTCGACACCAAGGGTAGTCGTAGAAGTTCCGGACTCGCGCGTCACACCGCGGTCGGTTTCGTACCGGACGAAGGTATCGACGGGGTACGAAGCGGGCGTCACGTCGGAGTCAGCGCCCGCTCTTGTCGTCACTACCGTCGACTCGCCAGGGTCGAGGTCTTCGAAGCCGACGGTCTTCTGAGGAAGACGGTCGTCCAAGCCGCCGAAGAAGACACCCGACTCGTCAGACGAGAAGACCATACGCGGCGACCGCGCGGTGCGCGTACCGATATTCTCGACCTCAACGACGTAGTCGCCGGTGTCGCCCGCTACGACGCCCGAGGAGACGGCGTCAACCGAGAAACGGGCGTCGTCCTCGACCACGACCGAGACGCGTTCCGTCTTTTCACGCGAGAAGTCACGGTAGTTGGTCGTTCCGCGTTGTGTGCGTTCGGCGAGACGCGTGTAGTCGTACTCAACACGGACAGGTATCTCATGAGTTCCTATATCGACATCCTCGTCAACGTCGAAGGTGAAGCTTACCGGCTCACCTGCGCCCTCAGGAATCGAGCCTGCGAGGACCGTCCCCGAGCGTAGTTCGATGCCGTCGGGAAGGCGGCGTTCGTTAACCTCGAAACGTGCGTTACGCGCGGTCTGTACGCGCTGTTCGAGTTCTGCGGGTCCGGCAAGACGCAGATTTCCGCTGTTCGAAACCTGTATCTCGACAGTCTGGGTCTCTCCAGGCTGTAGACGGTCGTCGGCAACCGACAGCTCGATATCAGGGCTTCCGACAACGTCTGCCGTCTCCGCCGTCGTCGTCTGAGCAGACACGGTCGCCGGTAGAAGAAGAAGAACCGCGAGGAAGAGCAGAACCGTCGCCGTGACCGCTGTTGCTGAGTTTACGTTCATCCGGTTTCGGGTAGGATGAACAAGCATATATACCTGTTGATTGAATAGTCAGTCAGCGAACAAGGACAAGATGACAGAGGAAGTACCGGAGCTAAGGGAGATACTGTTTGACAGCGGCGGGGGAACGCGCGAAGATATACTCGCGGCGGCTTTCGATGCGCTCCAGAAACACGGATACTCGGAGGTAACGATAGACGCGATAGGCGACGAGTTCGACAAGAGCCAGTCGCTGATATACCACCACTACGACAGCAAAGACGACCTGCTTCTCGACCTCCTCGGAAACCTGCTTGATTACTTCGAGGACAGGGCACCGCAGAAACGTCCCGCAAACCCGCGCGAACGTATCGAAGGCTTCGTCGAGGTCGCCGTGGGGTTCAAGGAGATAGACCAGACAGAACGGGGACCGCTCATCGAACTCCGTGCGCAGGCGATACACGACGAAGACTACCGCGAACACTTCGTGAGGTCGGACGAGGCGATACAGAACGCGCTTGCCGACGACATACGCGAGGGCATTGAGAAAGGCATCTTTCAGGAGGTCGACGCCGAACGGATGGCGACGTGGCTCCACACAGTCAGCATCGGTGCGGCGTTCAGGTCGGTGACCGCCGACGACGCATGGGTAGGAACAAACGAGGAAGAGGTCCGCGAACACCTCGAAAGACGGCTGTACAGGTAGTCAGTCGGCTGTCTGCGTCTCTACGACTGTCTTGTCGGGTAGCTCCGGCTCGGGAACGCGTCCGATAGACAGGAGACGTTCGGTGAACGTTAGTTCTTCGTGTGCCGGACTAGGCTTCTCGACGCTTTCGTACTCGACGACCAGACCATCGTCGGAAGGCTCCATACGGACGGCACAGAGCTGGTACGACGGATAGAAGACGGGCGGAAGGAGTCCCGTCACGCCGTCGAGACGGTGAAAGCGTTTCAGCCACGTCCCCGTGTTGACGAGCAGACCGCCGTCAACCTCCTTAGTCCGCGGTCGGTGGGTATGTCCGTAGCAGAAGACCGCCGTCTTCGGACGTTCTTCGAATACCTCACGCGCGCGTTCCTCGTACGACTCGACGGCGTCGACGGTTAGGTCAGCTTCGAAGACTCCGAAACGGTCTATCGTCTTCTTCACGTCTCGCTGGATGAGGAACAGAGGTACGCCGAACAGAAGGGCAATTCCGACGACGGCGACGTTGACGACGAGTAGGTTGTAGACAGCGGCACCCGCCGCGCCGAACCTTCCGAAGAACGCCTCAACCGGCTCTGTAGGCATCGACCAGACGCCGGCGAGGTCGAGACCGGCGAGTATAGCAAGGACGGCGCTGATGTTGAACAGGAGGAGAAACGGAACGAGAGCGTACCGGAGGACAGGGTTCATCTCGCGGTAGAAGTACTTCGAAAGGACCCAGATAGGCATCCATTCGGTCGGCGTAACGGCTTGAACGTCCTTGAGCCAGTTGAACCGTCCGCGGTCCGAGAGCTTTCCGGCACGGCTCGTTATGTGCGTGTTGTAGAAGTAGCCGAGCGGGGTCGCGTTCGGGTTGCCCCAGTCGTTGATACGGTTGTTGGGGTCCTGCTGGTGACCGTGTTCGAAATGTATCTCAGCCCCGTCGGCTTCACGGACGATAGAGTCATCCTGCACTAAGGAGACGTTGTACTCGGCGAAACGGTCGACGTACTCGTCGTACGCCGCGAGTTCGTGGTCGTGGTTTCCCGGAACAAGCGTGATGGGGATGTTCTCACCGGTTGCACGGAACTGCTCGAAAAGCTCGGGATAGGTCTCCTCCAACACGTCGAACTTATCGATACCCTCGATAGTCGTGAACTCCCAGAGTCCGAACGCGTCGCCGTTGATAATCAGCTCGGCGTCTTCGTCGGTCTCTTCGAGCCGTCGGAGAAAGCCGAGGAGTTCGTTGAGGAACTCAATTTCCTCCAGCTGCTCGTCGCCGCCTATATGGAGGTCGCTGATGACGTAGTAGACACGGTCGTCCGTCATTGAGTCACCGTAGCTTGCCTTTCGAGCGACATGACTCTTGGCAATATCTCGGGGCGTTAAGCGAGGAGAGCACCGGCGCTGACGAGGAGCATTCCGGCTCCCAGAAGCATCTCAACGGCGGAAGCCGTTTTGACCAGCAGACGCCAGAATCCGGACATCTCCTCCTCGGAACTGTACAGCCTACGCGTCCTCCTGCCGCCGAACCGGTGCGGGTTGTTCCAGTGGTAGACGCCGACGGCAAACAGAAACAGTCCTAATCCGGCGATACCGAACACCCACGTCTCAACGCCGAGAGCCGTGACGGGCGGACGGAACATGGCGGGCGTAAGAGTCTATCGGGCTTATTCCTGTCGGTCAAGGCGGCGGACACCAACACGGTCCTCGTCGTCCTCAACGAGTTCGAAACGTTGGCGGACGAAGTCGGCGGCACGCCCTTCGCCGTGTAGGAGAATCTCTACGAGGTCCTGAGGCTCGTCAACGTCGGTCGAGAGACGGAAGGAGTCGACGACGTGAACGTCACAGCCAAGTTCGCGTGCTTTTTCGGCGTGGTCGGCGAAGCTCGTTCCGTGGTAGTCAACGCGGAAACGCCCGTCGCGCGCCACGAAGGCGTTCGTACCGCCGCCACGTCCCGGTGCGACGACGAAGCCGGCGTCGGACGCGTAGAGGCGTCGGAGGGCGTCGGGGGTGACGAGCGGAAGGTCGGCGACGACGACGGCGACGGGCGGCGTCTCGTCATCAAGAACGACGTTTACCGCAGGCGTCAGGGCTTCGTCGCGTACCACGGCATCGAAGCCGTCGAGAGGCTCGGTCGATAGGACGGTAGCGTCGCCGCCCGCTTCGGAGACTGCGGCGGTAACGTCGTCTAGACAGGCGTAGACGAACTCGACACGTTCGTCGGCGTCAAGGAGAGGGTCGAGACGCGTTTTCGGGTTCTCGGGGGAGAAGGGGATATACGTCTTCACTCGAAGTAGTCGCGCCAGAGGTTGTTGGTGTACTTGTCGCCCCTGTCACAGAACATTGTGACGACGTGCGCCTCGGTCGGGTCGTCGTAGCCCTCGGCGATACGTATCGCGGCTTCGAGGTTCGAACCCGACGACGTGCCGACGAGGAAGTCGTCGTTCACACGCATCACGTCACGTAACGTCTCCGCGTCGTGCTGTCCGGCGTCGACGACCTCGGGGTCCTCGTCCTCGTAACGGTCCTTGAGGAGACGCGCGTTGTCGTAGGCGTCGTCGGTCGAGATATAGAGCTTGTCGTCGAGGACTGACGAGTCGTAGATATCGGGTACTATATGGTCGCCCTCCCGCATGAACTTGAGTCCGTCTATGGCGTGCATCGCCGAGTCGGGTTCGACGGCGGTGATACGTGCCTCGTCTCCGAGAGCGCGTCCGACGCCCGTTATGGTTCCGCCTGTACCCACACCGGCGACGAAGTCGGTGACCTTGGGCGCTTGTTCGCGTATCTCGGGCGCGGTCGTCTCCTCGTGCGAACGCGGATTCGCGGGGTTTGAGTACTGGTCGGGCTTGTAGTAAGCGTCGGGGTCGGAGCCGACTATCTCGTCGGCACGTTCGATGACGGCGTCGTATCCCTCCATAGCGTCGACGAACTCGACGGTTGCGCCCGTCTCACGGACGGTTTCTATCTTGCCCTTTCCGGCGTTGTCGGGCATCACGATAGTAACGTCGTAGCCGCGGTTCCGCGCTATCTTCGCAACCTCGCTCCCCGTGTTTCCGCTCGTCGGCTCTATGACCGTTTTATCCGGCGTCAACTCACCCGACTCCTCGGCGGCATCTATCATGTAGAGCGCAGGACGGGACTTGACCGAGCCGCCTCCGTAGGGCGTCGAATGGAGGTTGAACCACTCGACCTTAGCGTAGATGTTCGCGCCCTCGGGTTCGCCCACCCCTTCGAGACGTATCAGGGGCGTATCTCCTATCTCCCCTTCGTCAATCTCCATGTCGGAGAGGTGCGACGCGCCGTCATAAGAGGTTCGCCTTCGCGTCGGTCAGCGGCACAAGCACAAGCTACAAAACCGCTCCTGTCGTACGTCGCGTATGAAGAAAGTAGACGACCTGATGGAGAGCGCGCGCGAACTCAAGGAGCGCGGTCTCAAGAGCGGCGAAATAGCCGACGAGCTAAATGTCTCGCGCGAAACCGCCAACTGGCTCCTGACGCATTCGCCCGCAGACGAAGACGAAGCCGAGGCTCCCGGGGACATACATCTCGACTGGTCGTCGGTGGGTAGCAGTTCGCGGCGTCTGTCGCTCGTCGCGGCGGCGGTCGCCGACCTAATTGAGGAGGACCTCGATGAGGAGCCGGGGGTGGTCGTCGGTATCGCCAAGGCGGGCGTCCCGCTCGCTACGCTCGTCGCCGATGTCTTCGACGCGCGTCTCGCCGAGTACACGCCGCGTAAGCAGAAATGGAGCGACGGCGACGACGACTTCGACGAACTCAGCGGCTCGTTCAGCAGAAACTTCGCCGACGTTCAGGGCGAGCGGTGCGTCGTCGTTGACGATGTCGTCACGAGCGGCAGGACGATGACGGAGGCACTCCGTTTCGTTGACGAGAAGGGCGGCACGCCGGTCGGCGCGGCGGTTCTGGCTAACAAGTCAGGCAAGACGGCGATAGACGGGGTCGCCGTCAACTCGCTCTTCGACGTGGTCAGGGTCGAATGAAGGGACAGCAACGCGGCACGAACGACGACACGCGTCTCACGACGGGGTGCGAGGCGCTCGACGACCTTCTCGGCGGCGGCTTCCCGCGCGGCGCGGTGTCGCAGGTCTACGGCGAGCCCAGCACGGGAAAGACGAACATCTGTATGCAGACCGCGGTCGAGACGGTCGAAGACGGCGGAGGCGTCGTCTATATCGATACCGAGGGACTTAGCCTCGAACGTCTGAGACAGATAGGCGGCGACAGTATCGAAGACCGCGCCCACGACTTCATCATCAAGGAGGTATACGACTTCGAAGAACAGGCGGTCGCGGTACGTGACGTGGAAGACCTCGCCGCCGACACCGACCTCATCATCCTCGACTCAGCAACAGGTCTGTACCGCGTGGAGCAGGAGCAGGAGGAGGACAAGGAGTCGGCGTTGCGCCGCCTGACGCGGCAGGTGACACAGCTGACCTCGACGGCGCGGCGGTACGACCTCGCCGTGGTGGCGACGAACCAGATATACACGGCTGTCGAGAGTACGACGGACGAGATAGCGCCGCTCGGCGGACGAGCGATGGAACACTGGACTAAGATTATCATGCGTCTCGAACGTTCGACGATGAGCGACAAGAGGAAGGCTACGGTCGAGAAACACCCGTCGCTTCCGGCAGGGCGCGACGCAGAGTTCCTCATTACCGATGCGGGCGTAGAGGACTCTGATTCATAAAACGATATATGCACGCGGCGGCATTCAGCGACAGAGAATGATTGTCACGATGACGCTGGAGCTGAGCGACGAGCCGGGGGAGCTACTGAAGGCTCTCCAGCCCGTCGCCAACAAGGGAGGAAACATAGTAAGCGTAACCCACCAACGTGGCGAGGTCACGCCGCGTGGCACGCTTCCGGTCGAGATAACCTTCGAGATAGTCGAAGAGCGTCTACAGGACGTACTCGACAGCCTACAGGAGATGGGGATACGTGTCGCCAAGTTCGGAGAGGAGAAGTTTCACGAGTCGATGACCGTCGTCCTCGTCGGGCATCTGGTGCAGACCGACGTGACGGACACAGTAAAGAGCGTCGAGGAAGAGGGAATCAAAATCGTCGACTTCTCGCTCGCAATGCCTGACGAAGCCGAGGACACGTCAAGCGCTCGTCTCGTCGTCAACGCGACGTGTCAGGAGAAGCTGGAGCAGGCTGTCGGTGCCATCGATGAGGTGTGTGAGAGAAAAGACCTCGTCAAGATGCAGCCGATAGGGGTGGTCTGAATGCGCGTAGCACTCGTAGGATTCGGTGCCGTCGGACGCGGATTCGCCGACGCGGTCCTCGGAGGAGCCGTCGACGTAGACGTGGTTCTCGTCGCTGACTCATCGAGCGTCGCTGTCGACAACGACGGACTGGACCTCGAATCCGTCAAGGAGAGGAAGGAGAAGCAAGGGGTTGTCGGCGAGGGAGAGGACGTTCAGGGCGCTCTCGAAGACGCCGACTACGACGTTCTGGTCGAGGCAAGCCCGACCACACTCGGCGACGCACAGCCCGCGTTCGGGTACATGGTCACGGCGATGGAGAACGGCGCGCACGTCGTCACGTCGAACAAGGGTCCGGTGGCGATGCGGTACGGCGAACTGATGGAGGCGGCGGACGAAGCCGGCGTCGAGGTCCGTATGGAGGGAACAGTCGGAGGCGCTATACCGACGATAAACACGGTCCGTGAGTCGCTCGCGGGCGACGAGGTGACGAGCGCGCGCGGGATACTCAACGGAACGTGTAACTTCATTCTGACGCGTATGCTCGAAGAGGGGCTGACCTACGAACACGTCCTCGGCGAGGCGCAAGACATGGGTATCGCCGAGGCGGACCCGACTTTCGATGTCGAGGGCATCGATACGGCGCTCAAATGCGTCATACTGTCGAACGTCCTGTTCGAAGGCGAACGTACGCTCGACGACGTCGACGTGACGGGTATCACCGAAGTCACGCCCGACTCGCTCCGTCTCGCGCGTGAATCGGGGCATGTCGTCAAGCTGGTCGGAGAGGTGTCAGAAGAGTCGCTAAGCGTCGCGCCGCGTCTCGTTCCGGAGGGTCACGCGCTCGACGTGAGCGGTACGCTCAACGTCGTCTCGTTCGAAGCCGACCTCGCGGGCGAGGTTACGGTGACGGGACACGGCGCGGGGAGTTCGGAAACAGCGAGCGCCCTCGTCAGCGACGTGGCGGCGATAGCGAGAAAGGAATGAAGGCAGACCTATCGAACGTCCTCGACGAACGCGTCGAGAACGGTCTGACACGTGACGAACTGCATGAAAGCGGCGCGTCCTCGGTCGAGGTTCCCGACAACGTCGCGCGTCTTCCGCACCGGACAAACGGCGGTCGTATCGCCGAGGCGGGCGGACGACTCGCCGACGAGTTTGAGGCGTTCGTCAATATAGGTATCGGAGGGAGTGCCCTCGGCGGCGCTACGCTCGTTGACGCTCTCGGACCCGAAGCCGACGTATTCTTCGTCGATAACGTTGACCCCGACGCGCTCGCGCGTCTTCTCGACCGACTGACACTTGACGAAACTGTCTTCAGCGTCGTCTCCAAGAGCGGACGGACCGCGGAGACGGTGGCGAACTACGCCGTCGTCCGTGACGCGCTCCGTGACGCCGGATGCGAACCGTCCGAACACGTCGTCGTGACGACGGGCGCGTCCTCGCCGCTCGCAGACGCCGAGACGCGCGCAACCTTCGAGTTCCCCGACGTTCCCGGACGTTACTCGGCGCTCTCTGTCGTCGGACTCCTCCCTGCGGCTTTCGCAGGAGTGGACGTGGAAAAGGTTCTCGCAGGAGGCGAACGAGCCGAGCCGACAGGGGACGTTCTCGAAGACACGGGACGCGCGCTCGGAGCGACGAGCTACCTCCTTGACGAGTCCGGCGTAGACGCCTCGGTCATGATGCCGTACGCCGAAAGTCTCGAAACCTTTGCCGAATGGTACGCCCAACTCTGGGCGGAGTCGCTCGGCAAGGACGGACGCGGACAGACGCCGGTGCGGGCGGTCGGTGCGACCGACCAGCATTCGCTCCTCCAGTTGCTCGTTGACGGACCTCGTGACAAGCTGGTTACGTTCGTTGACCCCGGCGACGCGGGCGAGGGCTTCGTCGTGGACGACGACGGCTACCTCGACGGCGTGACCCTCGGCGGACTCCGCGCCGCTGAACTCGATGCGACCGCCGCGTCGCTCGTGCAGGACGACGTTCCCAACCTCCGCGTCGAACTCGACGGCGTGACGCCCGCCGAGGTCGGCGAACTCCTGTACACGTACGAGGTTGCGACTGTCGTCGCCGGAAAGCTTGCCGACGTAAACCCGTTCAACCAGCCTGGCGTCGAGTGGGGCAAACGCGCGGCGCGCGGCGTCCTCGGTGACGAGACATGCGCCGACGAACGCGAGGTCGTAGAGTCGGTTAAGGAAACCCTTTTGCAGGTTTAGGGACAAGCCCGTGTGATGGAATTTGCTCAGCAACGGGACAGGAAGAAGTTCGCCGACGTAGGCGTTGCCGTCGGTCTCGCGGCGGCGGGAATGGCGGTCGGCGTCGTTGCCGCCGTCATACTTCTTGACCTGACGAGGGTAGCGGGCGTCGAGATGCCCGACAGTATCGCCAACGTCGTCCTCATGTTTGCGTTACAGGTCGTCGGTCTCGCGGGGACCGCAGCCGTCTACATGTCGGTGACAGACCGCGGACTCGGATACATCAGGCTTCGGACGCCGTCGCTCAAGCAGGTCGGAATCGCAGTCGGTAGCGTCTTCGGAATGCTACTCGCCGTCGTCGTCATCTCGTTGTTCATAGAGGCGCTCGGAACCGAAGCGGCGGAACACGGAACCGTCGACCAGATAGAGCAGGACCCGAGGTTCGCGCTCTACATGGTACCGCTCGCCATCCTCGTTATCGGTCCGTGCGAGGAACTCCTGTTCCGCGGCGTTATACAGACCCGTCTTCTCGATTCGTTCGACAAGGTGGGCGCGATTGGGATAACGAGCGTCGTATTCGCCGTAATACACGTTCCGGCTTACGGAGGTCTGACCGCGGACCTCGAAAGCCTCGCCGTGACCCTCTCCGTCCTGTTCACGCTGTCGGTGATTCTCGGCTACATCTACGAGCGGACAGACAACCTCACGGTCCCGATAATCGCACACGGCTTCTACAACGCTACCTTGTTCGGCATCGTCTATATCGGCGCGGAGTACGGCGAGGAGTTCGAGGAAGCCGCGACGGTCATCTTCTGACCGAAAGGGACTTTAACTACCCGACGACAAGTTTCCGGAAAGGTGGTTTAGTTTGGATATACAAGACGTAGTTTCGACGGAGTACAAGACGTTCGAACCCGACACACGGGCGTCAAAAATAAAGGGCTTCTTCCAGAACTCGGGCGAAGAGGCGGTTCTGATTGAAGGAGACGAGTACAAGGGCATCATCACGCGCCGTATGCTGATTTCGTCGCACGTTGACCCCAAGAAGAAGGCGTCTTCCTTGGTCAGCCATCCCCCGCGCATCGACAAGCACGAGGACGTGCGCGAGGTTGCGCGCCTGATGGTCGAGAGCGACTTCAAGATTCTCCCCGTCAAGGAAGGGGACACCGTCTACGGCGTCGTGACCTCCGACGAGCTTCTCAGGGAGGTCAACTCACAGCTAGAGGTTCTGTCTGTCGAGGACGTTTACACGCAGGACCTCGTGACCGTCACGCCCGACACGACGGTAGGACGTATCATCAATATCTTCCGTGAGAACGCTATCTCGCGCGTCCCCGTCGTCGACAACGGACTCGTCGGCATAGTCTCGCTCTACGACATACTCGGATTCAGCGTCCGCGAAGAGACCCCCGACAAGGGCGGCGGCGGAACCGGAGAAAAACGCGGCGACGAGGGCGGCAAGCACGGCGGCTTCGGTCCGCGTCACGGCGACATCGACAAGATGCTCGACATCCCCGCCGAAACCGTCATGAACTCGCCCGTCGAGACGACGACGCCCGACGACAGCCTCAACGAGGCGACCAAACGGATGCTCGACAGCGACTTCGCTTCGCTCGTCGTCGTCGAAGGAAAGAGTCCGGTCGGAATCATAACCAAGACTGACATACTCCGGTCGTTGACGTGGACTGAGGAGGACGCACGGATGGACGTACAGATATCAAACGTCCATCTACTCGAACCGATGACGCCCGACGATGTCGCCGAGATGCTCGAAGAAATCTCCGACAAGTACGCCGACATGCAGGTTCTCCACGCGAGCGTCCATCTCAAGCGCCACAAGGAAAAGATGCGCGGCAACCCGCTGATGCTCGCCAAGATAATCCTGTACACCAACAAGGGTCAGTTCGTAGTCAAGGGCGAAGGCTACGGTCCCGGAAACGCGCTCCGTCTCGCGCGTGACAAGCTAGAGCGTCGCGTTCTGAGCGCCAAGGGCGTCCGGCGTCAGGACCGTGACGCCGAGCGGCTGTTCAAGGAGATGGGCAGGAGCCTTTAGACGGAGACCGAAGAGGCGAGCGCCGCGCCGACGACGTACAGAAGGACGATTACCGCCGCTATAACGAGGTACGCTATCTTCGACGGCTCCTGAATCGGGAACGAGGCGTTCGCGCGTATATTCTTGCCTATCATGGCGTCACAGAGGCGGGCGCGGATAATAAATCCGGCTAAAGGACGTAGACGTGCAGTCCGGCATGGTACGATACGACGGCGGCGTAACCGAATCCGATGGAGGCGGCGACGAAGGACAACGAGCGCGTCTCGTTCCCGCGTCTACGCGGCAGGTAGCCGACTGCGACGACACCGGCGGCTACTAAGACGGAGAGCAACGTAACGGGTGCGAGGAAGACGGGGTTGTTCATGACGGAAGCCGTAACCATGTAGACGGTGTCGTCCTTCTCGACGTACGCGCCGTGGTGATAGTCGCCAAACGGCTCGGCGAACTCGTTGGGCGGACGGTTGGTGCGGACGGCGCCGTCGTCAGCCTCGTCGAAGAAGCCGCGGGCATCGTTCGACAGGTCTTCGTAGACGTAGGACGGCGCGTCCGAGGTATCGAAGCTGTCGGCGTCCTCGGAGACGACGGTCGCCGTATAACGGCTTACGTCGGCGGCGACGAATGGGTACGCGGCTCCGGCACCCGCGGCAAGGAGGGCGGCGACGAAGACGAGAGCCGAGACGCGGTCGGTCACAGAATCTCTTTCACCGTACCGATACCTTTGCTCTTGCCCTCGCGGAAGACGAAACGTTGCCCCTCCTCGACCGCGTACGGACGGAACTTGAAACGGACGCGCACGTCCGCCTTCTCGCCGGGGAGGACGTTGCCGTCCTCGGGTTCGAAGACCGTCGCCTCGGACGCGGTTTCGAGATGGACGACCGGTTCGTAGCCCGACCGTATCCGCGTCGGATGGTTCAGCACCATTATTTCGGCGCGGAACTCACGGACGCTGTCGCGCGGTTCGGAGGCGAGCAACATGCCGCGTTCTACATCCTCGTCATCGACGTTCTTCAAGGCGATACCGACGATATTCCCGGGTTCGGCACGGTCAACACGGTGGTAATGCATCTCGATTGAACGGACCTCTGCCTCACGGAAGTCGCCGTCCTGCGTCGGTCCGAGGTAGACGGTGTCACCCGCTTCGACCGTGCCGCTCTTGACCGTCCCGCTCGCAACCGCTCCGACCCCCGTGACGTTGTACGTCCTATCGACGTACATCTCGAAGTCGTCGCCGGTTCCGTCGTGCGTCTTGGGGAGACGCGCGAACAGGGAGTCGAGCGTGTCGAAGCCTTCGAGAGTTACGGCGCTCGTACGGACGACGGGAACCACAACACCGTCGGGGAGGCGTTCGACCGCCGCCTCGACCCCGTTCGACGCTACGCTGTACGGCACCTTACCGACGTTCCGGAGTAGCTGCGCAACCTCCTTTTCGACCTCCTCGACGCGTTCGTTGCTGACCGTATCGGTCTTGGTTATGGCGACGAGGGTCGGCAGGTCGGTTGCGAGTAGGACGCCGAGATGCTCGCGTGTCACATGGGTCGGACCGTCATCGGCAGCGACCGCTACGAGTCCGTAGTCGAGGTTCTGTCCGACGATTCCGCGTATCGTCGTCCGTAGCCAAGGCTCATGTCCGACCGTATCCACGAAGCTCACGAGACGGTCGGCGTTGCTCACTACGTCCGACTTCTCGCGTTTCGACAACGGATTGTTCATACGTACGGCTTCGCC
>JAQZCZ010000074.1 GCA_028751095.1 Euryarchaeota archaeon Ods01 | reverse complement strand
TCGGACTCGGATACCGCGCGCCCTACGTTGTCGAGTCCGCACGTCTAATCGCCGACGGCGAGGTGCGCCCCAACGAGATACGCGCGCTTCCGTACGAAGAGGCACACGACGCCGTACAGGAACTCGTCGGCGTCGGCGACAAGGTCGGCGACTGCATACTCCTGTTCTCGCTCGACTTCGGCGAGGCAGTGCCGATGGATACATGGATGCTCAAGACTGTCGACGAGTACTACCCCGAGATGGCGGGCGACTCGTACACCGAAACTGCCGACGCCTTCCGCGAACGTTTCGGCGAAAACGCCGGATACGCACAGAACTACCTTTTCCATTACATACGCCACCACGGGTAGCCCGCCGAGGCTTAGAGACCGACGACGGTTGAGATACGAGCGTTCTCCTTCACGCGTATACCGTCGCCGCCTACGACGAGAGGAAGCCGTGGAAGCTCAGTAACACGGACGGTCGGATGGTACGCGCCGCGTTCCAAGAGAGCCGTACGTGTCCTGACGGTAACCGGCTCTTCGACGCTCAACGACTCGTTGTGTTCGACGACGTACCTTCCGGCGTCGAGGTTCCACCAGCCGTAGTCGTCTCCCTCGTTCCGTTTCTCCGTCCCGACCGGCGCTAGTTCGGAGTCTTCGAGTTCGCCGCCCCCGAAGTCGACGCGTCCCGCCTCCTCCACGACGTAGACCTCGGAGGCGGTCAGGTCGAAGCCTTCCTCGACACTCTGAGTCTCGTCGTGTACGGTGTCTTCGATTCCGTCCATATCGGCGGTAGAGGCGCGCGCCTATTCTTTCTTACGCGCGACCGTCACGATAGCGTCATCATCGACATACTCCGAACCCATCACGGTATGTTCGATACCGACCCATCCGGCTTCGCGGAACATCTCGGTCGCCTCCTCCTCGGTGTAGAAAAGCATAACGGCGTCGGCGAGAGCCGCGAGCGCGCGGTTCGACGGACGGCGCGGACCGACGACGAGAATACGACCCCCGGGCTTCGTCACGCGCCGCGCCTCGGCGAGTGCGTCAACGGGCGTGGGCCAGTATTCGATGGAGCCGGAAGACCAGACGGCGTCGAACGTTTCGTTGGCGTAAGGCAGGTTCTCGGCGTCACCGCGCACGAAGTCTACGTCGGCGAGTTCGTCCTTCTCACGCGCCTTTTCGAGCTGGTGAACGCTCTGGTCGAGCGCCTCGACGTGCGACGTATCTTCGAGAAGACCGACGGTGGCGAAGCCCGTGCCGCATCCCACGTCGAGTACGCGGTCGTCCTCCGACAGGTCGAGGGCTTCGAGCGCTTCGTCGCGCATCTCCTCGTTCCAGAAGACGGGGTTAACGCGGTCGTAGACCCTCGACAGAAAACGGTAGAACGTCCTCGCCCGCGACTTGTCTTCGAGTATTCCCATTAACAGATACACGTCCTAAGCCGAAAATAAGCTTGCGTTCCTTTCCGTATCGGACTTATTCCATCAGGTTTATGCTCTGTATCGTCACAGGTTGACACATGGGATTCAAGGTATCCATCGTAGGTGCCGCCGGTACGGTAGGTGCGATGGCGGGCTACAATATAGCGTTGAGCGGAGTCGCAGACGAAGTCGTCTACGTAGACCTGAACGAGGAAGGCGCTGTCGGTCAGGCACACGACACGATGCACGGAGTCGCGTACGACTCCGAGACCGACGTACATTACGGCGACTACGACGAGACGGAGGACAGCGATGTCGTCGTCATCACGGCGGGCAAGCCACGTGAACCCGGGATGTCGCGCCTCGACCTCGCCGACGCCAACCGCGACATAATCGCGGGAATCGTCGATAGCTTCGAGGAGTACGCGCCCGAAGCTATCTCGATACTGACGACGAACCCGATGGACGTTCTCAACCACCATCTCTACAGCGTCAGCGACCGTCCGCGTGAGAAATGTATCGGATTCGCGGGACGCCTCGACTCGGCGCGGTTCCGGTACGTCCTTGCCGAGGAGTTCGACACCGCGGTCACGAACGTCGATGCCTCGATAATCGGTGAACACGGCGACTCTCAGGTTCCCGTCTTCTCCAAGGTCCGTGTTGACGGACGTGAACCCGACTTCAACGCCGACGAACGCGAGGAAATCACCGAGGCGCTCAAGCAGAGCGCGATGAACGTCATAGAGAAGAAGGGCGCGACCGAGTTCGGTCCAGGACGCGGCGTCGCACACGTCGTCGAGGCGATAGCCCGCGACAAGGGCGAGGTCATCCCGTCGAGCATCGTCCTTGACGGCGAGTACGGACACGAGGACGTTTCCATCGGCGTACCCGCTAAGATAGGCAGGGACGGCGCTGAGGTTGTCGAGTGGGACCTCTCGGACCGCGAGGAAGATAAGTTCGACGACTCCGCCGAGAAGCTATACGAACACCAGCACTAACTCAGTCCTTCGACTTCTGCGCGACCGTTCCGACGACTTCGTCGGGATACTCTTCGGCTACGTTCGTGAGCGCCTCCTCGCCGCGCTGACTCACGTCGTCGTCCTCGTCGCTCAACGAGTCCATGATTTCTTCGATATGTTCGCGCGCCTCGTCGACGTACTCCTCCGATACCTCGTGCATAACGAGCGAGGCGTACCGACGAAGGTCTTCCTGACCGTCGACGAGTCTTTCGGCGAACTCCTCGGTACGGTCAAGCGCCACCCCGGGATACTCGCGTACCGCGTGCCTTAACGACTGTTCGGCGAACTTGCTCGGCTCGTCCTTGTCGCTTTCGAGCATCTGGAGAACGACTATCTCTGTGAAGTCGACTTCTCCGTCTCCGTCCTTGGCGGCGTCAAGGGCGGTTCCGCCCGCGGTTCCCGATTCCATGCCGCCGTCTGTCGTTGACGACGTCGCGGCTTCTTCTTCTTCGACTTCTTCTTCCTGTTCTTCTTCGACTTCTTCTTCTTCGATACCGTGCCTTTCGCGTATTTCTTCCGCCGCTTCGTCGGCTTCGGGCATGTCGAGTTCTTCGAGGGGGTCGACGGCGTCTTCCGAGCCTACCACTGCGAGAGCGGATGACGCGGCGCGCTTCGCCCAGTTGTCGTCTATCTCCAAGGCGTCAACGAGGTCGTCCTCGTACTCTTCCAGCGTCTCAGGCTCCTCTTCGGCGAGGCGTTCGAGTTCGTCCGCCGCCTCGGCACTCTCCTCGGGGTCATCTTCACCGAGCGCCTCGATTAGCTCGTCGGGTTCGCGGTCGTCTTCGCTAACGTCTTCGACCCCCGTATCCTCAAGGCGCTCTTCGAGTCCTTCGTCGCTACCTCCGCCTATCTTGTCGGTGAGGTTGTCAAGTTCGTCGTCACTCATATGTCATACACCAAGTGCTACAATACGCGGACCGGTGGGTAATAAAGCTTGGCGCGGAAGCTGTCAACTAACGTAGGGTTTCTCCGTGCGCTTCAGCGAGCGCCGACCGTGCGCGTACGTAGGTCCGTCCCGCGAAAAGTAGAGAGACTGCCGCGACGACGAGCGACCCCCAGACGAGACGCGACGTACCGTGGAAGACAGCGAGAGCGATTCCTATAGCGAGCGCTATAGGACCGATGTTGAGAAGGAAGACGAGCTTCCAGAAACGTCGTTTGAAGACGCGGAAGGCTTCTTCGTTCTCCATCGTTCTGTCTTCGGACGCGGAGGTGTTTGTTGCTTGTGGTTCCACGCCCAAATGGAAACTTCCATATACCGCGTTCGTTCAATCCTTGAACAGTATCCATGACGGCGGCTCAACGCGATAGAGTGCTGAGGAACATCAAAGACGCCGAGGAGGAAGCCGACGAGATAGTCGCCGAAGCAGAGCAGGAGGCTGAAGAGATACGTGCCGAAGCCCGCCGACAAGCGGACGAGATAGTCGACGAGGCTGAGAAAGAGGCGCGCGAGACGCGCGACAGTATACTCGAAGAGGCACGCGAGGAGGTAGAGAAAAGTACGGAAGAGATACTCGACGAGGGACGCGAAGCCGTCGAGGAACTTCAGAAGAGCGCGGAGGAGAACCACGACGAAGCCCTCGCGTACGTCGTCGAACGTTTCAAGGAGGAGGTAGATGCTCAGACCTAAGCAGATGAGCAAGGTCTCGGTCGCGGGCTCCAAGGCGGTCTTGGAGGACGTGGTCGAGGAACTTCACGACCTCAACCTCGTACATATCACCGACTACGACGGTAGCTGGGAGGGCTTCGAGAACGGAAATCCGCTCGAAGGCGGCGAGGAAGTTAGCGGAAAGCTCGTTCAGGTTCGTGCCGTCCTAAACACCCTTGACGTGGACGACGAGGACTTCGACGGCGACGCGCACGGTTTCGAGACGCGCGACGAACTCTACGAAAGGCTCGAAGACGTACGTGAACGCGTCAACAGCCTTGAGGACGAGCGGAACGAACTCCGTAACGAACTCCGCGAGGCGCGCGAGAGGAAGAGGACCGTCGAGCCTTTCGTTGACCTCGGAATCGACCTCGAACTCCTCGACGGCTACGACGAGATAGACGTACATGTCGGACTCGCCGACCCCGAAGAGGTCCGCGAGGCTCTCGAAGAATCCGAGAGCGACGAGTACGAGGTCTTCGGGGGCGACGGCGTCGTCGCTGTTGCCGAACGCGGCGTGGAGTTCGACGACGCCCTGATGGGGGTCGAGTTCTCTGAACTCGAAGTCCCCGACCTCCGTGGCGACCCTGCCGAGACCCTCAAAGAGGTCGAAGAAAGCATCGAATCGCTCGAAGACGAGATTAGTGAGATAGAGGCACGCCTCGACGGTATACGTGAGGAGGAGGCTGAGTTTCTACTCGCCGCCGAAGAGGAGCTATCGATAGAGGCGCAGAAGACCGACGCGCCGCTCCATTTTGCGACGACGACCAACTCGTTCTACGCCGAGGGCTGGATTCCGTCCGAGAGCTACGACGACGTACTCTCGCGTCTCCACGAAGCCGTCGGCGACCGTGTCGACGTTAACGAACTCGAAACCGTCGAGTACGACGGAGACGGACATCCTGTCGAAGAAGATGAGGAAGAGGAGGAACACGAACACGAGGATACCGATGAGCCTCCTGTCGTTCAGGATAATCCCGATATCGTCAAGCCGTTCGAGCCTCTCGTCCACACGATAAACCGTCCCAAGTACTCCGAACTCGACCCGACCATCGTCGTCTTTCTAACCTTCCCGTTCGCCTTCGGCTTCATGATAGGCGACATCGGGTACGGCGTCCTGTACATGCTGATGGGGTACGGAGTCTACAAGGTATCCGACTCCGAGGTGTTGCAGGCGCTCGGTATCATCGGCGTCTGGGCAGGTATCTTCACCGTAATCTTCGGCTATCTCTACGACGACCTATTCGGCGTCTACCTCTCGGATATTGGCATCCATCTACCCCTCGCAGGTAGCCTGAGCAAAGGAATACAGACCACCGAGGTCGCCCTGACGTGGCTCGTAGCGAGCATACTGTTCGGTATCCTACATCTCACGATAGGGCATCTCTTCGGCTTCTTCAACGACCTTAGTCATGGTCTGAAGGAAGCCGTGACCGAGAACCTGTCGTGGATATTCATCATACTCGGCTTCTTCGGCTGGGTCTTCAGCAAGCACCTTGTCGAGGAGAAGCCTGAGTTCCTCGTGGGTGACACGGAACAGAACGTTCTCAACACCAACCCGATGTTCGACCTCGGATTCACCGGCTTCTCGTCGGATGTCGGAATCGCTCTCGGCTTGCTCGCCGTCGTCGGCGTCGTGATGGCGGTCTACGCCGAGGGCGCTATCGGAGCGGTCGAAACGCCGACGAACGCCTTCGGACACGTCCTCTCGTACCTGCGTATCATGGCGGTTCTCATCGCCAAGGGCGGTATGGCGTTCGTCGTCAATATACTCGTCTTCGGAGCCTATGAGTCCCCTGACGGCTACATCAACTTCGCCCTCACCGGACATCCGACTGAGGTCGTCCCTGAGGGCGGCGAAGTCGCCTTCACAGGGCTTGTCTGGCTGGGGCTAGGAGCAGACGGCGGTGCGTTGGGTATACTCCTACTCGTGGTCGGTCTCGTCGCCGCTGTCGCAGTCTTCGCGCTCGGACACGTTATCGTCCTCCTGCTCGGAATAACCGCAGCAGGAATCCAGATGGTCCGCCTTGAGTACGTGGAATTCTTTGGGAAGTTTTATGAAGGCGGCGGGGACAAGTTCGAACCGTTCGGAAAGCAGAGAAAGTACACAGACGAAGGAAGTAACTAAACATGCTTGAGATACTCGCTGACAACCCGGTCGTAGCAGAGACGGTACAGGACCCCGAATACGCCGCGAACATGGCTGAGGGTATAGCGATAGCCGCAGGCGCTATCGCTGTTGGACTCTCGGCTCTCGCCGCAGGATACGCTGAGCGCGGAATCGGTTCGGCGGCAGTCGGAGCGATGGCTGAAGACGACAGCACCTTCGGTAAGGGACTTCTCCTAACGGTCCTACCGGAGACGCTGGTCATCTTCGCTATAGTTGTCTTCATCCTCGTCCCGGTGCTGCTGTAAAGCCCGCGGGTACATTTTCCAAAAATGGGACTCGATACGGTAGTTAACGACATAAAGGATGAAGCGCGCGCGCGTGCAGAGGAGATAGTAGAGGGAGCTGAGGCTGAGAAGGAGGAGATGCTGGAAGAGGCACGTGAAAAAGCTGAGGAACTGAAACAGGAGGCGCGCCGAGACGCCGAAAGCGAGGCTGACGCGTTACGCGAGCAGGAGGTTTCGAGCGCCAAGCTCGAAGCACGGAAGATGAAGTCGCGCAAGGAGCGTGACCTACTTGCTGACCTCCGTGCCGACGTACGTGACGAACTCGCGGCTCTCGACGAGGACCGCGAGGGGCTTACCGCGACGCTCCTCGAAGACGGAATCGAGGAGCTTGGCGAGACCGAGGGCGTCGTCTACGTCGCCGAAGGTGACGAGGAGATGGTCGAAGAACTCCTTGAAGATGTAGACGGCTTCGAGGTCGGCGGAACGACCGACGTACTCGGCGGCGTAGTCGTTGAGGCGGCGGACGGTAAGGTTCGTGTCGATAACAGCTTCGACTCGGTGCTGGAGCGCGTCTGGAACGACAGCCTGCGTGAGGTTTCAGCGCGTCTCTTAGGTGAGGAGGAATGAACACGGGAGCCGACTTAGGCAACGGTCAACAGCACACGGGTCCGTCGAACTACGAGTACGTCTCGGCGCGCGTACGGGCGCGTAAGGCGAAGCTGTTCGACGACGACGACTACAGGAAGCTCGTCCGTATGTCGCCGAACGAGATAGCACGGTTCATGGAGGAGTCGACCTACTCCGACGAGATAAACCGTCTCGGAGCGCGACACGAGGGCGTTGACCTGATCGAGTACGCCCTGTACGACAACATGGCGTCCGAGTTCACCGATATCGTCCGTTGGTGCGAGGGAACGCTCAAGGGTACGGTGGTCGACTACCTCCGGAAGTACGACGCGTGGAACATCAAGACGGTTATCCGCGGCGTCTTCACCGGCGCAAAGCCCGACGAGACCTGTGCAGACCTGATTCCGGCGGGTGAGATAGACGAAGCTTTCCTCGACAGTCTCGCGGAACTCGACTCCGTCGAGGAGGTCGTCGAGGAGCTTGAGGGAACTGTCTTCGACGAAGCCCTCGAAGAGGCGTTACGTGAGTACGAGGAAACGGGCGTTCTCCTCCCTCTCGAAAACGCGGTCGACAGGACGTTCTACGAAGGACTCGTCAGCGAGAACGGGCGTGCCTCGCCGGAGAGTCCACGGGGCGTCTACCAGAGCTTCCTGCGGTCTGAGATAGACGTTCTCAACGTCAGGAACGCCCTACGTGCCGCCGGAAGCGAACAGCTCGATGTCGGGGAGTACTTCATCGAAGGCGGTGACCTGTTCTCGCGCGGCGACCTCGAACGTCTCGTACAGAACCGCGAGGAACTCGTCAACGCGCTCCGTGAGTCGGAGTACGGCGACAGGCTCGAAGGGGCGATAGACGCTCTCGAAGAGACGGACAGCCTCGTAGAGTTCGACAGAGCGCTCGACAGGCTTCTGGTGGAGTTTGCGGGTAGCATGACCAACCGTTA
>JAQZCZ010000038.1 GCA_028751095.1 Euryarchaeota archaeon Ods01 | reverse complement strand
GCGGCGGGGTTGACGCGGTTATTCTGACTCATACGCACGGCGACCACGTCGGAAAGCTCGACGACGTGCGCAACGAGTTCGGCGTCGAGACATGGGGGTACGACGGTTCGTCGCGGTACGTGGACAACGAAATCGACGAGGGCGATACGGTCGAAATGGGCGGCGCGTCGTTCGAGGTCTGGCACACTCCGGGACACAAGGACGACCACGCCTGCCTCTATGCACGCGATGAGGGCATCCTGTTCGCGGGCGACCTCGTCTTTGCCGGAGGCTCTTTCGGACGCACGGACCTCGAAGAAGGTGACCGTGGGACGCTCGTCGAGAGCATCGAGAAGGTCCTTGAACGTACTGATACGATAAACGAGTTACACACAGGGCACGGACCGTCGGTACATGAGAACGCGCGTAAACACGTCGAGGCGTCGCTAAAGAACGCGGACCGTTACTGACCCGTACCACCGCTCGCCGCCGGTATTATCCGTATCTCGTCGTCGTCCTCAACGGGCGTGTCAACGCCGTCAAGGTCGCGTACGTCCTTTCCGTTGACGTAGACGTTGATATACTCCTTTATTTCGCCGTCCCCGAGGACGTTCTCCTCAAGTTCGTGACCGTGTTCGTCGCCGTACGTCCTAAGAGCGTCAAGCACCGTCTCGCCGTCGACTTCGACCTTCTTGGAGCCTCCGGATTCGCTGATGACCGCTGGGATACGTATGATTGGCATGGTTGGTATGGTGCTGTCTTACGCAAAAATCAATCGGATTCGACGACGACCTCCTCATCCTCGAACTCCTCGCCTGTCCAGAGCCACGAACCCACAAACGGTTCATCGGGTCCGAGGGAGACGATGACGTACGAGTGTTCGGGCCAGTTGGCGCGGTCCTCGTCTGTCTCACTCGGCTCCTCGGGTCCTTCGGGGTGCGAGTGGTAGAAGCCGACGACATCGCCGCGCTCCTCGACATCATCGATAGCCTCCAGCTGCTCCTCCGGCTCCATCAGGTAGTTGACGCGCGGCGTCTCGCTGACGTTCTCGACACGCCGGACGAACTCGACGCGGTTCTCGTCGCGGTCGCCCCCGAGAACGCCACAGATTTCGTGGGGCTTGCCCTCGCGCGCATGTTCGATTATCTCGTCGTAGACGTCGGCTTCGAAGGTTATCATCGCCGGAGATACGCGACGGGCGTAGTAGTAGGTTGCGAAGATTTCGAGAGAGACGCGGAGCATGCCTCCTCCGTGTCCACTCCGGAACTCAGTGGGACGTACGCGAATCATAGATTCGCGTGCCCACAAAAATCCCTGATTTTTGGGACGTATACGAGAAATCGTAGATTTCTCGTCTGCCCCAAAATTAGAATTTTGGGACGGCGCGGATTTGAACCTCAGTCAGTCCGCGTCTACGATGCTCCCTTCCTTGGTTCAAACTGCTCCCCTATTCACTCACTCCAGAAGTCGTTCGTTCATGGGACGTACGCGAATCATAGATTTGCGTGCCCACAGAAACCTTCGGTTTCTGGGACGGCGCGGATTTGAACCGCGGTCTATGCCACCCGAAGGCACAAGGATACCAAGCTACCCTACCGTCCCTTGCCGGGAATACCGCCGAGACACACGTCAGTCTTTCGATCTCAAGCCCTCGGAGGACCGGCTCATGAACCAGACGAAGCCCGCGCCGAGTATGGCGAAAGCGGCGATAACTACGCCGACAACATCGAAGACGGGAAAGACAAGAGCCGCGGAGAGGGAGAAGAGAGCGGCGAGTAAGAGGACGACGATGACAGCTACGTCAACGCGGGGGATATCGTCGGTGTCAGCGGCTTCAGGCTTCATCGGCTGTGACAGCGACTCGTCGACCGGGACGGATTCCTCGGTTTCCTCCTCGGTTTCCTCTCCAACCACGAGTTCGACGGTCTCGGAGTCTGAGCCATAGTCAGCTGTGAGCTTAAGTTCGCCGTCAAGTACGCCGGGCGTGGGACCAACGACAACCTCGACCGTCTCGTCGTCCTCGACGTATACGTTGTTGACCTCCGCAGTCACGTAAGGCTCGGCGTCGCCACGAACGCCGATATTGACGTGTTTCGGCGCGCCGTCGTTGAGTATGACGACCTCGAAGCTCTCGGTTACGCGGAGGCTGTCGGAAGCCGTGCGCAGTCCGTCTTCGTCGAGGTTGATGCGGAGGTCGGTCACTATCTGCTTCTTTCGGAACGAGACGTATTAAGTTTCATGTTGTGTGCCATCGTCGGTTACGTATGGGTATCGTCTGGCACCGGCGCGACCTTCGGGTCGCAGACAACGCCGCTGTGGCGTCCGTAGAGACGCCGCTCCCCGTCTTCGTACTTGATGACGCTGTTCTAGAGCATGCGTCGGCGCGACGCGTCGCCTTTC
This sequence comes from Euryarchaeota archaeon Ods01, assembly GCA_028751095.1. GTDB lineage: Archaea > Halobacteriota > Halobacteria > Halobacteriales > Halorutilaceae > Halorutilus. The sequence continues at coordinate 17,113 of JAQZCZ010000038.1, read as the reverse complement.
TCCTTGACGCCCTCCGGTCGCTCCGCGAGGACTACCGTGCGCTCGGGGGCGACCTTCTGGTCGAGCGTGGCGACCCGCGCGACGTACTGTCGCGTCTCGCCGACGAATACGGTGCAGACGCGGTCGTCTGGAACCGTGGCTATACGCCGATGGCGCGCGACCGCGACGAGGACGTGCGCGCCGAACTCGAAGATGCGGGCGTCAAGGTCCGGACCCACGCCGACGCTGTCCTCCACGAACCCGACGAGATATTCACGAACGCGGGCGACCCTTACTCGGTCTTCACCTACTACCACCGGAAATGGGTCGAACGCGACAAGGAGGGGGCGTACGCGCCGCCCGAGAACGTCGTCTCTACCGAAGGCGGCGGTATACCGACGGTCGAAGAACTCGGCTTCCCGACGCCCGAGATAGAACTGCCGGACGCGGGTACGGACGCGGCGCGCGAACTCCTCAACGACTTCCTCGCCGAAGATGTCTACGAGTACGCCGACTCGCGCGACTATCCTGCGCGCCGGTCTACGTCGCGCCTCTCGCCGCATCTCAGGTTCGGGACGGTCGGTGTGCGTGAGGTATGGGAGGCGACCGAGGACGCAAAACGCGACGCGTCCAACGAAGAGGCGCGCGAGAGCGTCGAGGAGTTTCAGGCGCAGTTGGCGTGGCGCGAGTTCTACACGCAGGTTCTCTACCATAACCCCGGCGTCGTCACGGAGAACTACAAGGAGTACGAGAACGAAATCGACTGGTGGGACGACGAGGACGAGATACGCGCATGGAAGGACGGAGAGACGGGCTACCCGTTCGTCGATGCCGGAATGAGGCAGTTACGCGACGAAGGCTTCGTCCACAACCGCGTCCGTATGGTCGTCGCGTCCTTCCTGACGAAGGACCTACTCGTGGACTGGCGCGTCGGCTACGGCTGGTTCCGCGAGAAGCTTATCGACCACGGTACGGCGAACGATAACGGAGGATGGCAGTGGGCGGCGTCAACCGGTACGGACGCACAGCCTTACTTCCGTATCTTTAATCCGATGACGCAGGGCGAGCGGTACGACCCCGAGGCGCGGTACATCAAGGAGTACGTGCCCGAACTACGTGACGTGCCCGCGGAGGAGATACACGGCTGGCACGAGCTGACCGACGAACGCCGCGACGAAATCGCGCCCGACTATCCCGCGCCCGTCGTCAACCACTCGGAGAGGCGCGAGGAGGCGCTCGCAATGTTCGAGAAGGCGCGCGGAGAGGACGACTAACGCGCCTCGGGCGGCAGGAGGTCTGGAATCCCGTCCTCTATCTCGTACGTCTCGTCGCAGTCGTCGCAGTAGAGCGTACCCTCCACGACCTCACCGTCCTCCTCGCGCGTCGCGTCGAGTTCGAGGTCTTCCTTACAGACGGGACAGCACAGTATGTCCATCAGGTCCTTCTTCATGGTTGACCAAACGGGTCCTCGCGGATTATAGTTTGCTCTCTCGCCGGACCGACGCTGATGGCGTAGAACGGCGCGCCGACCTGTTCCTCAAGGTACTCGACGTAGTCGCGTGCGTTCGGCGGTATGTCGTCGTACGTGCCGACGGCGTCCCAGTCCACGTCGTCCCATCCGTCGAAGTCGCGGTAGACGGGTTCGCACCGAGCCCATTCGTCCATGTCGGCGGGCATCGATTCGAGACGTTCGCCGTCAAGTTCGTACGCCTCGCAGACACGCACCGGGTCGAGTCCTTCGAGAACGTCGATGCTCGTCAGAACCGCGCCGGTGAAGTCGTTTACGCGTGCGGCATGGCGCACCATCGGGAGGTCGAACCAGCCGACTCGGCGGCGGCGTCCCGTCGTCGTTCCGTACTCCTCGCCGACCTCGACGAGATGGTCGCCGACATCGTCTTCGAGTTCAGTCGGAAGGGGTCCGGTTCCGACGCGCGACAGATACGCCTTCATGATACCGACCGTCTCGCTTAGACGGGTCGCGCCGACGCCCGTACCCGTCGAAGCACCGCCGACGGTCGTGTTCGACGACGTTAGGTAAGGATAGATGCCGTGGTCAATATCGAGCGAAGTTCCCTGCGCGCCCTCGAACAGAACATCGTCACCCTCGTCCATACGCCGGTTGATGTACGCGCTCGCGTCCACGACGGTGTCAGCGATATGTTCGCCGTACTCAACGTACTCCTCGTGGACAGCGTCAACGTCGAAAGCGTCGGCGTAGCCGTTGTCCTCGACATCTATTCCGAAGACATCCTCCACGAGCGCCTGTTTCGTCGGCACGACGTATTCGAGCTTTTCGCGGAGGGTATCAGGCTTCAGTAGGTCGAGGACGCGTACGCCGCGCCTTCCAACCTTGTCCTCGTACGTCGGTCCGATACCGCGTCCCGTCGTACCCGCCGCCATATCGCCCTTAGCGTCTTCCTCGACGCCGTCGATGACGCGGTGGTACGGCATGATGACGTGCGCACGCTCCGCGACACGGAGGTCGGGGTCAACGCCCCTTTCGCGCAGTCCGTCGAGTTCTTCGAGTAGGACACCCGGGTCTACGACACAGCCGTTGCCTATGACGCCCGTTCCGTCGCGGAGCACACCGCTCGGGATATGGTGAAGCTTGAACTCCTCGCCGTTAGCTACGACAGTATGTCCGGCGTTGTTGCCTCCCTGAAAACGTACGATAACGTCCGCCGACTCGCTGTATATGTCGGCGAACTTGCCTTTGCCTTCGTCGCCAAGTTGCGCGCCTACAATCGTCACGCCCATTGGATGCACCTCATGATGATTGCCCTCAGCACCTTGTGAGCGACCGGTTTAGTAAGTTTCGGACCGCGCCGACGAGACTGCGAAAGCTTGAGGTTCCGCGGGCGCGCCTCTCCGACGTGAACACGGTTGACCCCGTCGGGTTTCTGGAGGATACGGTCCCGATAGAGAGCCACGAGAACGTCGAGGAGATGCGCGACTATCTCCTCAAAGCGGTCCCGAACGCGCGGAAGCACGGTTCGGGATGCGTCGTCGCAGAACGCGGCGAGGGCGACGAGACGGTCGTACTCAACACCCATATGGACACCGTAGCACCGCACGTGCCGTACGAGCGCGACGAAGGCGTTGTGCGGGGACGCGGCGCGTGCGACGCCAAGGGACCGCTCGCGGCGATGGTATCCGCATTCACGCGTTTCGACGCGACGGACGAACGCGCCGTCCGTCTCGTCATCTCGCCGGACGAGGAGACGCTGTCGCGCGGTCTGCATGACTACCTCCTCGACGACGCGTCGGGTGAGTTCGCGGTCGTCGGCGAACCGACCGAACTCGACCTATGCACCGCCGCAAAGGGGCGTTTCGAGGCTACCGTCGGGTTCCGCGGCGAGTCGGCGCACGCGGCGAGCGGAGGAGGGCGAAACGCCGTCTCGTGCGCGGCGGAGGCGGTGTGTCGTCTCGAAAACATCGAACCGTCGTACGACGAACTCCTCGGCGAGTCGCGTCTCACGGTGACGCGCGTCGAGGGCGGCGATGCGGCGAACCGCGTGCCCGAGAACGCGACCCTGACGCTCGACCGCCGTCCCGTTCCAGCCGAAACCGCCGACGACTTCGTTACGCTCGTCGAGGAAACGCTCGACGGCGTTGGATGCGAGTACGACGTAAATCTCGCCGACCGCCCGACGCCGTTTCTAGAGGCGTTCCGCACCGACGAGGACGACAGAAACGTACAGCGTCTACGTGATACGGTCGAGGCGGTCGTCGGCGAGACGCGCCTCCGTCCGTTCGGCGCGGCGACCGAAGCGTCCTACCTCGCTCAACATATGCCGGTCGTCGTCTTCGGACCGGGAGCAATAGACGACGGCGCGCCTGTCGCGCATTCGGAACGCGAGTACGTAAGGACAGACGAGGTACGCGACGCGGCAGAGGCGCTGACGCGGTTCCTGAACAGCTAAACGTCGTCGCCCACGACAACCTCGCCGTCGCGGACATCGGCACGGACGAGGGACTTTACGTCGAATCCGAGCGCGGGCTTCTCCCCCTTCTCAATGACGACGACCGTATCCACGACCTCCGCGCCGACGGTTTCGAGAGCCTCGTGTACGGCGCTCAACGTGCCGCCGGTTGAGAGAACGTCGTCAACGAGGAGGACACGGTCGCCCTCGCCAATACTGTTGAGGAACATATCGCCCTCCGAGTAGCCCGTCTCCTGTGACAACGAAACCTCGTCCTCGAAGCCGTACGACCGTTTGCGGACGACGACAAGTGGCACATCGACCGCGAGCGAGACGGCGGTTCCTATATGGACGCCCATCGCCTCGGGCGCGACAATCTTGTCGATATTCTCGACGTCGGCGCGGCGGACAATACCGACGACGACCTCACGCATCACGGCGGGTTCGAGCGGCGGCACGCCGTCGGTGATGGGATGGACGAAGTACTCGTAGACCTCGCCGTCCTTCTCCTTGCGGACGATAGGCGCGTCGAGCAACGACTGCTTCAGGCGTTCCATACGCGACGAAGGGGAACGGTGCGCAAAAGAGTTGCTACAGACGGCGTTCGACGGAGTCGAGGATACGTCCCGCGACGTCGCGTTTGGTTCCGGTCGCCGTCTCGCTCCAGTCCTCGGTGACGACCTCGACCTGCGTCTCATCGTCGCCCATCACGCTCGCATCGTTAGCGACCATCAGGTCGAGTTCTGCGCGGCGCATCACCTCGCGCGCCTCATCGACGAGCGCCTCGCGGTCTAAGCCGGTTTCCGCCTTGAAGCCGACGATGAAGGCGTCGGGGACGGTATCGCGTACCTTATCGACAAGCTTGGGGACCTTCTCCATTTCGAGGACGAGGTCCTGACCGCTCTCTATCTTGCTCTCCGCCGCGTCAACGGTGTAGTCGCTTATTGCGGCGGCGGAGACGAATATATCGCATCCTTCACGAACCTCGTCAAGGGTCGCGTCTATCATCTCCTCGGCGCTCTCAACGCGGCGCTCGTCGGCGTAACGGACCTCGCCGTCGTAGTTATGGACGAGAGTAACGTCCGCGCCACGCACGTACGCTTCCTTCGCAATCGCCCGCCCCGTCTTACCCGACGACCGGGTGGTGAGGACACGGACCGGGTCAACCGCCTCCTCCGTCCGTCCGCTCGTGATTACGACGCGTTTTCCGGCGAGCGGTCCCTCGGACAGCATACGTTCGCATTCGGTCGCTATATCCTCCTTGTCAGCGAGCTTCGCCTTGTCCTCTTCTATCTTCGGCGGGATGATGTTCACGTCCCAGTCACGTAGCTTCTGGAGGTTTTCATCGACCCCGGGATGGTCGTACATCGGTTCGTGCATCGCGGGCGCGAGAGCGACGGGCACGCCGCTTCCGAGCGCGGTCGTCGCAAACGTCGTGACGGGCGTGTCGTCGATACCCGACGCTATCTTGCCGACGGTGTTCGCCGTCGCGGGCGCGATGAGGAAGAGGTCCGCCTCCGCGCCCGACCGGAACTCCTCGAAGTCGCTCTCGACGCCGCCGCAGAAACGGACGTGTTCGACATCACCGGTGATACGAGTAACGACCTCGTTTCCGGACGCGAACTCAAGCGCCCATTCGTGGACGATATTACGTGCCGCGTCCGTCGTGACGACGTATACCTCAGCGCCTCGTCGTCGCAGTTCGTGGATTATCTTGACGCATTCGACGGCGGCGATGCTTCCGGTGACGCCCATCACTACCGTCTTTCCTTCGAGTCCCATTAAGCGCCAAAACGCGTCCCTCGTCATTAATCCTAAGGAAAGACCACGGCGCGGGACGGTTTCGGGGGGTTTTTTGGTGCGAGCGACGTACGCCCACACGATGAAGAAAGCCATAATCGAGGGCGAGTCGTACGCTCCCATTGACGAGGTCTACGACTTCTTCATGGACTTCGACAACTACGGAAAGTACAGCGAGTACGTGGAGCGCGTACGCGTCGTCGAGGACGGCGACTATCCCGAATGGGCTATCGACTTCAAATGGTGGATTGTACGTTACACCGCTCGGTCGAAGCTTGTCGATTACGAGGAAAACGAGTATATCGAATGGCAGGTGACGAAGGACGTTGATGTCCACGGAATGTGGAGGTTCGAGGAGGTTGACGACGAACATACGCATGTCGAGCTTGAGCTTCTGTACGACCCGAAAGGCGCGAGCAAGGCGAACCCGCTCAACTTCTTCCCGACCGAGCGCCTGATACAGATTGCGCGTCCGGTAGTCGATAGGCACGTCTCGACAGTTCTGCGGCGTGTCGCCGAGGAGGTTGAGGGCGAGCCGCGCGATGTCGATTACACGATACGTCCCGCCGACCCTTCGGACAACGACGAGTTCCTCGCACTCGTCCCCGACGACAAGGTCAGCGATTAGTAGGCTTCTTCGAGTATCTCCAGAAGGTCTTCCTCCTCTGCCTCGACGGGGTTGTTCGCGGTCGCGGCGTCCATGTACGTCGCGGCGTTTTCGGCAAGTTCTTCGGGTGACGCTTCCACGAGTTCGCCGACCGAGACGTCGATACCGAGGTCAGCGATAAGCTCCTCGAACGCATCGACCGCGAGCGGCGCGTCGAGCTTACGGTCGGCGATGGGCGCGTCAAGCGCCTCGGCGATTTCTCCGTAACGCCGTTTCGTCTCGTCGTCCCCGTTCTCGACGTTGTACCGCGCCACCTCCGCGGCGACCGATGCGAGCGCCCGTCCGTGCGCCACATCGGGTTCGTATGCGCCTATCGCGTGTGCGAGCGCGTGCGTGGCGATAACGCCGCTCGTCGCCTCGCAGAATCCGGCGAGCGTGTCGGCGACCGCCATCGAGTCGCGCGCTTCCGCCGAGCCTTCGACCGACCGGCGGAGGCTACGGTTGACGAGTTCGAGACCGCGTAACGCCTGCGCGTCGGTGAGCGCGTTCCTGCCGCGCGCGACGTACGCCTCGTTGAGATGGCAGAAGGCGTCGAAGCCCGTGAGAGCGGCGAGGCGCTCGGGCATCTCGTCGGCGATTTCGGGGTCAACGATAGCGTCGCGCGGGACGAGAGGGTCGCCGCCGAAGCCTACCTTTGCGCGTTCGTCGGCGCGCGTGACGACCGCCCACGGGTCTACGTGGCTCCCCGTCCCGCTCGTCGTGGGAACCGCGACGAGAGGAAGGGCGTCCTCAACGCGCCGCTCGCCCGACGCGTACCCCCAGAACTCCTCGACCGTCGGCGGTTCGTCGAACGATGCGAGTGCGAGCGCCGCCGACTTAGCGACATCCGTCGGACTTCCTCCTCCGAGAGCGACGACGACGGAGGCATCGCCCGCGGTTTCGACGGCATCCACGACATCCGCGACCGTCGGGTTAGGGTCGGCGTCGCTGTAAACCGTCGCGCCGACGCCCGCCTCATCGAGCGAAGTCAGGACATCGTCAAGAAAGCCCGCCTCCTGCATCGCGTTACGTGTCGTCACGACGAGTGCGTCGTCACCGTGGCGCGCCGTTACGTCGCCTATCTCTTCGCGCCGTCCGCGTCCGAAGCTTACGTCGGTTCGTGGATGAGAGTAGTCGAAGTTCATCGTTCTTTGCTTGACGCGCCTTCCACATAAGTCTGGACGGTCAGGAACCGACTGCGTGCGCCCTACGTCCGCCTGCTGTGCGACGTACGCGAGTGAGACGACGAGTAGGAGAAGCACGACAGACGCTACCTGCAAGGAAGCCGCGTCTGGTTACCATATCCAAGACTACGTTCCGAGGCTGAAAAACGGTTGTTCGGCTTTGCAGGAACGGAGCAAGAACGTCCGCGCCGTATCCGCAACCCCTTTGCCCCGTCCCGTCCGAGGTCAACCATGGCTGTCCACCCTATCGACTACCGTTACGGAACCGACGAAATGCGCGCCGTCTGGTCGGAGGAGAACAAGCTCCGGCGGATGCTCGACGTTGAGATAGCGCTTGCGCGCGCCGAGGAGGAGACGGGTGATATCCCCGAAGGCGTCGCAGACGAAATCGCCGACGCCGCTGAGGACGTGACGCTCGAACGCGTCAAGGAAATCGAGGCGGAGATACACCACGACGTGATGGCGGTGGTACGCGCCGTCGAGGAGAACTGCGACGACCCCGACGCCGGCGAGTACATACATTTCGGCGCTACCTCGAACGATATCATCGACACCGCCGACGCTCTCCGCCTCCGCGAGTCGTGCGATATTCTGGTGGGACGCCTCGAACGTCTCCTTGACGCCCTCGTCGAGAAGGCGGACGAACACAAGGAGACGGTCTGCGCCGGAAGGACGCACGGACAGATAGGCGTGCCGACGACGTGGGGGCATAAGTTCGCAGTCTGGGCGTCGGAGGTAGACCGCCATCTCGACCGTCTCGACGAACTCCGCGAGCGCGTCGAGGTGGGACAGATGTCGGGCGCGGTCGGGACGCAGGCGTCATTCGTTCGTCGGCTCGCCGACGAAGACACCGAGGGAGTCGGAGGAACTGAGAACGCGCGCGAGATTTCGCGCCTCACGATGGAGGAACTCGACCTGCGCGAGGAGGAGATTTCGACGCAGGTCATCGCGCGCGACCGCCATGCCGAGTACGTCGGCTGGTTAGGCAACGTCGTGACGACGCTCGACAAGATATGCACGAACGTCCGTAACATGCAACGCACCGAAATCGCCGAGGTCGAGGAGGGCTTCGGTGCCGACCAAGTGGGTTCGAGCACGATGCCACACAAACGGAACCCGGTCAAGAGCGAGAACGTCTGTGGTCTCGCGCGCGTCGTCCGTGGCTTCGTCGAGACGCAGATGCAGAACAACGTCCTCTGGGAGGAGCGCGACCTGACGAACTCGTCGTCCGAACGCGTCGTCTTCGCCGAGACGAGCGTCCTAACCGACCACTGCGTCAATAGGACGGCGAACGTCGTCGAGGGACTCGGATTCCACGACGACGAGATACGTGAGAACCTCGAAAGCCTCGACGGCGTCAATATGGCGGAGTCGGTGATGATGGAGTTAGCGCGCCGAGGCTACGGACGCCAGAAAGGGCACGAGGCGGTCCGTCGCGCCGCGATGCGCACACACGACGAGGGGCTGACGATGCGTGAGTCGCTGATGCAGGACGACGAAATCGCCGAATGGCTCGACGAAGACGACCTTGAGGCGCTTCTGGACCCCGACGCATATACCGGAACCTCGAAGGAGCGGGTCGAAGAGGTCGTCGAAAGGCTGTCTTAGCTGTCTACGTCCTCGCGCTCAACGCCGTCGAACTCGACGATAAACTCCGCGCCGAATGCGGTTGCGGGCGTCTGGAATCCGGCGTCAACCTCGTCGGCACGTTCCAGCGCCTCTAACGCAGTACGCGCCGTAAGCGCGTAGGTCTCAGGCGTACGCAGACGTGCAACGTGCTTGCCGTTCTCGCCGCGGACCTCGCCCCAGACGTAGCCTTTGACCGTCTCGCGCTCCTCCTCGTCGGGTCCTTCGGCGACGGCGTCAGCGAGACGTTTGAGCGCCGCCTGCGCGGGCTTGGTACGTAACAGAGGAGCGGCATACCGCGAGGCGCGCGCGGCGAGACGCGCGGAACGCGGCAGCGAGACGTACCCCTCGATGTTCTCGATACCCGTCGAGCGGTAGGCGGTCGAGACATCGCCGAGCGGCATACTGACCGCGCTCACGGTTCCGTCTCCGTCGCCGAAGTCGATATTACGCGTCTTCCACGCCGCAGGGACATCGCGGAGTTCGCCGTCGCGGCGTATGACACCGCTTTTCCCGAGTCCCTCAACGACCGTCCGTGCAGTCCCCGGCGAGATAGAGGTCATCGACCGTAGTCCGACGGCGAGGTAGTACGGGTCCTCGGCGCGTTCGGCGAGATACGCGGCGAGACAGTCGGACGGTACGACATCGAATCCGACGCCGGGTAGGAGCGTCACGTCGGCGTCGCGCGCTTCGTCGTCGAGTGCCGCGAGACGTTCGAAGACATCGACCTCGCCCGTGATATCGAGGTAGTCGACGCCCTCGGCGAGACACGCGTCCACGAGCGTAGGATGTGTCTCGGAGAAAGGACCGGCACAGTTGAGAACGGCTTCTGTATCCTCGATGTTATCGCGGACGACACCGAGGTCGTCAAGGGAGAAGACGCGTCCTTCGTAACCCGTCTCGTCCGCCTGCGTCTCTACCTTCTCAGCGTTCCGTCCCGCGACGACAATATCGGTTCCCCGTTCGAGTGCTTCGTCGACGACGAGTCTTCCGGTGTAGCCGTACGAGCCGTATACTAAGAGCATACCGGCGGTTTGCACGCCACCGGTATAACTGAAGCGGTCGCGTCGGTAGGAGATAAGCGCGCCACTCGCGGCTTAGTGACGGGCTTATCGGACGTACAAGAATTCAGGTTCCCCGAAGAATTAAAGCCTGTCAGACGAGAAAGAGGGCGCTAACCCCAAATGGTTCACGTTCCGTGTGACAGTTGTCTGACATAGATATAAATATCTAAGAAGGTTAAATCAACTACGATGGAGAACCCGAGTACTAAACGTGATACGCAGTTCGAGAAGATTCTGCGTGTCGTGGAGAAGGAGGGTCTCCAAGGCGAGGAGTTAACGGCGAGCCAGATACACGAGGTGGTTGAGGACGAGGCTTCGGTGTCGAGTCCACACGAGGTGGCGACGGTCCTCGGCTACCACTCGAACGACCCAGCGGTGAAGGTCAAGGAGGGTTCGCCGTACCGCTACGAGTTTTGTTGAACGTTTGCACACGGTACGTCGTCTGAGGCTTAAACACGGGTCGCGGAAAGGAGTTTTCATCATCAAACGAAGGTCTTATTCCGCGAGAAGCCGTGGTTTTCGACATGGAAGTCAAAACCGGACAGGTCGACGAGTACATCGAGGAGGCGACGGATTTCATCGTCAAGAAGGTCGACGAGGCGGGAGCAGACGGCGTCGTAGTGGGACTGAGCGGCGGAATAGACTCGTCGACCGCTTCGGCAGTTGCCGTCGAGGCGCTCGGCGCTGACAGCGTCTACGGACTCGTGATGCCGAGCGAGGTCAGTGACGACGAGAACATGAGCGACGCCGAGAGACACGCCGAAAAGTTCGGTATCGAGTACGACGTAATCGAGATACAGCCGGTGGTCGAGAAGTTTCTCGAAGAGTACGATGCCGAAAGTAAGGAAGCCGTCGGAAACCTCGCGGCACGCGTCAGAATGTGTTACAACTACCTCGTCGCCAACGAAGAGGAACTACTCGTACTCGGCACGGGCAACAGGTCGGAGATTCTCGTAGGCTACTACACCAAGTACGGCGACGGAGGCGTCGACATACTCCCGATAGGCGGACTGTACAAGACAGAGGTCCGCGAGGTGGCACGCGAACTCGGCGTCGACGAGGATATCGTAGAGAAGACGCCGACGGCAGGACTCTGGGAGGGACAGACCGACGAGGACGAACTCGGGGTGCCGTACGGTACAGTCGACGACTTCTTCGTCGCTTACCTCGACGAAGACGCGTCCGTCGACGAAGCGCGTGACGCCGCCGGAGTAGACGATGAGACGGCGCAACGGCTGTTGGGTCTTTACCGGCGTTCAGAACACAAGAGGAAGACCCCGCCTTATCCGGAGTTCGGGCGTTAGCCGTCCGTCGGAGAGCGGAGGTCCGCGTTTAGATTCGTTCTAGGTTCTTTGCCCTCGGACCTTCGTCCGCTTCCTCAACCTCAAAGCGAACCTCCTCGCCTTCTTCGAGGTCAGGTCCGCCAACGTCCTCCATGTGGAAGAAAACGTCGTCGTCCGCGTCGTCGTCGGTATCGTTCCGCTCTATGAAACCGTAGCCCTTCCTGTCGTGGAAGAACTTAACCGTACCTTCTGTCATGTCGACAGTCGGGATTGGGGTTTCCTCCAAATAAGGCTTTCTACACCGAACCGAGGGCGGCGGCGATGTCGTCGGCGATTACGTCGCGGAGTTCGGCTTCGTAGGTAGCCGCGCCGACGTTGTAGGTCACGAAGACCTCGCCTCGGTATGTGAGCGTGTTGTACGTATGGCGCGTGCCGTGTTCCTCCTCGACGCTAACGTCCCTACCCAAGAGACGTTCGGCAACGAGCTTACCGAGGGCGACGATTACGTCGGGGTCAACGATATCGAGTTCGCGTTCGAAGTAGGACGCGCACCGGTCGAGTTCGTCGGTCCTCGGGTTACGGCTCTCGGGCGGATAGCACCGCGTGAGGTTGGTCAGGAAAACGTCGTCGCGCGTCACGCCCGCATTTTCGAGCACGTGGTCGAGTATATTGCCCGCCTCTCCTTGGTACGGAAGCCCGACGTCGTCGTCGGCGTATCCGACCATCTTGCCGACGAGCATTACGTCGGCGTCGGGGTCGCCTTGGTTCGGGACAGCCTGTGTCCTGTTCTCGCTGAGACGGCAACGCGTACACGAACGTATCTCGTCGTTATGCTCATCGATATCCATGTCAGACGTACGTCGTCCCTCCGTATTATCTGCGGGGGAAAGGATTTAACGGTAGGCGCTTTCGTCGGTACCATGGAAGGAAAACACCTCAGCACCCCCGTCTCAGACGGCGAGGAAGTCCGTCTCGAAGACGCTATCGTAGCGTACGAGGCGTGGGCGAGCGACAAAGGGGCGTACGTCGAAACCGACGACCCCAGTGTGACCCATAACGGCTTCGAGAGCCTTCTCGCCGAGATACGTAGCTCCGACGTAGAGATGAGTTCGGTGACGCTGTCACGTCTTGTAGACCGTTTCTCGTCTATCGACTCGCATATCCTGAACGAGGACGAGGTGCGTAACCTCATCAAACGTTACCCCGACGTAACCTTCGAAGAGTCGTGGGAGCATATCGACCTAGAGACGGCGGATACGTCCGTCGACCTCGTATTCCGTGGCGAAGACGAAGAGGAACTCCTGCTGGTCGAGACGGCGTTTGAGACGGGTTCACGGCGCGCGCTTGGTAAGCTTCTGTACAGCCGCGAGCGTTTCGACGAGATGTTCCAAGGAGAGGTCGAGATGTGCCTCGTCGCACTGGAAGCCGACGACTACCTCCGAGGAGCGTGCGACATGTCGGACGTTCTCCTCCTTGAACTCGGACCCGAGGCTCTCATCAACCGTGTCGAAGGCTCCGCCGAATGGGGCAACCTGCGCGGTCTGACCCTGTCCCCTTAACTACATACGTCGGCGTCGCATACGCCTGAACAGATGACGAAGTATATACTGTACGGCGGCAAGGGCGGCGTGGGAAAGACGACCTGTGCCGCCGCGACGGCGTACAAGCTGTCGCGCGAGGGCTACGACACTCTCGTCGTCTCGACAGACCCCGCACACTCGCTCTCCGACTCGTTCGACACCGACGTGTCGTCCGAACCCGAGGAGATATACGACGGACTCTGGGCGGTCGAGGTCGACCCCGAGGCGGCGATGGACGAGTACCGCGATACGGTCGAGAGCGTACCTGAGAAGCTGTTCGGCGGCGTCGGCGCGGGACTGGGTCTGGACGCCGACGAAATCGGCGAAGGCATGGGGGGTCTGTTCGACGACGCCATGGACGCCCCGGGAAGCGACGAGGCGGCGGCGATGTACAAGTTCATGGAGTACATGGACTCCGACCGATGGGATTACATCGTATTCGACACCGCCCCGACCGGACACACGTTACGTCTCCTCCAGCTTCCCGAGGTCATGGACTCGATGATAGGGAGGCTCGTCCGTATACGGTCGCAGATACAGGGCGTCGTTGATTCGTTCAAGGGTCTCCTTGGTGGCGAAGACGACGAGGAGCCTGCGTACGACAAGCTCGAATCCCTCAAGGAACGTATCGAGCGCGTCCGTGCGAAGCTCATGGACCCCGACTACACCGACTTCCGCGTCGTCACCATCCCCGAAAGCATGGCTGTCCTCGAAACACAACGCCTCGTCGAACGTCTCTCGCGTTTCGGGATTCCTGTCCGGACCGTCGTCATCAACAAGGTGATGGAGGACGTGAACGAGGACTGCGAGTTCTGTCAGGACCGGTGGGAGGTCCAGAGGAAGAATATCGAGGACGCCGAGGAGAAGTTCGCCGACCTAGAGATTGTTCGCGTTCCTCTGATGCGCGAGGAGGTTCAGGGTATCGAGACGCTCGAAAGGGTGGGCGAGAAGGTCGAAGGCTAAGGCAGTATACCGCTGTCGCCGAGGAACAGGCTTTCGACGCCGCTCATCGTATCCTCGGTCTCTATGACGACCATCGTCCCGTCGCGTTCAACGTTCACGTCGTCGTACTCTTCTCCAGGATACTCGTACTCCTCAGCCTCATCCTCGTCCAAGAAGTCGGAGACCTCGACGAAGACAGGTCCGTCCTCGCGTGCGTCGGCAAACTGGTAGACAGTCCCGGGTCCGTAGTTGAATACGACCGCGAAGGGGTCCTCGGCGAAGTCGGAAAGCTCGCCGATTACCTCGTCGTCTTCGGCTTGACGGTCCGTCTCTCCGAAAGCCGCGTCGAGTACGCGGGTCGCGTCGCCCTCACCCGCCGCAACGACGGCGTCTCCGGAGACTGCGACCTCGAAGCCGACCCCCTCGACGGTTCCGGTCACAACGGTGAAGCCGCGGTCGTCGGTCGTCTCCGAGTCGTCGAGGGCGTCCGAGAAGTCTTCGGCAAGGTCGTCGGAAAAGCTACCTGAGAAGGCGACGAAGCTACGGTCGCCGTCCGCCGAGAGGTAGGCGTCGATATCTGCGTAGTCGACGCCCGAGTCGCCGACAACCGTCCGCGTCTCGCCGTCGCGCGACAGTCCGCCGTCCTCACGCATACGTTCGAGGTCGGCGTATCCAACGCGCGAGTAGCCGCCGGCGGGAAGCCAGTTCTCGTAGCCAAACTCGGCGGCTTCGGGAGGTTCTTCCTCGGGGTCGTCATCGAGGCATCCTGCGGTGACGACCGACGCGGCGGCGGCAAGCTTGACGAATCTCCTTCGTTCCATGGACCAGAATGGGAACGCCCGTATATACGCTCTGTGTCTCCTCAACGGCGGAGGAAAGAGACGAGAGACGAGACGCCGACCGCGCCCACCGAGGCGGAAGGCGGAACGTCGGAAGCGCCCGAGCCTTCGGAGTCAGAGGTCTCGGGCGTCGGCAGACCGTGTTCGGCGTAGGCGCGTCTGTAACGCCGTATCAGGGTTTCGAGGAAGTACCAGATTCCGGCGTAGAAGGTCAGGAGGAAGACGGCGTTTAGGGCTATCGACGCGACTGTGGGCGAGACAGCGAAGTCGATGTACTCGACGAGTGCGGGCTGGTAGGTCACAAAGGTGTTGTACGAGGCGTGGAGAACCGACGCTATCAGGAAACCCTTGAGGACGACCGGACCCGTGTACTCGGGCGTCGTCTTGGCAAGACCGAGGTAGTAGCCCGCGACCGCGGACCATATGACGTGGGCGGGTCCGAGTCCGGCGCGCCCGATTAGGGTTTCGAGGAAGGGCGTCTCGCCGAGAACGCCGCCCGTGACGAGGTAGAGGGCGTTCTCGGCAGTCACGAAGCCGAGAGCGGCGAAGGCTCCGTAAGCCGCTCCGTCGATAGCGCCGCGGAACAGACGGGTGTCGTAGGCGCTCAGGTAGACGGCGGCGAGCTTAAGCGCCTCCTCAACGGGAGCGACGAAGAGGAAGAAGAACAGCGCCGTGCCGAGAACCGGAGCCGCGGCGAAATGTCCCTGTGCCGCCGTGTTGAGGACGTAGGCGAGTCCGACAAAAAGGACGCCGAGCAGGTACGTGAAGAAGACAGCAACCGAGAAGGTTTCGTCCGCCGGATTAGACTCCCAGACGTAGACCGCGACGAACAGCGCGGGTATGAGTGAGACAAAGGTAAACGCTCCGATGATGGGGTTTAGGAACAGTCCTGCGACCCCGACGGTGACGTTGGTGAGGACGACGAAAGCGACCGCGGCGACGGCAACGAAACGGAAGTTGCTCCGGACGAATTCGTAGAGGTGGAGACAGAGATAGTCGAGTACCGAGGAGGGGGTCCAACGGAAAGCGCCGAGGGCGGCGTCATTTTCCTCGGCACCCATCTCGGCGGCGGCTTCAGCGACGCCGTCGGGTTCTCTGTTACTCATGCAGATGTAGGTTGCCGAGGATAGCCCATAAGGATAGGTCCGAACGTATCAGTTCTGATAATAGTAGAGTGAGGCGTTCCCCGTTACCGATTTGCGTATCTCAGAAAAGATTGTTATGGTAGCTAACGGACGACGGTGACGGGTGTAGGAGAGCGCCGAGTAACGTCCTCGGCGACGCTTCCGAACAGGACGCGTGTAGCGCCGGTCCTTCCGTGGCTACCCATCACGACGTGGTCAACGTCGTTCTCCTCCGCATACCCGACTATCTCACGCGACGGCTCGCCGACAACGACGACCGGTTCGGCTTCGACGCCCGCGTTCTCGGCTTCCTCGACGAAGTCGGAGAGGAACTCCTCGGCGACAGCGACGGCGTAGTCGTCGTCCTCGGGCGACTTATCCACGCTCGCACCCGGGAGATATCCGGGGTCGTTAGGAGGAACGACGTGGAGAATCGTGAGACTAAGGTCGTCGAACTCTTCGAGCGCCCAGTCGAAGGCTTTCCGCGCCTGCTCCGACGCGTCAAGAGGCACTAGAACGTGCTGTGTCATGGCGCTAACGACGGACGCGCGGCTTAATACTCTGGTGTTCGGTCCGCGCGGAGCGCCGCGGCTGAGATGAGCGCGGCAAGAGCCGCTAAGACGGTGAAACCGGGGAGTCCTTCGTCGGTATCGTCGGTGACGGCGTCCGTTCCGTCGTCCGCCTCTGTCTGTGCGTCGTGGGCGGCTTGCTGGTCAGGGTCAAGGGTGTTGGTGTCGTCAGTACCGGCTCCGTCGTCTTGGGCTTCGTCACCTACGTCTTCTGTCTCCCAGACATGGCGCGGGTAGCCGTCGTCGGTCGTCCACGTCTCCTCAAAGTCGAAGCCCTCCATGTTTTGGGCGGCGTCTGAGCCGGTCATTTCGTCTGTCGTCAGAGGCGTTCCGGCTGGGTCTTCGAGTCCGTACTCGAAACGGTCATCCTCACCGGTGGTTTCGGTGTCGTAGTACGACCTCTCCTCGTCCGCCGACGACAGACCGACGAGAGCCGAAGCTTCGGACTCGGCGTCGACCTCGCCGACCGCGTACGACTCGACGACGGAGGCGCGTCCGCGGCTGTGTCCGACGAGTCCGCCCGCGGTTACGTCTCCCTGAACCGTTCCGGTCGC
>JAQZCZ010000128.1 GCA_028751095.1 Euryarchaeota archaeon Ods01 | reverse complement strand
CCAAGGCGAGGGCGTCTGGTTCGCCGCACAGAACACGTTCCTCTCCCAAGGCTACGAGGTCGTCACGGAGACCGATAACAACCAGATGATACTCAACGAGGACTCCGACACCCTCACTACGATGGATGTCAACCTCGACCAAGGCGAATGGTATCAGGTCGTCGTCGACTTCGGTCCGCAACAGGTCGTTACTGACGATAACGCCGTCGTCGGCGGGTCCGACCCCACGAGCAGGATATACGTCGCCGTCCTCGACTCGAACGGCAACCAGCTCGACAGTATGAACGCCTTCACCACCGAGTACGACACGGGGCGCGTCGGCTTAGAGTCGGGCGGTGACACGTCCGAGACGTACCTCGACGACTGGCGGACAGGGTAAGGGAAAAACAGAAATAGATATGAGATTCGGGGTTACGGTTTCAGTTCTTCTTGCGCTATCCCTAGTTCTTGGTGTCTCTGTCTTTGCGATAGGGTTTAGCCCGGTATCTGACGAAGGAACAGAGACGTACGCGCAGGCTGACCGTGACGGATGCCCTGATGAGACGGCGTACTCTTCCCCAATCAACGAATCCGAAACGATGTTTGTTGAAAACGGTCTTGAGAGAGGGCTGTCGTATTCAGGGGACAACGAGGTAATATCCACAGAGGGACAGGCGGTTGCAGGTGTCTACGCCGCCGACTACAATCTGAATACAAGGACCGACCTGCTTCTTCTCGGTAACGAGTCAGAGTCGGTGGCGTTATTCTGTAACACCGGAGATGGATTCGTCCGAACCGACCATCTATCCGAGCTAAACGTCTCTCCAACCGCCGCGCTCTTCTTTGACCACGACAACGACGGATACGAGGACCTATACCTGCTCGGCGATGAGAGGTCGGTATTTCTCGAAAACGTAGGCGGTTCCTTCGAAGCATCCGATGTCGGCTTACCTGACAGATATGAAAGCGTACGCGGTGCTTCAGCCGCGGACTACACGGGGAACGGCTGTCCCGACCTATTCGTGATACAGGCAAACGACTGGAGCCAAAATAGGCCGATAGGACACGACACTTTAGACGTCAGTATAGACGAAGATAACGGAAACACCAACCGTCTCTTCGCGGGGGACTGCGACGGTTTTGACGAGACCACGGATGAGGCAGGCATAGAGGGTGAAGCGTGGTCGTTGGCGACATCCTTCGTTGACCTGACGAACGACGGCTATCCGGATATACACGT
>JAQZCZ010000119.1 GCA_028751095.1 Euryarchaeota archaeon Ods01 | reverse complement strand
TGAAGAGGTTTAGGCTAACGAGGTCGATTGAGCCGAGTGAGACATGGTGAGCGGCGGCGGTTCCATCCTCAACGATGAAGAGGTCGGAGTCGATACCGAACTCGGGAACCACCTCAGGGTCGGGGTCTTCGTCAAGGTCGAGGTTGGCTTCCTGATAGGGTGCGAAGGAGTCGTTTTCGTCGCCGTCGACCTCGTAGTCGTCGGGTCCGAACTCACGTATATTCGTATCACCGAGTTCGATTTCCTCGGCGGCGAGCGCGGTGAGACGGAGGCTAAGGTCGGTGGCTTCGATACCTCCGTCAGGTGCCTCCGCCACGATAGAGAAGCGGGCTATCTGTTCGTCTTCGAAGACATCGGGTAGCGGTAGGTCCTTGTAGAACTCGACGTCTCCTTCGAGCGTCGTATCGCCCGTGAGCGTCGCGGCTATCTGGGGCGCGCCGTCACACGCGGGATGTTCATCCAAGACAGGGTAGATTTCGGCTTCGCCGTCGGTATAGCTGATATCATCGAAGTTGGCGACGAATCCACCGATACCGGGTCCGACAGTCGCGCCGACTACGGTTCCGACGCCGATGAAGGAGATAACGGTGAAGACGAAGACTGCCGAGGCGACGCCCATAGCCGTGCCGAAACGGCGACGGGAGACTGCGCCCGGAACGGGTTCGTCCTCGTCGTCTTCCTGTTCGGGACGGAGACTCGTCCCCGGGCGCGGAATCGGCGGTTTGTCTCTTTCACCCTCTGCCATCTTATGCCCTTGGGTACATACAGTAACGTACAATCATATATAACTCCTTGGTACGGTATAGCTGTCGCTACGGGGTGTGAGCGACAAGAGAATAACGTCGCGTGACTACCGGTCGTCGCTGGTTGTTTCTACGCTACTGTGCGTTTATTCGGCGAGCTGCGTTCCGCCGCTAGCCGTGCTTAGGTCGTCAGCATCGTCCGAGGTGCTGGCTTCAGCGAGCGAAGCGCAGTCACGGTCGTCGGGGTCGATGACGCGCTCAACGGAACCGTGCGAGTCAGCGTTGGTTTCGTTGAGTATCTGGACGAAGAGGTTAAGCTCCGTCAGGTCGATTTCGCTGAACGAGACGGAGTGAGCCGCAGCGGAACCGCCTTCAGGCAGGTTGAACGAGTCGGCTTCTATGCCGAACTCAGCGCCCGAGGCTCCGGTGTCGGTGTCACTGTAAGCGTCGGCAGCCTCTGTTTCGTCGTCAAGGTCACCTTGGCCGTACGCATTCTCACCGATGTCCGCTTCGCTGAGCGATAGGTTAGCCGTCTCAAGCGCCGTTAGACGGAGCGTGAGGTCGTCAACTTGTATTCCGTCACCGGCGTCAGCGACGATGGTGATACGGGCGAAGTCATCGGCATCGAAAGCGCTTTCAGGTAGCGGCAGGTCCTTCATGAACTCAACGCCGTCGTTCAGGGTTGCCTCACCGCCAAGATTCGCCTCTATCTGGGGCGCTTCGTCACACGCAGGCTGTTCACCAAGAACGGGATAAATCTCTGCGTCTCCATCGTTGTACTCAACGTCGTCGAAGTTGGCGACGAAGCCCCCGATGCCCACACCGAGAGCTGCGCCAACCATACCGACGCTTAGGAACGATACGAGCGCGATAACGAGTAGGGTCGACGCAAGTCCTGCGACACCAGCCAATCTCTTCTTCGAATACTCACCTTGCGGTTTCTTTTTCTCTGTCATTGTTGTACACTGTCACCTCTGCGACAGTACCGTGTTATAATGGTCAACTGTATATAAGTATTACGGCGAGTAGGCGGCGCGGCGTAAAAACCACCGGGCTAATTACTACGGAACCACCCGAGACGAAGGGGTGCGCGCGGTATTCAGAGACGTCGGTACCGTTAAGTGAGCGACACGCAGAGAAAAAGGTATGTCAAGGACTCCCGTGAT